>PNBP01000112.1 GCA_003136075.1 Methanoregula sp. | reverse complement strand
AAGATATCCTTGAGATACCGATCTCCAAGATCGTTTCATAACCCTTGCGAACAAACAGGACTCTCTCTTTTTGTGCGGTAATCTGTGCAGCGAAATTACTAGTTACCCTGGAAAAACACTATAATGACAGGTTAGTCCGATAGTTCCAACACGCCCCTCGGGGAACAAATAATCACTTCACAAAAAAACGGGGAATAAAAACCGGGCTGACGTTGATTTTCGGACTCTGCCGTCCTGCGACGGGTAAAAACCAATATTTATATCTCTTGTCCTGTCCATACNNTAAGGAACATTATGCGCCGGCTTACCATTCTTCTTATCGCGATCATCCTGATACTTGGGTTTTGCTTCGGTGCCGCTCTTTTCCTGCCCATGCTGCAGCCGCAGCCAAAACCACCTGTAAATGTCACCCCGAAAAATCTCGGGATTGCCGAGATTCATCAACTGGCATTTGTACAGCCAATTGACATGCAATTCGCAGAAAATGAGGTCAATACATACCAGCCGTACCCGGCGGTGAACCGGACAAACCAGACACTCCATTATATCCGGGCAACGAACCTTAATAGTGCCGGTGATGCAACCAGCTGGGTATTTGGTATCCGTGAGGATAACATGACCACGCTCTACACATACGATCGTAACGGAGTGGCAAGAATTCCATGGAATGCCGGACTCCCCAATCAGGAGATCAACCTCTCTACGGTTCTTACCCCAGGCGAACTGATCACATTGGCCAGAATCCAGATGCCCGTAACAAATTCATCACAGGCACAAACCGGTGTGATCCTCGAACTGATGAATGGGGACTATACCATAACGTATCCCCCGGGCAATTCACCACAGACTATCACGTTCAATGCAACTACGGGAGCGTTGATTTCTGTCTATGAATGACGATGCGGCCAACCTTTCCATCGATTTTCTGGCCGGGTTTGCCATCTTTATGGTAGCATTCATTTATGTTGCGACCATGATCCCATCACTTCTGATTGGGCTCCAGAGCAATACCATTGATTATGATGCGGTTGCATACCGGACCGGCGTTATTCTTGTAGAAGACCCGGGGATGCCGGTTAATCCACCGTGGGAGACCCAGTCAGATCTGGAAAAAGATCTGGTGGTGCGGTTTGGTCTGGCCCTGTCAAAAGAGACCCCCAATATCCTGTCCAGTGAAAAGATCGGTCGGTTTTTCTGCAGTACGGTATTTTTTTACCCCGATGATTATCACAAGCGGGTAATATTCGGGGACTACCCGTACAATTTTAACATTTCTCTTCAGGAGTCAGGTTCAGCGGTCACCCGCTCGATTGGAGATCCAAAGCCTGAAGGGTATGGATATATCCGCCGTGTTGTGATGATCAAGGGGTTGAGTAACGCAACGATCGGCGCCTCCCAGATCACGGCGCATAACTACCAGTCAAAAGATAATGNNGACGTATTCTCAGTTCACATCAACTGCACAAAACTGCTGGGGGACATAACAAACCCTGCATACCAGATAGATCCACGCAGGGAGCAGATCATGATTAATCTCACGGATCTCATCGCAACCGTTAATCCCGCATCTGTACCCCTGCCGATCACCAACCTGTCAAGCATTATCATCTACCGTTCGGAACCAACACCGTTTGATCCGTTCCCGCCGTTAGCGCAAGTCCGACCATACGATAACCCCTATATTGATGATAAGTCGACAGCAGTCCCATCACTTCCAGCAATCGTCAACAATAGTGTTTCACTCATATTCCCGGGGGGATTTTTTTATGATATGGCTTCCAGCAATACCCAGTTATACATTAACTATACGTTCATGCATGACACTCCGAGCTGGTATCTCAACAGCTCGGTGAGCGGACCGTTTGATTACAACTATTACGCAGACAATGTCACCCAACCCCAGTTAAATCAAGGTGTTGTTGAGGTCGCGGTATGGTAGATTGTGACGGCCAGCTCTACACGATTGAAGGGGTGTCGGCAGGGTTGATCATGCTCCTTACGGCGTACATCGTTCTTGGTGGGACATCCATCTATACCCCGGGGGATACACATATCAGCGACATGCAGCTGGAACAGCTCGGGAGCGATGCGCTCCGTATGATGAATACGCCGGTGAATGGGACGATGACAGAGAGTCCGCTCCAGTCGATGATTGAAACAAATAATGGTGCAGGATTTACCACGACGTTTTTGAATTATTGCAATAACATGACAGGGTCCCATGCTGAAAACCTGCAATTTAGTGCTTCGGTTACCTACCGGAACATCAATGACGGGCAGATCGAGTCATACCCACTTGCTGCCAGTCGTAACCTCACCGGAGGAGAACATGCAGTCAAAGTTACGGAATGGGTGATCGCGGACAAAAAATTTACCGGGAGTAATGTCCAGAAAAACCGTGCGGCGCTCGTGGAGGTATTGTTATGGCGAGGATGAATGAGGATGCACAATGGATTGTGCTGATGGGATTTATCGTAAGTTTCAGTTTCTTCTTCCTTGCGATGATCCTCAACCAGGCAACAGTTGTCGGCCAGACAACAGCTGAAAGTGTTCTGGATTTCCCAAAAAACGATGTCCGTGATGTGAAGGCAGTTATCATCCAGTCTTCATCAGTGCCCACTGATGCGGATTTCCGGACTGATCTCCAGTCGATCGCGCTGAGCCGTAAAAATGCGGTGGTGAATTATTCGGTAACCCTCCCCAACCCGCCGGCTGATATCCATACGTACATTAATATCCATTACAACAACGGGGTGACTTTGTATGATGAGATGTGGGCATCGCTCTGAACATGATAATGAATCCGGGGTGGCGACGATGATCGAGTACGTGATGGTGAGCGGGATTCTCATGTTCCTGCTGGTGTTGATGCTGCTTCTGGTGAATGCAAATATCATGGAAGGGCCGGCAAATACGCTTGCCTTCACTGCATTTTCCGATATCGGTAACGGCGTGTCCACCCGGATTGTCGATGTGTACGTGATCGCGCCGAATAACGGAACGATCAGCACATCTTTTGATATCCCGCATGATGTCGGCGGGAGAGGATATTTTGTCCAAGTCGGGCCCGGGGATAATCCTGTTGACCAGAATGTGCAGGTGTCCCGGGATACCATCACCAGCAATGTGAGCCTTGCCGGTATCGGGGCGACAAGGGGTGTTGTTGGGAACACGACGGGTGAAGGCATGAACAGGATCGTGTACAATTCAGGAGGAGTGTCATGAGCGGGAAACAGGATCTGACCAGAGAGTCGGGAATTTCAGAGTCGATTGGGTTTCTGTTAATTTTTTCAATCATTATCGCTGGTATTGGTCTGGTAACCCTGTACGGGTACCCGATGCTGTTGAAGCAGCAGACCAGCGCCGATGAGCAGATTATGGAGAAGAATATGATCGTGCTGCAGAACGATGTCAAGAGCCTGGCCTACAAAACGGTACCATACACAGAGACTTCGCTGAAAGTGGGCGGTGGTGCGCTGACCATTTACAATGCAAGCTACGATGATACGACCACGTCGTCGTTTACCATATCTGATGACGGGGGTGCCGTTACAACAGGCCCGCCCCTGCCTCAAACATTCCATACGGGAGATCTCCGGTACCAGTCGAACGCTGCTGAGACGATGATCTCTTTAGAGAACGGTGCTGTTGTGTTGCGCAAGGTTGCCCAGCCGGGATCGACCATGCTTGCAGAGCCCCGCTGGTTTGTTGACGATACAACCAACACCGCCGTGATCTACCTGATTAATTTTAATTCAACGGAAATGCTTGCCCGTTCAGGTGTGGGAACGGTCCAGATGGCATTCGTGGCAGGCAATTATACAGAATACAACATTCCTGCCGGGGACAAGATCTATGTTCATTACGCACCCAATGCGAATGCAGATTATTCCACCGCATGGAGTAATTACTTTACAAATACCCTGAAAATGACAGAAGTGGTCGGAAACCCGGGTGTTTATCTGGTTCCAACCCATACAAGTATCCCCGCACTGCTCGTGGTTAAACAATACGAAATTGAGATTCAATCCCTGTAATTTTTTTCATAACAAATGCGTTGAACAAGGGTAGGGGTGTTCCCCATCTCCTCGTTTGGTAACAGTGTTTCTGGATGAATGAGGGATCGAAGAGAATCCTGCCGCTCCATGCCGGATTTCACAGGTATTTGTTCCGGCGCAGCCATTCCACTTGCGGCCCGGTATAACGGTACATGATATCACATTTCTCATCCTGAAAATTCCACGGGATGACAATAAGAAGATCCCCTTCGCGGATCCAGACTTTCTTTTTGATCTTGCCTTTGATCCTTCCCATCCGGGTTACGCCATCGAAGCACCGGATGCGAATATGGTTGGCACCCGTCATCAGTTCGGCGCACCCGAACTGCTCACGGTACCGCTTCTGGGGAAGTTTCACCCGTACGAGTTCATCATTGCCTGTTGGTTCCTGAGGTTTTTTATCGGTCAGTCAAACCACACCTGCTTTTTCTCTTCGAATGTGTATAGTTTTTAGATCCGGAATAAAATAAATTATTCCCCGCCATGAAAGGACGCCGTAAAGGAAGTGTTTTCCTAATCCACGAGAAATTTTTAGGCACACACATTTTCCTACCAGTCGCATTCCACAAAAGAACACTCGTGTCGTACTACCAGCAAAGTTTGCAGTTGAATTACAACAGAGTTGGCCTTTCTATAGCAGTAATCAATAAAAATTAGATTGTTCGATGGATGGAACTTGATGATTTTCAAAAAAATGTTCCAAATGATCAGAAAACCAAAGTTTTCTTCTTGGTGTGAGAATCTCCGAAAAACCTGACCATTTTACCCACATTTGACAAGTATAAAGATCAATCAAATCATTCAGACCGGGTTTGAAATTGGGTGAATATTTGTGAGAAGAGAGTGCGAGAAGCAGGAGTCGAACCTGCGAACCCCTACGGGAACGGATCTTGAGTCCGCCTCTGTTGGCCACTTAGATATTCTCGCGTGGGTTACTATTTGCTTTCAGGATAGTAAAATGCTTTGAGTCCGGAAAATATTCTTCCTTCATACCGGATTTAGGGGCCTCGATATCCGAATGAAACCGATCGCAACAGAGATTCCTTCAAAGTCGGTTTGAGAGGTAGAGGTTTTATAAAAAATTCTTACTGGGATATGTTCACATGAAATCCGCAAGTCCCAGCTGCTGTTGCTTCTCCTCACCGAACGTGGAGTTAATCGCAAGATCGAGCACTTCGACCCGTTGCTTAGTATATTCAGAGACCTTGTATTTCCGGCAGATATTCTTCGACATTTCAAGATACTTCTTGACCGAGCCTTCGTGAACCGTGGGGATGATGTTGCCGTTGCAGATCCCTTTGCCCTTGAATTTCGTGCACTTGCCCGCAAGCGGCATACGCCGGTAACTCGTATTGCACTTCGTGCACCGGAACTTCTGTTTGGAGAACGCGGAGAGGTTGCCCATCAGGTCGCGGATGAAATGCGTGTTAAGCACCCGCTCTGCCACATCATCCTCATCAACGGCACGGATCTTTTCGGCCAGCACGAGCTCTGCTTCAAGTTTCTCGGTCATCGACTTGAGCTGGGTATACATGGACTCAAGCGGCCCGGCTGATATATCGGACGTGTCGTGGGTATAATGGAACCCTTCAAGCTGTGCCGGCGTGCCAATCCGTCGTTCGACCCGGTCAATAAGCGGTTCGACATCCTTTGCCTTTGCATATGTCAGCGCCGCCTCGTACATCTCAAGTGGGTAGCTGCTCCCCACATCCACGTTCAGGGCTTCCTTATCGATCTCTGCCGGATCGATCCGGCTGGTCAGCACAAGCGGGGCATCCATCGATCCGCCCCGGGTCTGGGGCAGGAACGACCGGGAGAAGTTCAGCAGCCCGTCCAACAGGAGCATGATGCAGTCTTCATCCCCGTCGCACTGCCCGGTAAAGATACCGTTTGCGACAACCGTGTGGTCATCGGAGACGGTCAAGCAATAGACCCGGTCTTCGGGCGCAGGGACGAGGTCCACAGTCGCAATCCGGTCAGTAATCACACACATGCCTTCGAACACCGGAACTGCATCGCCGACCTTTAGTTCCATCGCCATGCATTTCCGCAGGTAGCCGGTATCCCAGATAAGCATCGCATGCTCCGGAGTGACCGTGACCTCCCGGCCCCGGCCGGTCACAAACCGGATCAGGGTTTTTGGCGCACGATGGATGGAAACGGACGTGATTTTCCGGATGTGCAGAACGCCGCCCGTATCAACACTCCGGGTAAAGCCGGGATGGGCGGGATCGGAGTAATAGGTGCCAAGCCGGTCAAGTTCGGGACGGCTGATATCAAAGTTCTCCAGCACAAACGTGCGGATCGGCATGGTTTTCCACTGCCGTCCGTCACTAACCTCGATCAGGGTATCCCCGTAAAAGCAGTTCCGGCGTTTTGCGGCATGAAAAAACGGGTGGGCATACCCGACGTTTGCACTGGTGAAACCGACGATCCGGGCAAGGACACCGGCACTCGTGTGCGGGGCAAGGCCGATCACAAGGTGGCCGATAAGATCGTCGCGGGATTTAACCTTGTAAAAGGGCGGCAGGCCATAGAGTTTGGTCAACAGGTCGTCGATGAACTGCGCCACTTTGATCATGTAATCTGCGCAGGAGTCCGAAATGAGAAGGTCCTGCGGGCGCAGCTCAAGCACCTGTTTGCCGTTCTGCAGATCATAGCCAAAGGTATCTTTGACGTAGCCAAGCGAGCGGAGTTTTTCAACGGATACTTTTACCTCATCCGGGCGGATATGGGTGAGCGGGAGGTCGATCATATCAAACCGGGTCGTGCCGTCTTTGAAAACAAAAATGTCCTGCACCGCCCGGAGGATGCCTTTTTCCATCGCTTCGACCGTCCGCTCCCGGGAGATTACTCCTTTGACTCCCTTGACAAGCGCAATGCTGTCGGGGCGCAGTCCCAGCCGCTCCATCGCTTTGGCATACTCGCCTTTGACGTTCAGGCTGATCCGCTGGCTGCACGTGGCAGGCACATTGCAGTTCGGGCACCGCTCGGTAGTCAGCTCATGGCCGCATTTAGGGCAGGTGTTGATCGGGATGGTGTGTGCCCCGCATGCAGCGCAGCGGTTCAGGTAGGTGATCTCGTTGCAACCGGTGCAGCGCCGTCGTCCCACTTCAATATCTATCACGCCACCTTCTTTCTGGAAATCGATCTCGGTTGCCGTTGCATCAGCATCCTCAAGATGGTTCGACGCGGACTGGAACGAGCGGCGGGAGCCACCAGATTCGCCAAGCGGGAAGAGCCCGTGTGGCGGTGGGTTCATCTTGCGGGGTTTTGATTTCCCGGGCCGGCCCATCCTCCCGCCAATCCGGGTACCGGAGCGGGAACGCATCAGCAGCCCGGAGAGGTGCACAGCAAATGCAAGGGATCCGCTGATGGGTGCATCGTTGCCGGTATTGCGGCGGTGCAGGTTTTCATCGAGCCCAAGGCAGGCAATGAACGCCCGGTAGTTCCGGATCTGGATCTGGCCTTCCCGGACTTTATGGGGGATCAGCAGTTCCTCAAGGGTGGCTTTTGTCGTTTTATCGTTGGGAAATGAGAGGACGCCATCTGCAATATTCCCGGTCTTGGAAACTACTTCGGACAATGCACGGATTTGGTCAATAGTGATGTCGTCCCAGAACCATGTGTAGGACGGGTGGAGATAGCCTCCGCCATGTGCAAAGATAAGTGCTTCCTCCTCATTCTCCGGGGTTTTCGTGCCGCCGTCAAGCCTCCACCATTCGTCGCAGTAACCGACCGGAACAAGGGGGTGATTATTCTCAAGAAAGTCCCCGTACGAGATCAGGATCTCGCCGACGTCAATAATTTTTTCGATACGGGGGATCAGCAGATTGGCAGTCTCGACATCGTCCACCCGGAGCACATCCCCGTTCGTCAACCGTATTGTCGGCCCTTCGATAGAATCAACCGGAACANNACGGTCTTCATCTGGGTGCCGACCGCCAGAAAATCACCAAGGATGTGGAGCGTTGCCGGGTGAAGCCCGGCAGCGGCAAACCCGGTATTCCGTGACCGGCCGTACCGGAGCCGGAAACCGCCTTTGCGCATCGGATAGGCAAATACCGGTCTTCCCCCGATGAGATCACGGAGATATTTGTCAATGGGCTTGATACCGGGCGTATGATCTTCGGTGTCGGTCTTTGCAGCACCGGCGATGAGCGTATCCAGCCAGTTCCACCCCTCCATCTCCATCTTTTCGACTTTGCTCTTGAGTTTGCGGGCTTTGCCGGCGATTCCTTCAGCGAGCACCAGCGCCATTCCGCCCCGTACCGCGTTTGTCTCCACCCGCTCAAGGTTGCGGTGCCCGGATACCTCCTCTTTTTCAGTTGCTTCACCATCGATGCAGACCGGGCAGTTCTGGACGATAAGACGGATCTCTGCCTCGCTTGGCAGGTACTGGAGGTTCATGATGGTGTTGTACTGCCGGATCTCCTCGATGTAGCGCTCCACTTCGTCCTGGTGGGGGATATACCGGTTGATGCCAAGCTGGCGCCGTACGTAGTCGCCGACAAGAACGGACAATGCCTGTGCCGTGCCACCGGCGCTCCGGATCGGTCCTGCATAATATATTTTCAGGTACTGGCTCCCGTCATCATTCTTGCCCATACCGATCTTCGCGATCCCTTCGGTAGGAGCTGACACCACACCTTCCGTAAGAAGCGCCATTGCGGTGCGGATCGCGTGGTCGAGAACTTCGTCCGGGGTTTTCTCCCCAAACCTTCGTGCAACAAAATCGTCACCAATCCGGAGAGCCNNGCCGGCGTAAAAGATCGCGAGATACTGGCTCCCGTCGTCGTTTTTCCCCACATCGATCTTTGCGATCCCTTCGGTGGGAGCTGCCACCACTCCTTCGGTTAAGAGCGCCATTGCGGTGCGTATCGAGTGGTCAAGAATCTCTTCGTTGTTGTTTTCCCCAAAACGACGGGCGACAAAATCGTCGCCGATCCGGAGCGCCACTTCCTCACGGGACATCTGCGATTCAAGCTCACGAATACGTTCCGCCACTCCTTTGATCCCCAATAACGCCTCAACACGGTCAGCGAGATCGCTTGCGATCGGGATCTCGACATCCATGCTCGGATCGATGCCCCGCTGCCGTGCCTCATGTGCGATGGCAATCGCATGGTTCAGCTCTTCCATTAACGAATTCCCGTATGCTTCCATTTCAGGAGAGAGCTTGAGCATACCGGTACGATGGTCGGCCGGGAGATTTATCTGTTCGGTTTGGTCTCATTCATTTTTAATTGGACCATTCCATTTATGTGAAAAAATGATGGATTACTGGTCCTTTTTCTGCCGGAACGATTCAATCATCGCAGGAAGACCGGTCTCACCCATCTGCCAGAGCGTAAGCGTGGCGCAGGAACTGATAATCTCGTTTGCATCCGAGAGCCGGCGGGTGAGAGGTGCAACAGCGGGTTTTCCGATCCGGCAGAGCGCTTTTGAAAGAATGCCCCGCAGGTCACGATCATCAGTTGCCATTGCGTCGATAAGAGATTCTATTGCCGGCCCCCCCATCTCACCGAGTGCCGCAGCGGCATACCGGCGGAACTCCCTGTCCGTGTGTTCCGACATTGCAGAAAGTAATGGCTGGATTGCAGGAACACCAACTTTTGACAGGGAGATAGCGGCATACCACCGGGAGTCATTATCAGGTGCAGTCGCAAGTGCACGGATCAGCGGTTCAACTGCGCTATCTCCACACTCAGCCAACACACGAATCGCATTATGGCGAATGTCAAGTGATGGATTGATTAAATCCGAAATATACTCATCGATGGTCTTTTTGGCAGTATTTTTTGTTCCATTCATGCCTATTCCTTCCAGTCCAGTGCGAAACCAGCAGAGTTCCCTGTGCTCCATGGTATTTTTATTTCAGGATCCCTTTGAATCGTTCCATTCGATCAGGCTATTTCACGGATTTTTTGCACGAATACTGATTCTGGTAAAATAATGGTTGGTTCCGATACTGGAACACCTGGACCTTTTGAACCATCCCGAAGAGACGTTATTACAGTACTCCGGCACCAAGCCAGACCGGTATAAAGAGAATACCAAAAAATATTACCATCAGCGCGAGTCCCAGCGGGATACCGGCTTTTGCCCATTCACGCATTGAGATCCCAAGTTTTCCGGCAGCGATAATGTTGGGGATGTTTCCGGGAATGAGCATTCCTCCTGAAATGAGAAGGGCAACCAGTGCACCGGTCATCTGTTCAAGGGAGAGCGCCGGACTAATCTCTGCTGCGGCAAGCGTTGCATTGTCAAGCACCGCTGACACCATGTTCGCCCAGTACAGGGCTTCTGCCGGGATATGGATGATATATTCAAGAATGAGCGGCTTGAACCCCTCCCCGAGGAATACCAGCGCCATGATGAACAGGTAAACCTTTCCCGCCCGGATCAGCACCTCCCGGATCTCCTCACGCTCGATACTACACTCAAGGTTGTTATCTCCCGTATGCCGGTGCAAAAAAAGCACCAGACCCAGAATCCCAAGAAGAAAAATTGTGGGAATGATATAGATCCCCAGTTTCGAAAAAAGGAACCAGAAATCCGCATGATAGGGTGCGCCGCTCAGCTTTTCAATGACGATGGTGGAGAGCGGCTCTCCTAAGGGGGTGAGCCCTGCACCAAGGCCAATCGCAAAACAGGCAATAATGGTAATCTCGATTTTTGCCTGACGGACAATCGGGAGCGCATTGATGATCTCGACAAGGATGATTGCGGCAAGAATCGCAGATATAATGCTTGACACAAGACCAAGGACAATGATAAGCATCGGGACAATAACCACCAGAGGGACTCTTGTAGTGAGGTTGTTGATCCCCTTTTCCAGCTGGTGATGGAAAAAATAGATTAGAAGCCCTACCAGCAGGACGACTTGCACGATCCCGACAGGTACACCTGCGATGTTTCCGACATTTAACGGGCTTGTCAGTGCTTCAATAATAACTGTCGGCGTCCACCCAAACGTCTGTCCTGATACCGAGGCCAAGCCGGAAATTGTCAGCGCTGCAACACCGCAGGCAAAGAGAAAAACTTCAAGGTTATATTCGATCTTTTTAATCGTGAACGGCAGGATGAGCACCGTACAAAAAATGAGCAGAAGCCCGAGATTGACCCAGAGATCCATGAGGTTCACATCCGGCAATCACGGGGTGCCGGTCCGTTACCAAGGATATGCATTCATAAGATTAATGGGTTCTTCTCTGGATTTGCCTCCTCTCCAGTAGTAAGAAAGTATATATGTTCAACCACTGGTATAGACCAAATAACCAATAATGTCACGGTGAGGATCATGAAGGGAGATATCACCGGGTGTATCCGGTCATTGCAGACAACTGCCGTTAACAGGTGCAGGGAACGGCTCGAAGAGGCTGCCCTCAGGGCCCGGAGCCTGATCACGAAGGATACCGGTGACACTAAGACAGAGGAACCCAAGACCACGGATTATGGTGTCACATCCGTTCTGAAACGCAGGCATGGGTTATAGGGAGCAGAAGAATGGAGCAGGAAAAAACATTATTACAGCAGATTCGGGAAAAAGAACTGGAATATGCAGGAAAGATCGAGGCCGTAAAAATAGAGACCGATGCAGCGATTGTTGCTGCTGAAAATGATGCGGAGAGTCTATTGTGCACTGCTGACAGTACGGGAAAGACCGAATCTGAACAGCTCTACTGGCAGGAGAAAGGAAAGATCGAGGTGGAGATCGATACGCTGAAACGCGAGGCAGCAGCGGCAAGGGAGAATGCAGCAATGAGGGGGGAGAAAAACCTGCCCCGCGCCATAACAACCATCACCAGCTCCGTGAACATGGAATAACGCTGGTTCATCCCGGGAGAGTTGTCATGCTCCAGAAAATGAAACGAATTCAGGTTATCGGCCCGAAGGATGAACTGAACCGTGTAGTCGACCTGTTGTACTCCTCGGGAACCATTCACCTCGAAAACGCAAACGAGACTATTAACCCGGACGAGATCCCGCTTATACCAGTTGAGCTCGGTACTGCGAATGAGATTACCGATGTCCTCTCAAAGATCACGGCAATCTTTGGAACCCTGCCTGTCATTGCAGATAATCCGGTGCACCAGGAGCAGATTCGTGCGGGTCTTGAAAAAAAAAGTCAAGACCAGATTATTGGTAGGGCCCGCAGGATAATTGAGGAACTGGAAACAACGACACGGGAACTCTCATCAAAAAAGCGGGACCTTGCCCTCTCGGTGACAACCCTTGACAGGTACGCAAAAGTGCTCGCGATCATCCAGCCGGTCGAGAAGGAACTGCCATCACTGGAAGGATTTGAAGTCACCATCCTCCTCATCCAGAAAGAGCATGGCGAGGTTCTCGAACTTATACGAAAGGAACTGGAGATAATCACAAGAAACCAGTTCGAGATGACTTCGACCACAGTGGACGCCGACACCCTTGCAACTCTGATGGTCTTCAACAAGAAACATTCTGAAGAAGTGCATGCATTCATCTACTCAGTGAACGTGAATGAGGTCCAGATCCCCCGGGAGTATGCCGGTAGACCTTTTTTCGAGATGTATGCCATGATCGAGGAGCAGAAGATCCAGGCACAGAACGAGATTTCTGCCATCGATGAACGGCTTGCATCCCTTTCCGTGACCTGGTACCAGGAACTCGTTGTCCTAAAAAAGCAGCTTGAGAACCTCCACGATGAGTTCGGGGCGTACCGCAACTTCGGACTCTCGGAATACACGTTTGTGATCTCCGGTTGGATCCCCAAGAAATCCCTTCTCCGAACCCAGGCGGCCTTACAGGAGATCTTTGGCAACAAAGTCGTCGTAAACGTGCTGCGGGTTACCGAAGGGGATATGAATAATGCACCGGTGTTCTATGACAACCCGGCATGGGTGAAGCCCTTTGAAGTGGTTATGGGCCTCGTCTCACTGCCGAAATACCGTGAGATCGACCCCTCACCAATCCTTGCGGTCTTCTTCCCGATCTTTTTTGGGATCATGGTCGGTGACATCGGGTACGGGCTCCTCATCCTCACCATCGGGCTTATTGTCCGGCACCGCTACCAGACTATCGCTTTTGCGCGGAACCTTGCCGGGATGCTCATTATTTCCTCTGTCCCGGCAATCATTTTCGGGTTCATCTTCGGGGAATTCTTCGGGGACCTCGGGGAGCAGATGGGGTGGATCCAACCCATGCAGCTCCTCGGCATCACGTGGAACAGGGCCGAGGCTATCATCCCGATGCTGATCCTTGCCGTTTCGATCGGCGTTGTCCATGTCTTTTTAGGACTCACTATCGGAATCCGCAATGCCATCATCTTAAAGAGCCGCAGGCACCTCGCGGAACGTTCGGGCATGCTTCTCGTAATTACCGGCATTATTGTCCTGCTGGTGATGCTGGCCGGTTCAGTGCCCGGAGGGGCGGTTTACCTAGCGGCAGCCCTCATAGTCGCGGGCCTTCCTCTTGTCCTGTACGGGGCAGGAGTGTTTGGCACGATCGAAGTAATGAGTACCGTAGGGAATATCCTTTCATACGCCCGCCTGATGGCGATCGGTATGGCGTCCGTGATTCTCGCCATGGTCGCGAACAAGCTGAGTGGGGCCTTTGAGATAGCCATAATTGGTATTATCATTGCTGTTCTGCTCCATGTCCTCAATCTCGCGCTTGCCATGTTCAGCCCCTCCATCCATTCCGTCCGTCTCCATCTCGTTGAATTCTTTTCAAAGTTCTACGAGGGCGGGGGCAGGGTGTACCAACCGTTTGCCCGTCCGGTTGCTACCGGGGAGATGCAAAAAGAGTAGTTGATGCCCGGATTTTTATTACGTAATGCTTACCTTTTTAGCGGTGAGATTGGATTGGAAAGGTAAAATCCACGTCTGGTAAAAAGATCATGGGATATTGGAAATTTTGTCATCGGAAATCCCATTAATTTGACAAAAAATAGAGGGCGTTAGTAGTTGGAAAAAACGTTCACTTCCCCCCACGCAGCTTCTTTTCCTTCGCCTTCTTCTTTTTCCGCTCAAGGATACTCTTGACCTTCTTGAGTCGAAACAAATCCTCCCGCTCCCGCTCTTCGATGGCATTCTTGATATACTTCGCCTGGCTTTTCAGCTCGGGAATCAGAATCTGCTCGAGTGCATTCACCCGCCGCCGGTTCATTTGGATCTCGGCCCCAAGCCGGCGCATCGCGGTCTCGGTCTCGGCAAGCCTGATTAGCAGGTCGAGCTCCGCTTCGAATCGCTCGGCGGTCTCATCGATGCGGGCGCTCGTGGCAATGACCCCATAGCCCCGCTCAAGCATGGTCTTGGATACCCGTTTTTTCTCAATTACGGGAACAGGGACACCCATGATGTTCTTCCCGGTAATGTCCACGGTAATCGAGCGGCGGGTAGCAAACCCGGCTGACTTCAGGGAGACGGGATCATCAGTAGCCTGAGCGATGAGAAGGGCGAGGTCGGATGATTGCGAGATTATCTCAAGCTCATCCCGCGAATCAGAGACCGCGGAGAGGATCTTGAAGAACTCTTGGATCAGAGCATCCATCTTCTGCCGCAGCAGGTCGCGGCCCTGTTCGGCGAGGCGGATCTGGGCCTTCTTCTTCATCAGCTCCATCCGGGTGGGCTTGACCTGCTCCATAGTTATTCTCCCGCAGGCTTCGCGTTGGCGGGATGGTATTTCGCGATGTGCTCCCGTTTTATCCGCTTCAGCTCATCCTCGGGCAGGATCGCAAAGAGATCCCACGCGATAGCAAGCGTGGTCTCAATCGGGCGGTCTTCATTTCCCTGCGTGATGAACTGCTTCTCAAACATATCGGCAAACTTAAGGTACTTCTTGTCCAGTTCGGTCAGGGCTTCTTCCCCGACGATTGCAACGAGCCGGCGGAGGTCGCGGCCATACGCATAGGAGGCATAGAGCTGGTCAGGCACGCCCCGGTGGTCTTCCCGGGTCTTGCCCGGACCGATCCCGAGATTCATGAGCCGGGAGAGACAGGGGAGTGCATCCACCGGCGGGCCGGCTCCACGGCGGAAGAGATCCCGGGAGAGGACAATTTGCCCTTCAGTGATGTACCCCGTCAGGTCGGGGACCGGGTGGGTGATGTCGTCATCGGGCATGGTCAGGATAGGGATTTGGGTGATAGATCCCTTCCTTCCCTTGAGCCTTCCCGCCCGTTCGTAGATGGACGAGAGATCAGTGTACATGTAACCGGGATAGCCCCGTCGGCCCGGGACCTCCTCGCGGGCAGTCGAGATCTCGCGGAGCGCCTCGCAGTAGTTGATCATGTCCGTCAGGATGACAAGTACGTGCAGGTTGTGCGTGAAGGCGAGGAATTCGGCCACTGCAAGGCCACACCTTGGGGCAGAGAGCCGTTCCACCGTAGGGTCGTCGGCAAGGTTCATGAAGAAGACCACGCGGTCAAGCGCCCCTGTCTGCTCGAAATCCCGCATGAAAAACGAGGCTTCCTTGTTCGTGATTCCCATCGCTACGAAGACAACAGCGAACTGCTCTCCCTCGCCAAGCACCTTTGCCTGCCTGGCGATCTGGGCTGCAAGCTTGCTCGCCGGAAGGCCGGCTCCCGAAAAAATCGGCAGCTTCTGGCCCCGTACCAGTGTATTGAGCCCATCGATGGCAGACATGCCCGTCTGGATAAAGTCGGCCGGCTTGTCGCGGGCCGAAGGATTGATTGGGGTACCGGCGATGTCCAGCACTGCCTCTGGGATGATCTCCGGGCGGCCGTCCCGAGCCTTCCCGACACCGGTGAAAACACGACCCAGCATATCGAGCGAGACATTGATCCGGGCCGGCTCTCCCATGAACCGGACCGTGGTTGCGTCCGTGTCGATTCCCCGTGTTCCCTCAAAAACCTGGACGNNACTGTCCGGTCCGCTCTTCTCCGTTGCGAAGCGTGATCCTCACCATCTCCCCGTACGCGGCGCCTTTCACGTTATTGACGAAAACAAGGGGACCCGAGACGTAATCGATTGTCCGGTACTCCCGGGTAACGAGTGATGATGGCGTCATTTCTCCACCGCCAGGCTTACGAGCTGTTGCTCGATATCGTTCGCCATGTCCCGTATTGCATCGATGTCCTGCACGTCCTTCATCCTGCCGATACCCGCCCGTATCGGGAGCGCTTGAACCTGCCGGAGCGTGACGCCGCGGCCCATCGCCACGTTCACGTGCTCGAAATAGGTCATAATCACCCTGAGCATCAGGTATTGCTTCTCGACAGGACAGAACGAATCGGTATCGCTGTAAGCGCTTTGCTGGAGGAAGTCTTCGCGGATCATCCGGGTCACATCAAGAATCGCCTTCTCGCTTTCAGGCAGAGCGTCGGGGCCGACCAGTTGGACGATCTCCTGCAGCTCAACTTCTTTCTGGAGCAGGTACATCGCCTTATCCCTCAGCTCCCGCCAGTCCTGAGCAATATTCTTCACATACCATTCCGAGATGCTGTCGATATAGAGGGAATAGCTCTTGATCCAGTTAACCGACGGGAAATGCCGGCGGTAGGCAAGGTTCGTGTCCAAAGCCCAGAAGGTGCCGACCACCCTCAGCGTGTTCTGGGTGATTGGTTCAGAAAAATCGCCCNNATTGCCCCCGGCCGGCGAGACTGCACCGACGACGGTAATCGACCCGTTCCGTTCCCCGGAGCCCAGGCAGACCACCCTCCCTGCCCGCTCGTAGAAGGCCGAGAGCCGGGTCGCGAGGTAGGCGGGGTACCCTTCCTCACCGGGCATCTCCTCGAGCCTGCCCGAGACCTCCCGCAGTGCCTCCCCCCACCGTGAGGTCGAGTCTGCCATCAGAGCGACATCGTAACCCATGTCCCGGAAGTACTCAGCGATCGTTATCCCCGTGTAAATGGAGGCCTCGCGGGCTGCGACCGGCATGTTGGATGTATTGGCAATCAGGATCGTCCGCTCGATAAGAGGCAGGCCGGTCCGCGGATCAACCAGTTCGGGAAACTCGGCAAGCACATCGGTCATTTCGTTGCCCCGCTCCCCGCATCCGATGTAGACCACGACCTGCGTATCGGCCCACTTGGCAAGCGTCTGCTCCGAAACCGTCTTGCCAGTCCCAAATCCGCCCGGAATCATCGCCGTACCACCTTTGGTAACGGGGAAGATGCAGTCGAAGACCCTTTGCCCGGTGATCAGCGGGAGAACGGGATCGAGTTTTTTCGTATGGGGCCGGGGGATCCGCACCGGCCAGACCTGCATCAGCGATAACCGGGTCGTTTTGTCAAGCATGCATACGGTCTCTTCGACAGTGAAACTTCCGGGCGTAATATCCGTCACCGTACCTGCGACAGCGGGCGGGACGAGGATGCGGTGCTCGAAATGGAACTCCCGAACAGTCCCGATGACATCACCGGCAATGACGTGATCACCTTTTTTAACTGTAGGAACAAACTCCCATTTTTTACCCCGGTCAAGACCGGGAGCGTAGATCCCGCGAGCAATGAAGTCACCGCTCTTTTGCATGAGAACCGGGAGTGGTCGCTGAACCCCGTCATAGATCGATGCGAGAAGGCCGGGACCAAGCTCCACTGAGAGGGGTTGCTCTGTGTTCGCGACAGGTTCGCCGATCATCAGACCGGTTGTATCCTCATAGACCTGAATAACTGCATCATCTCCCTCTAGCCGGATGATCTCGCCCCGGAGGGCTTCATCTCCCACTTTTACCACATCATACATCTTCGAGCCTTTCATATCGCGGGCGATGATGACCGGGCCCGAGATCCGTTCAATTGTTCCCGTGATCATATCCTCACCTCTTTAAGACGATGTTGTAACCGATTGCCTTGCGCAGGAGCCGTTCGATATACGTCCGCCGGTCGATCTCTTTTGATTTTGAAGGGAGCGGGATGATGAGCGGGCGGTGCATCTTTTCGATCCGGTCCATTATCTTCTCGTCAAGCGAGAGCATGTACTCCTCGTCGACCGCCACGATCCCGATATCGTCCCGGTACAGCAGCCCGGGGATCACCTTCTTTGCTTCTTCGCTGGTTCTGGCCTCAAGCACCTCAGCACCAGCGAGACGGAATCCCGTTGCCCGGTCGCTGCCAGTCACAACAACAACCTTATACATAGACCAGCTCCTCTTTCAGGTGCTCGACGGGAAAATCGGCAGTCTTGCACCGGGAGATGATCCGTATGTTGGTGATCTCGTTGTACTTGGCCCAGAAGTACCCGATGACCGAGGCGACGCTGAGCGGGTCGAGAAGGAAGATNNTTTCTCGATCGCCGAAATTTTCTGTGTCCGCACAACTGATTCGGGGATTTCGGCAAGAAAACGGTACCTTGTCTCGGCTTGGGCTTTTACCACATCCTCGATCGTGGGAAGGGAAAGCAGCCATATAAGATTTTTCTCATCGAACTCCATCCCACCTGGTAGAATATACTTTTGGGCATCCTCCGGGTCCACGTGGTCCCGGACCATCCGAAGCACGGTCCGGAGGTTCACGACATCGATCTCAATGGAGAGAAGGTCGCGGATTAGCGTGGTGTTATAGCCGGAATCTTTGACGGCAGCAAGGGCATCGGCATAATAGAAGCGGTCGAGCGCACTTTCGAGGATTGCGAGATCTTTGGTCTTCGCAAATTCGGGGAATGATTCTGTGAGGGGCTTTGCATAGCGGATCCTCCACGTTGCCAGCAGGTCGATGACTACCCGTATATCCGGCTGTCGGAGGAGCTCCCGGAAGGTTGCCTCGTCAAGTTCCCCGGCGGTCACAAGACAATCGGCAATCTCCTCGACGGTTGCATGGATATTCTTCCCGCGGAGAATCGTTTTGATGTTCTGGACATCCCACCGGTGCAGGAAGATCCGTATATACTCCTCCGCCTCTGCCTCCTGTCGTGCAAAATTTTGGATCTTCCGGAAGGTCCTGATGAAATTCTGCCGGAGGGCATACTCGATACAGAGGATTCCGGATACGTGACCTTNNCGATAATATCGTCCCGGTACGGGCCGTTCTCAAGATCTGCGATGAGGGACTCGATGTCCGGCTTCAGGATCAGGTCATCAAGGGCCCGGTGGGAGAGGAGCCGGCTCTTCATCCCCCGCATCCGTGCATTGATATACCCGTAATCCATGGTCACGCTCCGGCCAGGATTGAATGAATCTCTTTTCTCATGCGTTCCCGGGCCCGCTGCAGCCGGGACTCGATTGTGTTCGAGATAACGACAGAATCACCGGGCAGGTTCACCACTACACCACCCGCGCTCGTGATGTCAGTTTGGATCTCCGCGGAGATACCGAGGGCGGCAAGGGTCTTTTTGCAGAGATCCTCATCGAGCGGGTCCACGTGGACACTGAACGCTTCGCCACTTATAGTGCTGGTAGCCTCCCGAAGGAGTTTTTCAAAGACAGCCGGGTATTTAGGGTCGAACCGAAAGTTTTGAAGCCGGGTCGCTGCCTCGTGGAAGGCTTTTTCAAATGCGGCCTCCCTGACCCTGATTAAAAGTTCTTTGTTCTCGACGTTGGTGAGATAAAGGAGCTTGTTTCGTTCAGTAGTGATGGATTTTTTTGCCTGGTCGATATGGGCCTGCCCAATCGCTTCAGCCTTCGTCCGCGCCCGCTTCCGGATCTCCTCGATGGTTGAGTCTGCCTTTTTCCGGAGTGTGAGATCTTTCTCCCGCGCACTCTCCTCAACAGATCTCAAAAGGTCTTCGTAGGCCATACAATCACCAGTACTTGCTTTCAGATAGGGGAATACTCCCAAGAGGGGGCAGGGGAGTTTTTTTGGCCTTATTTCACCAGGAGGATGATCATTGCAGCGACAACGAAACCGAGGATGACAAGGGTCTCGGGAATCGCTTCCAGGATAATGATCGATCCCACCGTTTCAGGACGTTCGGCAATGGCCCCGGCTCCCGCTGCCCCGATTCGTGACTGGGCCCAGCCTGTTCCAATGGCACCGCCCGCAAAGGCGATGGCAGCTCCGACGGGGACCTCCCAACCTGCTACGCTCATATTTGGTACCTCCTAATGATACAACCTAACAAAGGTTCATATATATTAATGTATGGAGCCTGAAAGTCGGGCACGGTTAATGGGGTTGGTTGTTCTGGGAACATTGTAAAAGGATTGTTTCTGACGATTTGAATGTTGCATCGGTAAGGTGGTGCCGGGTCTCTATGTCATTGCTGAGCGCCACCAGCTCCAGTATATCCTGTTTGGTAAGGGTCGAAAAACAGTACTGGTGCCAGCGTTCATAGGTAGTGTTCATCCATATCTCGGCAAGACATGACTTCAGCGCTGCCCGTTCTTCTGAGGAAAGTGCGTCCCACTCGGATCCTACGGCATGCCGTATCCTCTCCAGCGCATGCTCAACTGCCTTTTCCCGGTGAAGTAAAAAGCGCCGTCTCCCCAGGTTATCCTCGTTCGTAGGGGGCATTCGGTTTTTTGAAAGTATACAGGTACCAGCTGATAAACTTACCTGCCACAGAGCGAGATCTGATAGCCAGTCAACAGTGTTGTTTCCGGTTCGCCGCAAAGTATATAGGTGGGCAAGAGGATTGACTCATCATCCCCCGCATGGAATGCGGGAGGGGGAATTTTTAATGCCGGATGTAACGCAGGCGGAAATGGGCCGGCGGTTGTATCATGTCCACCGCGAAAAGCGGGTGGAATGGGCAATCAAGCTGATACATCAGAGCCTTGGCCCGGCATGGCAAACGCTTAAGGAAGAGGAGATTCTGCTCCTGGGACACCTGCTGCAGTGCACGTGGAACACCATTGACCAGAAGAAATGGGATGGGATACCCTTTGCCACGGTCAACATGGACATGGTACGGAAGATCCTTTCGTACGGGGAAGGGGTCGGCCCGGGCCACAACCCGGCGCCGGCAGTGGTCGTGGAGATCAAGAATCTCCTTCTGTCGCTCAAGTGACCCCGCCCCTTTTTTTCGTGAGGGAAGTTTTCCGGTGCAGGCCATGCATGTAGAGGTGGTAAAGAGTGCCAGCTTTGGCTTCACGACTGTCAACCTGATCCTTTGGACCGGCATGCGAAGGTGAGGGAATTGAGGATAAAGCGGGGCATTGCGTTTTTTTAATTTTCGTACGGGCTGATTTTTTTTGATTTTGTTAAGCGCGTAAAGGTTTTTTTTAATCTGAAAAATTTCGTACCGCGTTCAGGGATATCAGCACCCGCCAATGTTGCGTCACGGTCACGATAATTAGATACTTTTTATAGTACTGTTTGTGAAGCCTCTCGCAATTGTGCCCCATGCCGTTGGGGAACCTGTGGCCAAAGGGGTGGAGTGGGGGGCCTACTCTGTCGCCACATTCACACAATCTTCGATCGTTCCAATCCGGGCCAATGCTCCGCACATGTCCGGTACATAGGCGAGCGCTTTGCCGCTGTTTACCATAATTGCAGAGTACTTTTCCATCACCGGGGAGACCACCATACAGGTATCGGCATAGACGCGGGCACCTGTCCGTTCAATTGTCTCCACAACCTGCCGGTTCTGGTCAATGACACCTTGCGACGCAAAGATGTAGAACGGTTTTGTCACGGTTTTTCCGGCCAGCAGCCGGGCAATCTCGCCAAGTTCAGCAGGAGAGCAGTGCGGGCACCCGACAGCGACGGCTTCAACCGGGATCTCCGTAAAGAGTCTTGCAATATCTGCAGATTCAACAGGGATGATTTCAAGGCCGGCAAGATCATAGTGGTTGATCTTTGCTTCCGGCGTGACGTCCTCCACGTGGTACAGTGCCACGGCACCCGTTGCCGCCATCGCCGCACCGATTGCTTTTAACTGGTCGGGCGCCGGGGAAATGCCGCGGAAATACGGGATCCGGTTACCCACCAGTTTTCCCGCATGATACCCAAGGGCGCCGTAGTCTGCGATACTCCAGTGTTTCGTGTCAGCGTGGACATCGATCACGATCCGGGGGAGCCGGTTTTTTGAGAGGTGGAATCCGTAGCAGGGCGTTTTCCCGATCAATGCTGCCGCAAGCGCACTTGGCCCGCCTTCGCGGTTCGTCCGCGCCCCTATCACCGAGTTCGCGTAACAAACCGCCGACGATTCAGACCATGCGAGATGGTCGCCCAGCCGGGTTTCGTACAGGTAATAGGGCGTGCAGGTGCAGTCAAGCCGGATGCCAAGCTGCTCGTAAGCAGCAACGACGGCATTCTGGTTCTCTGCAAAACCGGGGTCTACTCCCATCTCCTGCCAGCGCCCGCGGGGCATCCCAATCGGGTTTAACACCGCTGGCACGACTGCCTTTGCATCAAGGCTCACAAGCCATGCAAGCCCATATTTTCCGATGGTCTTGTACGACGCCCCGCTCACTTGGGCACTTTTGATGGGGACCAGCCGCTCAGCACCAAAGACTTTCCCCAGTGCGACGAGCAATTCCAGCATCTTCTGCCGGGTTTCGCCCTGTTCTCCGGCAAGGATCTGTTCGTCCAGCGGATCGAGATGCATCGAGTTCACCAGGTGGCACGCCGGAAATCGTCTTCGCGGCCGAGCACCACGGTGGCATCCACGCCAATTTTCACATTTGTCCCGTCAGGTTTCTGGCAGGGGTCAAGCGATGATCCCCGGACACCGGTGATAACGAGAATGTCCTGATCACCGCTGACCCGGGTGGCAATCGCATATTCCCCTTCTTCGGAGTTCAGGGGATCAATATCCTCATCGACAACGACCACATGCTTCAGCGACGTATGGGCGGCAAATGCGGCAAGGATTGCATTTTTCCCGTCGCCCTGCGTGCTTTTTTTGATCTGGATAACTGCGTGAAGGTACCCGCACCCGCCTTTTGTCAGCACGACATTTTTTACTTCAGTAACCCCGGCAACGGCTCGTAAGATCTTCGGCTCATAGGGTGCCCCCATCAGCATCTTATGCTCGTCGCCTCCGGGCAGGATGCCGTGATAGATGAATCCCGGTTTTGTGTACATACCAGTGAACTCGATCACGGGCTGGTTCCGCACCGGGTCATAGGTACCGGTGATATCCACAAATGGTCCCTCATCAGTCCGTTCAGCACCGATATATCCTTCAAGCACGATCTCCGCATCGGGAACCAGCACCCCGTTGCTGCATTCCTTTACCCGGATTTCACCGCCCATGAGCTCTGCTGCATAGGCCAGTTCCTTCCCGGTAGGAACCCGGGTGCAGCTCGCAAATGTGACCGCCGGATGTGTCCCGATTGTCACGGCGATCGGCAGCCGCTCTCCTTTCGCGAGCGCTTTTTGCAGCATCACATGGGTATGGCGCCCTTCCACCAGCCGGGCGGCGACGCGATGGTCATCAAGGACAAGCATCCGGTGGATGGATGCATTCTCCACCCTGTCCCATTTCGAGAACACGATCCCTGCCGTCAGGTATTTCCCCGCATCTTTGGGGAAATGGTGCATGATGGGAAGGCGGGACAGGTCGGGCTTTTGCATGGTCAGCCTGCCATCAGTGATTACTTTCCCGTCAAACCGGGCATCCGCCAGTTTGTGCACAAGCTCTTTTTCATCAAATCCCAGTGCAAGGGCAAGCGAGTGCCGGTTTGCCGTGAGATTCATCACCGCACGGGCACCCCCAATCTGCGAAAAATACAGGAGTTTGTCAGTGCCGGCAGCCATCTTTGCTGCCTGCATATCTACAGAGCACGGCTCCTTCACATCCACGACGAGCCCCTCTTTACGCATTTTTTCAATAAACTCACGCATCGTAACCACTCCATCGTCTGACAAGCGTATGTTCCACGTTCAGGTGATCGAGCACACGGGCAACCACCATATCGACCATATCGTCCACCGTTTTTGGACGATGATAGAACCCGGGGCACGCGGGCATGATTGTCGCCCCGGCTTCCTGGGCAGCGAGCATGTTTTTAAGGTGGATTGTTGAGAGCGGCATCTCGCGGGTCACAAGGATGCATTTCCGCTGCTCCTTCAAGCACACATCCGCCGTGCGGGTAATCAGGTTGTCGGCGTATCCCGATGCAATAGCAGCAAGCGTCTTTGAACTGCAGGGAATGATCACCATTCCGTCATGCCGGTGCGATCCGCTCGCAATCCCGGCGGCAATTGCATCGATGTCATGGTACGTCGCCGCGAATCCGGACAGGTCCACACCTTCATGAGCGGCAATCTGCCCGGCAACATCCGAGATGATGAGGTGGACATTCGCGTCTTTGCACAGCACCTCCAGCAGGCGCCGGGCATAGCAGACACCGCTTGCACCCGTCACCCCGACTACAAATTCCTTTTTCATGTATGCCTCGCGCTCTCGTTATGATACCAATGTCGGAGCCGGAGTTAAAAAGAGTTTATGGCAAAAAAGGCCGGAAACGTTTTTTCCGTTCGTCTTTTTTTCAGAGCGTTGTTGATAGGTAGTGTATGTTTTTTACAAATGAAATGAACCGCACGCATAAAAATCATTATTATTTTTTGAGTGGCGCAAAGAACCGGTACCGCACCTGTGCTTCCTCGATCCTTCTCGCATGGTGAGGATTAAGATCCCGGCGGGCTTCAATCACCAGCGTATTGAGGATATTATGGAGCCGGAGTGCGTCAAACTCCCTGCCTTTTGACTCGTTGAAAAAGTCCAGCAGGTCATTCACGCTTTTTAATACGCCGGAACTTGCAATCAGGTTCAACCGGTTCACCGTGAGCGCGAGGCTCTTTTTTGCAATATCCAGTTTATAGGTGTCTGTGCCGGCGAGGTTGATCTCGGTGATGGCATTTAAAAGATCTGTATAGGCTTTGAGTTTGTAGGTACTTTCATGCATCCGGCGTTCTGATGAGCGGAGCGTGAGCACCGTGAACGAAACAACTACGACAACGATCACGACGCCCCCTGTTACAACTAACCAGTCTTCAATCATTTCACATCACATCACGGATTTCTCTTCGCGACATCCACATCTACCTTGACCCGGTTCCCTTTCATTACAATTTTGTACGGACCAGTGGTGTACATCGGGATCTGGTGGGTGAGTTCATACCCGTTTTCCCTGCCATACCCGTAAGACTCACTCTGCCCGGTATCGACATTGGTGACATTCATCACAAACCAGCAGTACTGCTGGTTGTCATTTAAGGGTAGAACGGTGAATTCAATACCCCACGAGGGGCTGTCCACCCGGAACTGCTCAGTAAAAACATCGTTTTCGCTCTGGAAAGAATACGATTTCTGGAGATAGTGATCACCCATGGTAAACGATGGTGCCTGAACCGTTGTCGCCTCTGTTGCGGGTGCATTAGTTGTGGGTGCGGCTGTTGTTGCAGGAGTGGCGGGAGTACTGGTACAACCTGCAACAAGCACAACGGCAAGAGTGAGGGCAATAAGAACCGGTAGTACTGGTTTCATATGCGTGAGTGTTTGAAGAGAGGGCTATTAGAACTTTTTATTTCCTGAAGCAAATACTGCCTGACCTCCCGGGATTTTTTTAAAACAGCGTGCCCTGCCGGGTTGGCTTTTTTATATGAAGGATCTCTGTTGCTGCATCAGTAACCTTTTCGCGTAACTCCGGTAGCGTATAGACCCCAAGGCGCCACTGCTCGCGCCGGGTCTCGTTGAGCATCCGGAGACGTGGCGAGAACTCCACAAACCCGACAGTGGAATGACGGTTCTTCACCATCACTTCCATGGACATGTCATGAGGGAACGGGGGGATATCCACCAGGACTTCTGAAGGGGCACAGCCTGCCTGTGCCGCGATCTCTTCTGCATAGGTGCGGGAGATCATAAGGGTGTCGCCCGACTGGAATGCCCCATAGTTTACCTGATCCTGCCCGGCATATACTGCCCGTTTATAGAGCCGCCGCTCGTAAATGCGCTGCATCATCTCCCGTGCTATAGCACTTTTTGACGAGAGAAGCATGTGCATGCACGAGGCGTCGTCCCGGGCAAGGAGGGATTCTGTGTTACACGCCGGTTCTGCTGCAATATGGTCGAGCATTGCCAGCTGGAACATGCATTCACCGATCCGACTCACATGGTGAAAGTATACGGTTGGTCGCATCAATGTGCGGGCAATGAGAAGGGATTCTGCCGCATTCATCCCGTTCTCATCGAGTACGATGCCTTCATCCGTGCGGATAATGTTCCGGATAAGACGGTGCGCATCCACGGTGCCGTAGGGCGCACCGGTATAATACGCGTCCCGGAGCAGGTAATCCATCCGGTCCACATCGAGATCTCCGTGAATAATTCCGGAAAGCGGGTGCGAGCCATTTACCACCGCGCAGAGATCCCCCGGGTCGATACCTATCGATCGCAGGGAGGACCCAAATTGAGTATTGACAATATCATCGATCTGGTCATGGGTGCGGTGGAGCAGGGATTCCATGATCGGTTCGCTTGCATGGGAGAACGGCCCATGCCCGATATCGTGAAGGAGCGCCGATGCAATCATGAGCATACGGTCATCTTCAGACAGCCCGAACCGCCTCGATGCCACATCCGCGAGATGCATCGTCCCCAGCGAATGCTCAAACCGGGTATGGTTTGCACCGGGGTAGACAAGGTACGAGAACCCCAGCTGCCGTACATAGCGGAGGCGCTGCACTACGGGTGAATCCAGCAGCGGCTGGATAAACTCCTCCACTTCGACATAGCCATGGACCGGGTCTTTGATAATCTTCACAGGTTCACTAAAGAATCTTCATATAGCCAGCATAAAAGTATTGAGTAATGATCACGTTCCTTTCGGGTGGGACCGGCACCCCAAAACTCCTGCGCGGCATGCAGAAAGTGATGGACCGTCACGAGATATCCGTGGTGGTGAACACAGCCGAGGATATCTGGATATCCGGCAACCACATATCCCCCGATATTGATACGGTCATGTATCTCTTTTCCGGCATACTGAATACTGACTCCTGGTGGGGACTCAGAGACGACACGTTCACGACGCATGAAGAGATTGAAAAACTCGGTATTGAAGAGTTCATTACCATTGGCGATCGTGACCGTGCCGTGCACATCGCCCGGGGAAAGATGCTCCGCGAAGGGATGAGGCTGACAAACGCCACAAAGAACCTGTGTGACCGGTTCGGCGTCAGGGAAAACGTGCTGCCGATGACCGATACCGAGGTGACAACCCGGATAAAAACAGATATCGGCCTGATCCATTACCAGGACTACTGGATTCGCGCCCGGGGGAACCTTGAGATCCAGGAGGTTATGCGCTGTTCGGCAGAACCGCCACAGACCACCGAGGAAGTGCTCCAGGCAATTGAGGCCAGTGATGTCGTGGTTATCGGTCCATCCAACCCGATAACGAGCATCACGCCGATTCTTGAATGCGGCGGGCTCAAAAAAGCGCTCGCAGGCCGGTATGTTATCGCCATCAGCCCGTTTGTCGGGAATGCGCCGGTAAGCGGCCCTGCCGCAGCGTTGATGAAGGCATCAGGATTTGAGGCGACTTCAAAGGGCACTCTCGACTGCTACGGGGGACTTGTCGATCTCTTTGTCCACGACATCCGCGATCCGGTAGACGTCTGCGATGCGGTGCGGCTTGACACGCTGATGACAAACGAAGCGAAAAGCATTGAACTCGCTGGTGAGATCCTCCATCTTGCTGAAGTCCGCTGATTCTGGCTGGACCTTCACTCATTTTGTTGAAGCAGATTTTTGGAAACCTATATATCGCTCTGCAATAACGGTTATCGTGAGAGATAAGGAAAGAAAAAAATGTACCGGAATATCGCTATTTGTATACTCGTATTGACGGTGCTGTCTGCAGGGTGCACGACGAGCCCGGTTGCACAGAAAGGCACCCTCTACCTGACATCATCGCCCCCAGGCGCACAAGTATATCTTGATGCCCAGTACCAGGGAAGTACTCCGGTAACGGTTGCCAATGTGGTGCCGGGAAATCACACGCTGGAATACCGGTCTCCCGGGTATACAAGCTGGTCAGCAATTATCACGGTAACATCAGGCTCTTCCCAGGTTTTTGCGGCACTGGCACCTGCTACTGCAGGTCAGCTGCCTTCCGGAAGTGGCACGATTTCACCGCAGGCAACCACTTCGATGGCAGGAACATCCTCTCAAGTGACCGTTCAAGCGGGCAAGGATCCCATGATCATCGGCAATTCCCAGACATTCTCTGGTACCTGCACCGGGTGTAGTGGTATAAACCTGGTCCTGTTTGGGCCAGGCATTTATACAAACGGCGTGCAGCTTGCACAAGTAAATCCTGATCAGATTGGCTCATGGAAGTACACATGGAACCCGGGTTCGTCAGTCCTTTCAGGCACCTACACTCTGGTAGCCACGGACAGACTGCAAACAAGTACTGACCGTACGCAATTCTCGGTCATCGGGGGTGGGATCGTGTCGGTTACATCCAGCAGTTATTCCGCGTCGAGTGGCACTATTCTCACGTTCTCAGGACAGTGTACTACGGGCGCCCAGGATGTTCAACTTGTTTTATCCGGCCCGGACCGTTTTTCAAGCGGTGTCACCCTGGGATCCGTATCCGTGATGGCAGATAAATCCTGGAGATTCAAATACACGATTGATACCACCATGCCGTCGGGTGTTTACACGCTGACGGTCTATGATGATCCCAGAACAACATCGGGTACAACACAGTTCACCGTGGGATTTACCTCCTGAANNGGAATGAGAAATGCGGGTGCGCCCATCAACTCTCTCTTTTTTACGATTCATAAAAGGATGAAAAATCCGCTGAATTGCTGTTTAATCCTGTTAAAATGGATAACAGGCCCGGTAAGGGTACCCGATACCTATTTGAATGATTTTATACCAATACTCCCTATCGGAGTTTATCTATGGGCATTATCAAAAAATTTCTCAACCTTTTCAAGTCCGGAAAACAGGAAGAGGAGGAGGCACGACTACGAGCGCAAAGGGAGCGTTACCAGAACTTCCTCCGGGCCCTGACTGACGGGGATCTCGACACCCGCTGGAACGCCGTCAGATCAGTTGGTGATTTGGGCGAACCGTTTATCGAACCGCTTGTCCGGGGACTTAAGGATGAGTACTGGATCATCCGACGAGGATCTGCCGATACACTCGGGAAGATTGGTGCACCAGCGGTTACATCATTGATCGGGGCACTCACTGAACCGGGGGAAGATATCCGGCAGGAAACGATCCGTGCATTGCAGCTCATCGGTGAACCTTCTGTGGGTCCACTCATGCAGGCACTTAAACAGCCTCACCCGTTTATCAGAAGANNAATGCCCGCTCTCATCGAGTCGCTTAAGGATCCTGATGCATGGGTCCGGCATGAGGCAGCAGTTGCCCTTGGCAGGATTGGCGATTCAAGATCTGTCGGCCCCCTGATCGAGAGCCTGAACGATGCAAAGGAGCATGTGCGTATGGCGGCGATGGCGACCCTGTGCTCCATCGGGGAGGTATCAATTGATCCTCTTATCCATGCTTTGATCGATCCTAACGAAGACGTATGCCGGAGAGCTGCACTGGCACTGGTAACCATCGGTGAACCGTCAATCGAGCCACTGATCAGCGCTATGTCTGACCAGAACCCGGGTGTCCGAAAAGGCGTGGCAGAAGTACTGGGCCAGATTGGGAATACCCGGGCGATACCCGTCCTCGTGGCAGCACTTGATGATCCTGAAAGGCCGGTCCGGACAGAGGTTATCAAAGCGCTTGCAGCACTCGGCGTTCCGGCAATTGCCCCGCTCATGCAGTTATTCCGCGAAGGCGATATCCGTATGAGGACAAGTGCTATGGAAGCACTATGGATGCTCGGCCAGCCGGCGACAACACCGCTTATCATGGTGCTCAAGGATGACCAGAGCGATGTGCGCAAGCGGGCGGCACTCCTGTTAGGAGAGATCGGAGACCAGAAGGCGGTTGACCACCTGACCAATATGCTCTCTGATGAAAATGTGTCTGTCCGGAGAGAGGCGTTCGAAGCCCTCGAGATGATCAAGAAGCGAAATGCCCTGTAATATTCATCTTTTTTTCGTCATCCGCCGGTTTTGATTGTGCTGGTTTACTCCTTCTCCTTAAAACTATGAAAGTAAGCCGGGTGTTATGCACCTTGCAGCAGGTGCATGTTTTCAGGATAATTTTCAACTAAAAAGGTTTACGTACAACTCATAACCATTATTGGTGTATGAGTGGACAGGCCGCAGGTGACTCATCGTTTATCGCTAAAAACCGGCTTGAGGCGCTGGTGGATGGGGTGTTTGTCTTTGCAATGACCCTGCTTGTGATCGGGCTCGCGGTTCCGTCTATCCCAAAATCGCAGGCTGCCGCAGAACTTACCCCCGCGCTCTTGTCGATGTGACCGGAGCTGCTCAGTTTTTTAATCGCATTTTTTGTGCTCGCGGCGTTCTGGGTTGTACATCACCGTCATTTCTATTACCTGAATTCCGTAGATACACCGGTTCTCTGGCTCAACATCATAATTCTGATCTTTGTTGTGCTTGTTCCCTTTACAACAAATGTGTCCGGGGATTATTCCAATGTCCAGATCGCCGTCATCCTCTTCCATCTCAATCTCCTCATCCTTGGGCTGCTCTTCTTTGTCCAGTGGCAGTATATTGTGCGCCACCCCTCCTTTGCCGGAACGATCCCAAAAGAACACACACATAAACAGGTGGTTGCATGAACCATGACACCCCTCGCTGGCTGTATCGGTATTGTCATCTCCTTTTATTCACCGTCCACTTCCATGTGGGCATATCTCCTGATACCATTGTGTTTCCGCACCATCCACTGGATGGGCTTAAAAATTAAAAGAAGGCATAGCATGAGTCCCGAAATACTTTCATTCTCGCTAACCGTGTAAACCTCGATTAATTTATCGTTTTCAGGAAGACCAGATTTGTTCTGCCCTGATTTTTTCAAAGAGGAATATTTCATCTAAGGTGCAGACTCATGGTCAGACGAGATGTCAAAAATGTATGATCGGGTTTTTTTTAAAGAAGATACCGTTTAATCCCAATAGTTTCGGACAAAGACTTTTGATTTTCTGATGCTGGGGGTATAATAATGGAGCACCGGCAGGACGATGATAATAGTGATGATCATGTTCCCGAGCAACCATGGGGTGAACACCGACATGATCTGTGAGGGTTCAATAACGCTTCCGACTGCCATCGTGATTGCCCCCCATGCCGCACCAACGACGTTGTTGAGGATTACGCCAAACAGGATAAGATGGAACAGGTCCCGGCGGTTTTCAATACCTACATCTGCTTCAAACACCCTGAACGCGACCAGCGGTATGAGAACCTGCCAGAGATTTGAAAGCGACCAGTAGAGGCTGACTTCAGGTGAAATGCCCGAAAGGACACCCGCACCCAAAAAACCACCGATATACGCGGCAATCGCGCCATACGCACCGAACCAGAGCGTAAAGACAATCATGAATGCAATAGCGAAATAACCCCATGCAACACCGGTTGTCCCGGATGGGCTGATCAGCACAGCTGCACGGGCAAGAATGGTATTGATGATGATGAGCCCGATCACAAGAACCAGGAATGAATAGGTGGGACGCTGGAGATTTTTCATACAAATATCCTATATTCTCTACATATATATATGGTATTTTTGCCCTGCGAGTCAGAATCGGGCTTTATCGTGACGGTGTTTGACCGGATCAGGCGAGAATCCCGCCAGAGGGATACGTTATACCGGCAGAATTGCGCGGTGCCGGTATTTTTTCAGGAGCGGTTTTCAAATACCGGCAATCCACGGGAATAAAGGGAAAAAATTATTCCGGCTGTGCATTCATGTTTGACGGGATCAGGAGCCGGAGCACGAGGTCGGGTACCTGCTTTGAGGTTTTTACCGTCATATCAAAATCGGCATTTTTACCGTTTGTCCCCAGATAGTGCAGGGTAATCTGGAAATCCGTGGTGAATACTGGTATGCCAAAAACGGTAATCTGTGCATGGCGGGGGCTGATTACCCGCTCCTCTCCAATAACCAGTTTCTCGCGGGTGCCGTCAACGTCAGTGACCATCTCGTTTTCATAACTCATAACCACAATACGGCTGTTCCCGATGGTCACCGGTTCGCCATCCGGCAGGGTAACCCGGTACTGGGTGCCAAACGGCAGGTTGGTGCCGGCATCGGCAGTCGTATTGGTCACACGGGTGGTAAGAATTGTCGCAGCTATAACGACAATAATAAAAACGAGCCCGATCGCAAGAATTTTTGTGCGGGTACTGAGGCCGTCCTCACCTGCCCGGCTTTTTTGTGCGGGGTGGTCTGGCATAGGTTTCATCTCTTCGTACAGATGAATGAACGCTATTTATGTGTAGCGGATGCAGTAACGGTGGAGTGAGTGCCCAGCGGCAATGGGTCTGGCAGAGGGGAATACCCCCCAAATTGCCCATAAAGTCCATTAGCCCCCCCGACTCATTATAATAGGATTTCACATGCGCATACCCATTCAATCAGTCACGCCGGATATTGGCCACGCGGATGTCTGTGGCTGGGTTCACGAGGTCCGGGATCTCGGCGGTCTCGCGTTCTTTTTGATCCGCGACCGGACCGGCATCTTGCAGGTTACCATTCCCAAAAAGAAAGTGCCAGAAGCGGTGCTTGCCGCGATAAAACGGGTGTCCCGTGAGTCGGTTGTCCGTGTCACCGGCACGGTAAAAGTCATGGAAAAAGCGCCGGGCGGCAGGGAACTTGTCCCGGATACGTTTGAGATTGTGAACCTTGCAGAAACCCCCCTGCCTCTTGATGTTTCAGAGAAAGTCGGAGTGGAACTTGACACCCGGCTTGATGCACGGTTCCTTGATGTCCGGAGACCCCGGGTTGCAGCGGTGTTCCATATCCGCAGCGCCGCGATGCACGTGATGAACGATTACTTCCACAAAAAAGGTTTTATCGGCATCACAACACCAAAAATCGTTGCCGCTGCCACAGAAGGCGGTACCGAACTTTTCCCGATTGCCTATTTTGATAAGGAAGCGTTCCTCAACCAGAGCCCGCAGCTCTACAAACAGATGATGATGGCGGCAGGTTTTGAGAAGGTCTACGAGATTGGCCCCATCTTCCGCGCTGAGGAGCACAACACCACCAAACACCTCAACGAAGCGACATCGATCGATATCGAGGTTTCCTACGCTGACCATCTCGAAGTGATGCGTATTCTCGAAGACCTGATCGTCAAGACCTACGAGTACGTGAATGCGACGTGCAGCGACCACCTGGCAAACATCGAATGCACGAACTTTACCGTGCCAAAAGCGCCGTTTGCCCGGCTCCCTTATACCGAAGCGATCGAGATCGCCGCCAAGAAGATCGCAGAGCCGATCAAGTTCGGTGATGATATCAGCGCTGCCGCAGAGCACGTGATTGGCGACGAGATGGGCGCTCATTACTTTATCGTGGACTGGCCAAGCTCGATCCGTCCCTATTACGCGATGCCTTACGAGGACGATCCAACGATTTGCAAGGCATTTGACCTCATGCACCCGAGAATGGAGCTCTCAAGCGGGGCACAGCGTGTCCACCAGCATAATTTGCTTGTGCAGCAGATTGCGAAAAAAGGGCTTAACCCGGAAAGCTTTGAGTTCTACCTGAAGCCGTTCCGGTACGGGATGCCCCCGCATGCGGGCTGGGGACTGGGCGCTGACCGGCTGATCATGACGATGCTGGGACTCTCAAACGTTCGCGAGGCGGTGCTGTTCCCGCGTGACATGCACCGGCTCGTTCCCTGATCACATACACTTTTTATTGCAAACGTCAATCCGTTTGTATACCTGTGCTGATTCCAAAATGGCGAAGAATTATTTCATCAATAAAGTGCTCGCGACAACCGTTGTGGGAAGTTATCCGGTCGTGAAGGGGGGGGGATTGAGAAGCCTTTTTGATCCGCTCCATTCCGCCGTGGAGACTGCCGTTGCCG
>PNBP01000146.1 GCA_003136075.1 Methanoregula sp. | reverse complement strand
TGCTACACATTTTCATGAACTTATTGATATGGAGGAACAGCTTAAGCGGGTGAAAAACTATCATTTTGCCGTGCGGGAAACAGAAAAAACAGTTGTATTCCTGCGCAAGCTTATTCCCGGGGCAACAGACAAAAGCTATGGCATCCATGTCGCACGTCTCGCCGGCATCCCCAAAAAAGTGACTGAACGGGCAGAAACCCTTCTTGCAGATCAGCTGAATGGGCCGGTCGTTGCCGGTACCCGCCCCCAGCGCTACACGCAGATCCTATTAGTCGACGATTCAGTCGCTGCACATCCTGCTGGACCCGATGCATTACATGAAGCGGTCAAAAATCTCAACCCGGATACAATGACACCTCTTCAGGCACTCGCAAAAATTGCTGAGCTCAAGAACCTTGCAACAACAAAGCGGGATGTCCCATGAACACGGAACTATCACCCGGCAGGATTCACATCCTGGATCCGGCAACCGTAAATCAGATCGCTGCGGGCGAAGTGGTGGAACGTCCGGCATCAGTTATCAAGGAACTTGTTGAAAATGCAATTGATGCCGACGCACATGCCATCCGTATTGATCTTAAATCTGCACAAGGGACAATCACCCGCCTCCAGGTAACCGATGATGGACGCGGGATGTCACCGGAAGATGCGATACTGGCATTTACCCCGCATGCAACAAGCAAGATTTTGACTATCGATGACCTGCACACCATTCATACGCTGGGATTCCGGGGGGAAGCTCTTGCCAGTATTGCGGCGGTATCTGCCGTCACACTTGTCACAAAACTGCGGGGAAGTGGATCCGTTGCGGGAACGAGGGTCGTTGTCAACGGTGGCCAAATCGATGAACAATCAGAAACCGGGGCACCTGACGGGACCACAGTTGTCGTCGAATCTCTCTTTTTTAATACGCCGGTGCGGAAAAAATTCCAGAAATCCCTGAACACCGAATTAACCCATATCCATACAATACTGGAAGGGATCTGTCTCTCCCACCCGGAAATTTCGTTTCGGTTTTCCCACAATTCCCGTGAACAACTCGTAACAGACCGCACCACGCAGCCGCTTGATACGATTGCCCAACTCTTTGGCAGCGATGAAACGATCAGTCTCATTCCGGTTTCTGCATCATTTCCTTTTATGAATGTGTCCGGGTATATATCACCGCCAGCCCAATCCCGTAAAGATGCCCGCCGGCTTCTCATCACTATCAACCACCGTTTTGTTACTTCTCCTGTCATTACCAACGCGATCAAAGAAGGATATGGCACACTTCTTCCCCGTGACAGGTTTCCGCTCGCGTACCTGTTCCTGGATATTGATACCGATCGCGTGGATGTGAATGTCCATCCGACAAAAAAACAGGTCCGGCTTTCCCATGAAGCAGAGATTGCAGATGCTCTACGCGGGACGATCAGCACCATTCTGCTTAAACACGATCTTATCCCTGAATGTGACCTTTCGCAACCGCTGATCATCCCGGATGCGGTTCCCGACACTCGTCAAAAAGCGGCGATGGTATATGCAACAGAAGAACTGCCCTTGATAGGAATTCGTGAAACGACTCATTACGGTACGGTCATGACTGATCGCCAGCTCCGTCAAACTGAACTACCCACAGGAATTCATTCACCGTTGGCAACAATACCTAAAATGACCGTGATTGGTCAATTTGGCGGCATCTATATCCTTGCAACCACAACCACGGGCGAACTGCTTATTATCGATCAGCACGCGGCGCATGAACGTATCCTGTACGAGCAGGTAACCAGCCAGTCCCAGGCAAAAAAACAGTCACAAGAACTGCTCGTGCCGGTTATTCTCAAACGGTCGCCAAGAGACGCCTCCATCCTCCGGGAACTTATACCGGACCTCCTTAAAGAAGGTGTTATCATTGAAGAATTTGGGATCGATACATTTCTTGTACGGGCGCTGCCCGTTATTTTAGGAAATGATAACGGGACCGCATATATTGACGAACTCACTAGCGATCTGCTCAATCGTGATCCTACAAGAAGTGTCAGTGACAGGGAACGAATAACCCGGGTTATCGCGTGCCGGGGAGCGATCAAGGCAGGGACGGTCTGTACGCATGAACAGTGCCAGCGCATTGTCGATCAGGTACGGCTGACAAAAAGCCCGTTCACCTGCCCGCATGGCAGACCCACGATAATCCGTTTCTCTAAAAAACAGCTTGACGAGATGTTCCAGCGAACCTGAATTATTACGTCTTCGAACGAAATCGTTATTTTTTGTCCTTTTCCCGGACATATCTGCCTGTATGTGAAGATATAATACCCAAATTTGCTAAAGAGTGCATCACAATTCATGAAAAAAATCACGTTTGCTGAAATTGAATTCGCTGATGCCCGATTCTCCCGTGATAACCTTATCAAAGAGTCTAAACATGCATTCCGCCAGCACATTCTTTCGTATTATTCCCGTTACGGCCGACATGAAATGATCTGGCGGCATACCACAAATCCCTATCATATCCTTGTATCAGAACTCATGCTCCAGCAGACGCAGGTAGAGAGGGTCGCAATAAAATTTCCGGAATTTATTGCCGCATTTCCGGATTTCTCCGCATTGTCAGCTGCACCGCTCGGGGAGGTCCTTTCTTCATGGCAGGGGATGGGATATAATCGCCGGGCTATCGCGCTTAAACGGTGTGCCGAAAAAGTCCAGAATGAATACGGGGGAATACTTCCTGACGATATTGATGTCTTGAAAACATTTCCGGGAATCGGACCTGCTACCGCAGCATCCATATGTGCGTTTGCATTTAATGCGCCGGTTGTCTTTATTGAAACCAATATCCGCAGGGTCTTTATTTATTTCTTTTTCTCTGACAGTCCTTTTGTCACGGATAATGATATTCTCCCCCTTGTCAAGGAAACGCTCGATATATCCAATCCCCGCACCTGGTACTGGGCATTGATGGATGCCGGTGCTGCATTAAAAAAATCCGTGCCGAACCCAAACCGGAAAAGCGCCACGTATTCCCGACAGAAACCATTTGAAGGGTCTGACAGGAAAATCCGGGGGATTATCCTGAAGCTGCTTGTCACGCATCAGGAATTAGAGGAGCAAGAACTCTTCAATGCGATACCAGAAGCCTCGGAACGGGTTTCCCGGATAATTTCCTCATTGGAAGCGGAAGGATTTATCCTGCATGAAAAAAACCATTACCGGATGGCAGATTAACGAAGTACCCTGTTTGACGGTATCACATAATTGATATAATTATTTCGCATCACATCGTACATGAGGTATTCTGGATGCCGGATTTCAAAGAGATCCCGGATTATACAAAATGGCGTCTTGCTGCCCAGTGTGCAGCGACACTCCCCGCGTTATATGATCGAGTATTCCGCATGAGTCTCGGGGAACAATATGACTCGCTCGAACAGCAGATTTGGATTGAACTTTCCTGGATGGTGCTGCAGAGTGTTCAGGAACTCTCGCTTCCGTTTCATAATGCCCATTATCTGGCTGTGACCATGCAGACGGTCACCACAATTCTTTTTGGCCCGGAATATCGTGGAGAAACTCTGGATGTCGCTGACGATAAATCTGTGATTCTTGTCAAACGATGCCCATTCCGTGAACATGGGTGTCACGCGGAAATTTCAGAAGAACAGTTTTTTTCACGGTGCATGACGCTCTTGCTGACAGCAATTCCGATGTTGAATAAAAATTATTCAGCCCGGTATGTACGAACAATGTGCACGGGAGATCGGCAATGCGAGATTAAAATACAGCCAAATCCGCCTTTGGAAAAGAAATAATCGGGTATTCTGGTTTTTTCTGGTTATGGATACAAAAAAAGGAATAATTATCGGGCACTGTAGAAACCCTCTTTCATACTATGCAGCCCCCTCTTGCGCCACCAGTCCCCCAAGGGGGACGGGGCGCAGTGCGATGATGCCGGAATAGGGAATACCGGACTATCGCTACCGGGGGTGCCACAGCGGCGGGGG
>PNBP01000159.1 GCA_003136075.1 Methanoregula sp. | reverse complement strand
GGATTCGCTGGACGAATTTAATCCGGATACATCAGCACCGGCTGGTGTACCATCCCTCCCCAAAACATCTGGAACTCCGGACGGTTCGGACGTTTCCAACATCATGCTGAACGATATGGATTTGCCGCCGCTTCCTGATGACCTCTCCTCACATGCAGAAAATATTCTTAAAAGTCATGCAGAGGATGGGGAACAGGATGCGTTCAGTATGACGGAAGGCTTCGATTCGCTTGATAGTGACTTTGGGGATTTGGATCACATCAACTTTGAAGATGTGGATATGGGTCCTGAAGACCTTAATGCCCCCGCCCCGGATATCCCGGAACCCGCTGCTCCTGCTGAACCGGCTTCATTGCTTGTCCAGAACCAGGGCATGAATTTTTCCGGGTCAACGGGTTCCCAGGATAGCAGTGCAGACCGGGCGGTTGACCAAGAGGAAACGGCGTCATTTGCCTCAAGCGCTGCGGCGGATGACGACCTGTTAAGTTCACTTGCCAGTGAGATCAAAACGGTAAAAATCGATCAAAACATCAGTCTGCTCAGGGATCTCAAAGAGTTCAGGGCGCCGGCAGCAGATATCGAAAATGAGCTCCAGGCGATGTCAGATAAACTCAATGGCATCAAGAAAAAACACACACCGGGCATATCTGAAAAAACCATGAAATAACATAAACTGATATACATATATATCGCGAATATACCGGTAAAAAATTATCCCTCAAGAGGATACATGAAAGAAGTACCTGCCAAAGTTGAACATAACAAAGAATGGATTGTCGTAAAAATAGGGGTCGATGAAGAGCACATGGTACTGCCTGCGCCGATAAACCGGGAGATATCATACAAATCCATTATCGATCTTGAGGAAAGAAAAATGGCGCTCACTCTTACCATAAAGGGTGAGCAGGAACTGATGATACGGATCGCATCGGTTGAAAAGGTTCTCCAGATCATCAAACGACTGATCCTTGGCAGCTGCAATGCATACCGTCTCATGGCCTATTTTATGTCACCGGCGATCCGAGGTGGTGTCATGGTCAATACTGCCCAGTGGGAAAAAGGCAGCGTTGTGGTCGTACGGTCCGGAATCTGGTTTGTGAGTGCTGCAAAACAGATTTGTATCCCCTTATCCGAGGTGGCGGCGATCGAGCTGACGAAACGGGATGTGCAGGGCAAACCTACCGATGTCATCAGGATCGATAGTGTGGAGTCCGGGGAGGTTGTGTCAAGCCTGGTTCTCTGCCCACTTTCCACACTTCAGGTGCTCAACAATTTCTTAAAAGATGCAACAAAGGGCATCGATATGAAGGGTACGGAGCTTGATGGCATCTCCCAGCAGGTAGCGATGCTCATCTACTCCGGCATGGATTCCCACGCGATCGAAAACATGCTGAATATTCCTCACAAACAACTGGATGAAATATATGATAAGATACTGAATCTGGGTCTTGCAGAGGTGGTAACCATCCGGCGCGAGGTGCAGCTGACCACAAAAGGCGTACGATATATTACCGACGCCACAAAAACACAAAAAAACTAACAATTTTGCCTGTTTTAAGGTCAATACTGCTTTATAAATGCTCGACCAATCTGTTGTCTGATGCTCAATGGGAAAGATTTTGATCGTCGATGATACACTCTTCATGAGGACTCTTCTTAAAAATATCCTGTTCTCCGGTGGGCATACAATAGCCGGCGAAGCAGCAAATGGTGAAGAGGCAATTGCCAGATACCATGAGTTAAAACCGGATCTGGTGACCATGGATGTTGTCATGCCAAAAATGAATGGCATTGACGCCCTGAGGGGAATAAAACAGATTGATCCTGCCGCCCGGGTTATCATGTGCACTGCGGTTGGCCAGGAGCAGGTGGTAAAACTGGCGATAAAAACCGGGGCGAAGGGGTATATCGTAAAACCATTCCAGGCACCAAAAGTCCTTGAAGAAGTAAAAAACGTGCTCGCAGCTTCATAACAATGATCAAAATTCTCATTATCGATGATTCCGTATTTATGCGGACGGTTATCAGGGACATGCTGCAAAAAGATGTCCTTATTCAGATAGTGGGAACGGCGACAAACGGCATTGACGCCCTCGAAAAGATTGCCCTTCTTCATCCGGACCTGATCACGCTTGACATTGAGATGCCCCGGATGAACGGCCTTGAAGTGCTCGAACAACTCCGTAAAATCACTCCCTGTCCAAAAATCCTGATGCTGAGCTCACTCACGTCGAAAGGTGCGGAGATGACCATCGAAGCCATCCGGCGCGGTGCAGATGATTTTATGCTCAAGCCAAAGGATATCCCCCATCTCAGTGAGATTGGCGAAGAACTGGTCGCCAAAATAAAACATATGGTGACCCTTCCCGTTCTCTCTGCCCCACGTTCACCACAGGAGATCCCGCTGACCCGGCCGGCAGAGCGGATTGTTCTCATCGGTTCCTCTGCAGGAGGCCCCCCCATGCTTGATACTCTCCTTGCCGGACTTTCATCCACGCTCCCGGCACCAGTTGTTATCACTCAGCATATGCCGCCCGGATTTACCGCTCCGCTTGCAGCACGGTTCAACCGGATTGCGCAGATGCCGGTAAAAGAGACCGAAAACGGGGACATTCTGGAAACAGGAAAGATCCTCCTTTCAAAAGCGGGCGTTCATACCATTATCAGTACGGAATTATCCGCAAAAAAAATAAAAACCGGAAAGATCATCCACACCAATTCTCCCCCGGTTCACGGGGTCAGGCCTGCGGTTGATAAAACATTTGAGTCTGCGGCACACGTGTATCACAATAACTGCATCTGTGTCATTTTAAGCGGTATGGGAAATGATGCAGGGGAAGGGGCACGTGCCATTAAAAATGCCGGCGGCACCTGCATTGTCTGCGATGAGAAGGACTGCCTGGTGTATGGCATGGTGAGATCAGCAATCCAGAAAAATGCAGTTGACCAGATNNCGATTGAACGGATAGTCCACCAGATGGAGGCATCCCATGTCGGAATTTGAACAATACCGGGGACTATTCGTCGCAGAATCCCGGGAAAACCATGAAAACATGGTCAATAATCTTCTCCTGTTGGAGCGGGGAAATGACCAGAATGCGATCGACGAGATTTTCCGGTCGGTTCATACGCTCAAAGGCGCGTCGGCATCCATGGGTTTTTCTGCGATGGAACGGCTCTGCCACACCATGGAAGATGTATTCCAGCAGATACGGGGCGGCAATGCAGAGATAACGCCGGATCTGGGGAACCTGCTCTTTTCCTGTACTGATCTAATTGAAAAAATGCTGGACGATATCGAAGCCGGGGGAGACTTATCTGCAATAAATCCCGATGACCAGTTCATTTCGCTGAAAGGATGGTTGCAACACCCGGGCACTTCACAGGCATCCGCAGATACTCCGGAAAAACCGGTTCAATCCGCTATTCTGGTGGAAAAATCACTGGTACCTGTGGAAAAGAATACGAATCCGGAATACGCGATGCAGATCGTCGTGTCAGATGAATGTGCAATGAAAGATGTAAGTATGATGATCTCGCTCCAGAACCTGCAGGCACTTGGCACAATTATTTTACAAAACCCGTCATCGGAGATTATCGATACCGGCCCATTTGAAGGAACCGTCGATCTCGTCATTGCAAGCGATGCGGGAGAGGAAGCCCTGAAGACAGCGGCCCTTGGCACAGAAATCGCAACCGTAGAAATTATGCCTGTCGCACACCCGGAACCATCGGGTGTACCTGCACAAACGGCACCGGAAAATCCCGAACGGGAACCGGATAAAAAACAGCTGGCCCCTCCGGATAAACCACGGGAGATCAAAAACCTCCGGGTGGATATCCACCAGCTCGATCATATCATGAACATTGTCGAGGACCTGGTCATTAACCGGAGCCGGCTCAGGCAGATTGCCGATCAGCACAACATCCGGGAACTGGATGAAGCGATCGGCATGGTGGAGCGTTCCGTCTCCGATCTCCAGAACCTCACGATGAGCATCCGGATGATCCCGCTCTCGCACATCTACAACCGGCTTCCCCGTATTGTCCGCGATGCCGCCCAGTATGATCAAAAAGAGGTCGAATTTATCATGGAAGGGGGGGAGACCGAACTTGACCGGAGCGTGATGGACGGGTTGAACGATCCCCTGCTCCACCTGATCAGGAACGCAGTCAATCATGGTATCGAATCACCCGAAATCCGTAGACAAGCAGGAAAACCACCCAGGGGACTGGTCCGGCTCTCTGCCCACCGGGACCGCGACAACGTAATTATTGAACTCACCGATGATGGTGCAGGAATAAATATTGAAAAAGTTCGGAATATTGCAGTCGAAAAAGGTTTAATCACGCAGGAAGCTGCCGATGCACTCACGCCCGATGAGGCAACAGACCTGCTGTTCCAGCCGGGTTTTTCCACAGCCGATACCATCACTGATATCTCCGGCAGGGGT
>PNBP01000188.1 GCA_003136075.1 Methanoregula sp. | reverse complement strand
GTCGATATCCTTACCTCCGAGGAAGTTATCACCATTATGACTGAGCACCGACAACCTCCCATTCTTTGAGGAGAGTAGCGCGACATCAAATGTCCCCCCACCCAAATCATAGACGAGGATGTTCATGTTCCCTGCATTGTTGTAGCCATACGCGAATGCCGCTGCAATGGGTTCTTGGAGTAGCACAATGTATCTGAAGCCTGCAAGATTCCCTGCTCTTTTTGTTGCTTCGGCTTGGGTGGTATCAAAAGAGGCTGGAATTGTAATGACTGCTGCATTTACCGGAAATTCTGGATGCTTTCTAAGAAGATCCTCCTTGAGGTTTTTTAAGATCTCGGCAGATATCTCTTCAGCAGAGAATTGCTGGTCAATGCGGGGAAAAAAGACTTTTTCCGGAGTACCGATGATCCGTTTTACCTCAGCCTTGTAATTATTGATCTCATCCTCCGTCGTTTCCTTGAACAATTTTTCGTATGCTTTTTTACCCACGACCTTGTTTTTTGATTTATCAATACCAAAAACAGACGGTGTAAACTCATAACCAAAAATATTCTTAACTATCTCGATCTCATCACCGGTATTCGCTGCAATTTCTGAATTCGTAGTGCCTAAATCGATACCTATCAGGATATTTTGATTATTCATAGCGTATCTCCCTATTTTTCCAGAACGATAATTTTAGATTTCTTCAATAGCTTTCCCTTATGCAAAATTGCCGGTTCTATAGTCTCTTTGATAATTGATTCAAGTAGTGTGCTATCCTTCTCAACAGATAAAATTTCCACATTTAACCCTTCGTTGTACTTCTGATTAGTATAATCGATAACCTCAATCGCATGCTTTTGGAGCACCCGTTTCATGCGGCTGATGGAATTCTCTAACGGAAGACTCTGGTAGTCCGGGAAATGCTCTTTTAATTTTGTAACTTTTCTCTCCAAACGCCAGATATCTATCGCCATTTCGGCAAGGTCTTCGATTTGTCCGGAATCCCCAGCCGATTCGGATTTCATAAATACCTTGAGATCATCTTTCAGATTCCGAGAGAATGCGGAGAGTTCGAGCCGTAGATCTACCGGGGGATTGAGATTGAACAACTCAGTGATCATGAGAGATAGTCCCACGGCAAAAATCAGAGTGAGCCATTCTGGAGAGGAGTTTACAATAAAATAATACAAGAGAACTGAGAGTAAAGCGGTTAAAAAGCCAAGAATGCCCAATATTGGTCGCTCTGGTTTGTACCGCAGAGTTAATCCCATAATGAGAATAAGCAGACCAATCCCTGATAGTAATTTTACATCCCGATAATCCCAGTAAAACACCCTTAAAATAGCATATAATATGCATAATGATCCTAAAAACAAGAAAATAGTGGAATAACTAATTGCAAAATAATCTGTTTTTAAAGATTCGGGTATTCTCATATGTCACAACTATCATTTGATTGACGATATAATTTCTTATTTAATATTGTCTGATTCAACGATTTACAAAAAATAGAAAAAACGAAGTTTATAAACTGCGCTTGGATATGCCCGGACTGTGGGATGCTGCTGCCGGATTGAGCCCTCCACACCTACATAGAAACGCACGCGATCAGGTTGGAATCTTCAAAAGAACAAAAAATACTCAGCTTGGATTATATGCCCCATATTATAATGTATTCCTTGAAATATCAAAAGAAGAACCCGGGAGAGAATTTTGATGACAACATTTTCTAAAGCAGCTTTGGAAAACTTGGCAGGTATGACTATTGATGAACTAGAAAAAAACTGCATGGATTGGAAAAAACAATGCTATAATTTTATTCCACTTTCTAGTGGAAATTATCCAATAATAGAAATCATGGATAATATAACATTTGCTCGAATCCCAGTTAAGTATTCGAAACAGTTTCTGGAAAAAGAATCGGGCAAACCAATGGAAAAATTAAAATTAGAATTGCGTTGGGGCAACAAATTTGTAATGAATCATACAATTTATCTTGCCAATGAATTACTCTGGGCTATAGAAGAAATAGAACAAGAAAATATAAGAAACAATACAAAAAATACAGAGCGGGAAATTCCTCACATTAAACAAAATACAACGGAGGTTCTTAACTATTACATGATACTCGGAGTCCGAAAAACCGCGTCAAAGGAAGAAATTGAAGAAGCATATCGTGGCATGGCAAAAAAATTCCATCCGGATATTTATAAAGATCCGGAATCCGAAGAGAGATTTAAACTTATAAATGAAGCCCACTGGGTTCTTTCCGATGAACAAAAACGATCTCGATATGATAATCTTAATAAATAAGAGGTGAAAAATGAGTGGTAAAAATATAGGTGTCTGTCCGATGTAAACATTCAACGGATGCGGAACGAAACTATATTATGTCACAACTATCATTTGATTGACGATATAATTTCTCATCTAATATTGTCTGATTCAACGATTTACAAAAGAGAGAAAAGGAAGTTCTTCAACTGCATCTGGTTGTGCCCGGACTGCGGACAGATGCAGCGGGATCAACCGTAATCATAACCCTTTCACTGGGTCTATAACATGTTCGTCATCAGCATCCGTTTTATTCACCCGTTCCGAGACCGGGTACACCTCCATCCCCTCCGCAGGATACGGCGAGAGGATCCGCGTTATCTCGTCAGCCGGGAGAACATCGCGGGATAACCAGCGCATTTCATCATCCTGTTTGAGGATCACCGGCATCCGGTTGTGGATCTGGGCCATCAGTTCATTTGGGGTGGTCGTGATGATCGTATAAGTCTGGAGGGTTGTGCCCGCCGGGTTTCGCCAGATGTCGTAGAGCCCGGCAAAGCCAAAGATAGAATCCTCGTTCACATGGATATAGAACGGAACTTTACGCCCGTCTTCGTGTTTCCATTCAAAGAACCCGCTCGCAGGCACGAGACAGCGCTGCGATCTCAGCAGCTCCCGGAACATCGGCTTCTCTGCGAGGCTTTCGGCCCGGGCATTGATCGGACGGGGTGCAGCCTTGATGTCTTTTGTCCAGTGAGGAACGAGCCCCCACTGCATCATGACCGCTTCCGCACGCTCATGCGCCACGATCACCGGGTTCATGCTGCCCGGTGCGATATTGAAGTGCGACCTAAAACCGATAGACGGGTCGATGACACGGAACCTCCCGCAGAGATTATCGATGCAGATAAGAGAGTACCGACCGCACATGATAAATGGTCATTATTCTGCTCAGGGTCATCAAGGTTTGCGCAGATAAGGGTAAACTTGCACTCAAAAAAGATTAGAGTAATTTTGTCCCGGCGTTCGGACCCGGCTGGCATTCGAAGACATCGGTGATCTTCACGATGATAAGGGAATGTGCAGGCATGGCCGGGTTCTTTTTGTTGATCTTTACCTGAAGGTAGCGATAAATGAGCAGTTATTTCTTCTTAGAATTCCGGACACGCTCCCCGATTTCCCTTCCCATAGTACCTAAAGCTGCGATCACATCTTTCTGGTCCTCAAGCTTCTGGATTTTTATTGAGGCACGTACGACATCCGGCCCGAAAAATTTTTTGACCCCGCTCAGGGCGCAATGTTCCCCGGGACCGCACAGGAGACAGGGCACATTTCCCACAACCCCGACAGCACCGACAACATCCATGCCTTCCACATTCATAAAATGTTTTACCGAAGAGATTGCATGTTCCATCGACGGGGACAGCACGCCATTTTCCGGAGGATGAGCACTTGTAATAATAATCCCACCGGGCTTACCTCTCAAGAACCCATGTTTATGCCTCAGGCACCATAACCTTTCGAGGAAGGATTTCGTCCGTCCATCAAGATATCCGTAAGGCGGATATCCGGCGACGATGAGGGCATCAGCATACCGGATTTTTTGTGTCAGGGCTGTAGCATCATCCTTAAGGACGCAGACGTTTGTCTCTTCACATCCAAGACATGCCCTGCACGCTTGGTAGGAGTAATCGGATAATTTGATGAACTCTGTTTCCTCTCCGGTTGCGTCAAGAGCAATTCGCAGTGCCCGATCAGTATTGCTGTTGGGGACAGGTGATCCTGAAATACCAATTATGGTCATGTTCGTTTTTCCTCATATGCTTTAAAGAAGCTTTTTTCCGGCGTTCGGGCCCGGCTGGCATTCGAAGACTTCGGTGATCTTCACGATGATAAGGGAACGTGCAGGCATGGCGGGATTCTTTGCGTTGATCTTCGCCTTCATTGCATCAAAGTCTTTGCCGCTTGTCGTTACCGTCGCATGGCCCTTGACCTGGAAGCAGCCCTTGATCTCGGGGCCCCAGACATAGAGGGCAATCTTCGGGTTAGCCGCAAGGTTCTCAAGCGACTTGTGCATGAAATTGTCCGTGATCCAGATCGTATCATCGCTCGCGAGTTCGACAACCCCGATGGGGACTACGTTTGGTGTCCCGTCTTTTGATGCGGTGGCAACCGGGAAGATCTTCATTTTACCGAACGCTTCTTTCATTTCTGCAGTGAGTTTGACCATGGTAAATTCACTCCGGATAATTTTTTGAGGGGATTACAGTCCTGCCCGCTCGACAATGACGTCGGCAACAGCCTTTGCACTCTTAAAGGGGAAATCCGATGCTTTGAGGAGTTTTCCCGCATCTCCGGCCGTCATTTTCAGATCGCCGACCTGGCAGGTGGTGTCTGCACCATCCGGGAATGCTGCGATCAGGTCTTTTGGGGTCTTGACCGGGAACTTTGCGCCTTTGAGTGCGCCGGTAATCTGTGCGTGGATCTGATTCTTTACTGACGGCTCACTACCGATCATGCCGGAGATCTCGCCTGCTGCCTTTGCGATCGAGCACTCTGCATTGTGGGTTCCGCACCCGAAACATGCGCCCTTGATAGACTTGAGCGATTCTTCTGCCTTTGCCGTCGATACGTCTTTTCCAGTGTACTTCCATGTTGGCATTTTTTTCACCATCCACAGATGCTCATGTTACAAATATATACTTGAGCGTCATAAAAATATACAAACAATCTTTGGTATAGAAAAATGACCCGCATGGTCATAAGCATTCCAATCAAACACGAGAGGAAGTATGGGAGCAGTAATGGGGGCAATGACCGAGATCCACGAGCTAAAGACGGAGATCACAGGTCTGCGCACGGATCTGAAACGGTTCATCGAGCGGGCGAACCAGCAACATCTGGAGGCAGTACTTGGAGACGTTAAGAAAGAGTACGCCGGGGTGTTTGCAGATCACCAGATTGGTACTGCGAAGGCCGATCTGTCTGCCCGTATGGTAGAGGATTGTGCTATGCGGGAGACCTGTTACGGGGTATTCATGGAGTTCCTGGAGAATTCTGCCCGGCATATCACAGAGGGGAATATCTCTGACGAGCTGATCCAGTCGTACCGGGAGCGGATGAAGACNNCGATACCTGTTTTTCTGAGGTTGGCAGACTTTTCGAAAAGCAGGTCTCATTGATGAAGACACTCGGTATCTACCAAAAAAGTCCCGATACAGCGGAGTTAGTCGCTGAAATTCCAGATGAGGCTGTGGTAAATGACATCCTTGAGCCTGTAGCGAATATCCAGCGGTTCCAAATCCTCAGGTCGCTTACAACCGGTACCAGAACGTTCTCGGATATCTCCCATTTGACCGGCCTGAAAGGTGGGAACCTTCTCTTCCATATCAGGAAGCTGACGGAATCCGGTATGATCCTCCAGCGCCACGAGCGGGGGGATTACATCATAACGGATAAGGGTTATAAGACCGTGGCTGCGATTGGTGAGCTGCATCGGTCGCTGTCAATTTAAAAAAATCAGACGCGTTTCACTATCACACCGCACATGGCTGGATCTTTATCCCCCTCAGTGCAGCAGGGATCCGGTGCTATGCAGATCGAGATCCGCAGGGGGTTGACGCTCCAACCGGGGACTTTCAATGCCGTTATCGCGCCCGAGAAAGAGATAGTCGCCGCCATCAACAACAACACGGATCTCCAGCGGTTTCTGTTTCTCTACATCAGCGGGAACTACTCCCGGATCCTGTCAGGCATCAACCGGCAGTCCAAGAACTTCGATGTTCGCCGAGGATTCACCGCCCACCAACTTTTAACCATGCTCGGGGAAGCTGCCCACACCGTCGTCTTTGTCGAACACGACCCTTCACTTTTTGACGGGGCAACCGCCATGCTCGAACCGGTTGCCGGTGCACTCAAGGAGGTTGCCCGGGAGTCGCTTGTGATCCTCTTNNCTGCGTCCCAACGGGCAGCGGACGCTGGAGGGGTCATGATGGGCAGGACATTTCCAAGCGTCCGGCAAGGTGTCAACAGCACGGCAGACCGGTGGGCACGTTCAACCCGTGCACTCAAAAAAGAAGATCAAAAATACGGTGAACGGTTGGTGGAACTGGCAAAGACACATTCAAGCGAGGCGTTTGTTGCCTGCAACGACCCGCTCGAAGCTGTTGTCTTCTCCGCGCTCGTCGAAATCATTAAACGCCAGGACCGGCTCGAAACTCAGGTGAACGGCAGTGTGGATCCTTGACTCCGCGTACCGGGATGGCGGAATCGATCTCTGGTCAAAGGATGGAGCAGTAACAAAGGTCCACTACGATTACCAGCCCTCCTTTTACGTCCACGTTCATGACCCGCATGCTCATCACGAGATGATCTCGGCGCTGGAAGAACGGTACAATGCGGAAGAGTGCACCATCCGGACAATCTTTGGCGCACTTCCGGGGTATGCGGTTCCTGCCGGGCGGGACGTGGCCGAAGCGATCGAGCAGCAAGCGCAGTACGAAGTCGATCTCTTCAACGTGGACGTGCGCCGCGACCAGCGGTTCATGGCAGAGCGCGGGCTCTGTCCATGTGCCGGGGAGCATGACAACCGCTTTTCTCCCGAGATCACGCATGACCTTTCGGTTCTGGAGATCCGCATCCACGGCAACCCGGCACGCTCTGCATCACCAACCGATATCGAGGTGATGGGGGAACGGCCCGAACGGCTGACCGGCCACTTCAAGGATATGCTCACAGCGCTCTTCGGGCTCGTAACATTGCGTGATCCTGACGTGATCCTCATGCCGGATGCCGATACCTGGATGCCGAAGATCCGGAACCTGGCGCAGCAGTATGATCTTGTCATGCCATTCTCACGGAACGGGAAATATCGGCAGATGGACTCACGGTCGTACTGGAGTTACGGGAGGATGGAGCACAAGGAATCTGCGCTCATNNACGGAACAGTCATTCGTTTACCGGGAGAGCGGGCTTGAGGGTGTGCTTATGGCCGCACGGCTCGCAGGGCTCTCACCAAATCTCGCGTCCCGGTTCACGCCCGGCACACTCATCAGCAGTTACGAGATTGTAGAAGCGGTAAAACGGGGGATTGCGGTGCCGTTCCGTAAGAGCGACCCGGAGCAGGTACGCAAGTTCTCCGCGCTCCAGGCTGCCGACAGAGGCGGGTTGATGTTCCAGCCGGTGCCGGGGACGTTTGAGAATGTCGAGGAGATCGATTTTACCTCAATGTATCCGTCAATAATCGTACAATCAAACCTCTCCCCGGAGACGGTGGGGCACTCAGAGCGTGTGGGGTTTCTTCCCACCGTGCTCAAGCCGCTGCTCGAACTTCGTATCAAGACCAAGCAGCTCAAAAAAACCGAGCCCCGGTTTGCCGGCACCGATGCGATCCTCAAGTGGATGCTCGTCACCTGCTTTGGATACACCGGCTACAAGAATGCGAAGTTCGGAAGGATCGAGGTGCACGAAGGGATCACGGGTCGGTCCCGTGAGATCCTGATCCAAACCAAGGATATTGCCGATGAAATGAATTTCCACGTGCTGCATGGGATCGTGGACTGTCTCTGGTTGCAGGGATCACCAGTTGATGTGCTCAAGGAACGAATCGAGCGGGAGACCGGTTTATTTCTCGAAGTGGAGCATTTCGACTGGATCGTTTTCCTGCCATTGGCAGACGGTTTCGGTGCATACAACCGGTATTACGGCCGGCAGCCGGACGGGAAAAACATCAAGGTCCGGGGGATTGCTGCACGAAGGCACGACACGCCGGAGTACGTGCGGGAGATGCAGCGCCGGATGTTGGATGTCATGGCGCATGCAAAAACTATCGCGGAACTCGAAACGAAACGGGAAGAAGTGGTAGCAATTTACCGGGAGACCATAAACAACCTGAATGCCGCAAATCCCCGGCAGATGGTGATCAACCGCCGGATCAGCCGGCTCACGTACGCCCACCGGTGCATTGAAGGTGCGGCGGTGCAGGCATACCGGGACCACGGGATCGGGATAGCACCCGGCATGAAGATCCAGTTTGTCGTGACCGATGCCCGGCTGTACCGGGTGGAACCCGCGTGGTGTGCGAAATCGTTTGATCCCGGGTACTACCGGGAGTTGGTTGATAAGGCTTGGGGGGAGATCTCATTTGCCCTCACTTCGGGAAATCAAAACAGGCCTCTGGATGCGGTGTAGTTACTATGGGTGAAATAAGCCCTATACGGGCTCCGTTTTCATTCTTGATAACTTAACCTATGCCAGAAAACCCCGAAATATTCTTCTTTTCTGTTCCTGTGGAGAATATGACCATATAACGGCCTATTTGCTAAAATACGGCAGATTTGCCCATCTCCTAAAGCCCGTCAAAGGCCCTTAAACCGATACGATTTTTGTCTCCTGATTTACCCCATCCGGACCCCGGAAACGCTGCCAGAATGCGAATATGAGGGTCATTTTTTCCGGGAAGGTCTTAAAAAGTGGTGTTTTAGACAGTTGCACGACGTAAGCCGGTCCGCGGAGCAGGTGCGAGTGCGCCGAAGGTGCACGAAGCGTGCGGAGCGGGGCGGCGATCCTCACTCAACAAAACAAGAGAGATGAAGACACTCGGTCATGTTCACTCGTCCTCGTTCCGTTCGCTTGCGCTCACTGCACTCCGGCTCGCTTCACATCACCTCGCTGCTTTTTCTTGGTTGCCCTGTTGATAGGATGACGCCCACGGCTCGTCGCGTTGCTCTGTCGCCATCGGCTGCTCCGGCCCGCTCCTCACATACCG
>PNBP01000133.1 GCA_003136075.1 Methanoregula sp. | reverse complement strand
AACTGCCCCCATACCCCCGGTTACGAGCACCTCCACCGCCCCCAACGGGGCGCCCCCGCGACGGTTCAGATCAAATTGTCTATATGCTATACAACAATTCTCACTTTTTACTGATAAAACAAAAACCATCTTGCCCAGCGAGGGGTCGGCGAGACACCTCAAGCGACCCCGAAGGGGTGGGGCACATTGTAAAAAAATCAAACGACCTTTAACTTTAATCGATTGACATTACAATCATCATTCAGCACTACTACTGAATTCGGAAATTAGAATCTTTTTTTTTTAATGGCACATCGATATGACAAACTTATCAATTCAAAAAAAAAATCTTTTCTCTAACCATCACCGGCGGAATATCTTTTTTGCTTCTTCTGCTGCTGCGTGAGCGGTACAGTCAAGCGTAATCGGTGTGATCGATACATTCCCTTTCCGGATGGCATGCACGTCAGTTCCCTCTTCTGCATCCTCAATAAGCGGGCCGTTAATCCAGAAATACGGACGCCCGCGGGGATCGAGCCGTTTCTCCACACCGGTGTGGAACAGCTTCCGCGCCAGCCGGGTGACTTCGTACCCGCCTTTAACTACCGAGGGAACATTCACGTTGATCACATCAGCATGCGGGCAGATGCCATGTTTCAGCTCCCGCTCCACCACGTCCCGGACCACTTTTTTTGCCGCATCGAAATTCTGCACCGGGTTACTGGGATCATCAAACTTGTCGCCCTGGTCTTCCACCTGCAGCGAGAAGGCAACCCCTTTTGTACCCTGGTTTGATGCTTCAAGCGCAGCGCCCATTGTACCTGATGTCATGATCGATTCAAAGGAAAGATTTTCACCGATGTTAATCCCGCTCACCACAAGCGTGGGTGCCAGCCTGAGCGCATACAGCCCGATGATCACGGCATCCGTGGGTTTACCGGCGACAGACCAGACCCGGATACCGTTTAACGTGATCTGGTTTGCCCGTATCGGCTCAAAGATCGAAATAGACCTGCCAACCGCACTCTGCTGGGTTGCAGGAGCCACAATAGTCACATCCGCAATAGGTGCAAGCGCTTCGTACGCGGCCCATATCCCCAGAGAGGTTACTCCGTCATCATTGGTCAGCAGGATCGAGGGTTTCATATCCATATACCCTTGGCGTCACCCCCCAAATAATTCACTGATCGGATAGGGTAATTTTACATGACCGCACATATATCAGGGATGAAAGTCCTGCTCGCCGAATACACCACTGCCCGCACCCCCGCCCTCGCGCCCGAAGGGGCGGCGATGCTCGATGTTCTGAAAAACAGTTTTGTCCGGTGCGGTGATGAGGTCATCCTGCCGGGCCCCGGGGATTTTGGTGAGGAGATCAGCCGTCTCGCCCCCACCTGTGACATGGGCCTTGTCATCGCGCCGGATCATCTCATGGCAAAATACACCACAATTCTTGAACAGTATACCCACAACCTCGGTTGCGGCAGCATGAACGCCGCACTCTGTGCAAACAAGGTAAGGTCGGCAAAGATCCTGCTCAGTCACGGGATTGCAGTGCCGGGTGTGGCGTCTGCCGGACGGCATGTGGTCAAACCGGTCTCCGGCTGCGGGGCGCAGGGTGTGCGGCTGACCGGCGCAGCACCGGGCAGCGGGGAGTTTGCGCAGGAGTTTATTAACGGCGAACATTATTCCGTCAGTCTTATCGCAACCCGGGTGGTCGGTGAAGCCTGCCTGTATTATACCGGTGACCCTGCGCTTGTTCTTTCGGTAAACCGCCAGTTCATCGATATTGATACAAACGGCATGTTCCGGTACAAGGGTGGCGAAACGCCGGTCCACCCGCCCCGCGAGCAGGATATTGTTGATACTGCGGTCAAAGCGGTGACAGTTCTTGGATGCCAGGGGTATTGCGGGATTGATGTTATCGTGGCCGATAAAGTGTATGTTGTGGATGTGAATCCCCGCATCACGACAAGTCTTGTCGGTATTGCGGCGTGCATGAAAGAAGAAATTGCCCAGCTTATTGTGCAGGCATCGAAAGGGACAGTCCCGGCGGCAGTCCATCTCACCGGATCGGTCCGGTTTGATACGCACGGGAAGGTTACGCCACAATGATCGGGATCGATGTCGGGGGAGCCAATCTAAAAGTTGTTGACGATGACGGGGTTCATATACACTATTGCCCGCTCTGGGAAGGCGCCCCGCTCGCTGAACTATTGCACGCCCATAAAAAACAGGGACAAGACCGGGCAGCGGTCGTCATGAGCGGTGAACTTGCGGATTGTTTTTCCAGCAGGAAGGAGGGCATCGCCTTCATCGTCACTACGATTAAAACCGTGTTTCCGGATGCATGGTTTTACGGTATGGACGGCAGGTTTCACCGGGAGCCGGTGCCGGAACTTGCTGCAGCTAACTGGCTTGCATCGGCGGATTTTTTGCGGGCCCGGTACCCGGCATCTGTCCTCCTTGATGTCGGGAGTACCACGGCAGATATCATTCCGCTTGCCGATTTTAATTCTCTGACCGGCCTTACCGATCTTAAACGGCTGCAGAAAGGGTATCTCCGGTATACCGGCATGCTGCGGACACCGGTTGCCACGCTTATTTCATCGGTCAGCCTCGACGGGATCGGGACACCGGTCAGTACGGAATATTTTGCGTCGACCGCAGACGTGCACCTTGTCCTCAATCACCTCAGACCAGAGGATTACGTATGCGATACTGCGGATAAAAAAGAAAAAACCCGGGCCGCGTCCCTGCGCAGGCTCGCCCGCGTGGTCTGTGCAGATCTCGAGGAGATTGGTGAGCAGGGCGCCGTGCAGATTGCCCAACAGTGCTGGGATCGCCAACGGGCGCTCATCTGTGACCAGGTGCGGCAGGTAGCCAGAGGCTCCGGGGCAACGGATGTGATTGTTGCCGGCATCGGTGCCCCGCTCTTTGCACGGGAATGCGGCGGCCGGGATCTCACGCAGGAACTGGGACCGGCTGCCGACGCGCTTCCTGCGTATGCGGTGCGGGAAGTTGCCCGGGGATCCGGCATCACTTAAGCAATAAAATGGCATAAAATTAACAGGTCGCACCACAGCAAAGAACATTTTTTGGTGCATCAATTTTTTTATTCTCGATGATTTACTCGCACTTAAATTTCATTGATGGGGGCAAACTGCCCCCATACACCTAGTTACGATAATCCCCGCCAATCCCGACGGGGCGCCCCCGCGGCAGTTCTAAAATGAATAGTTGCCATATACGATGACCATGATGCATTTTTGTAGAAAATTAAATAAACCGCTTTGCCGAGCGAGGGGTCGACGAGACCCATGAGCGACCCCGCAGGGGTGGGAGGAATCATTTTAATTAAAATACGCATCAAGATTCGTTAAATAATTAAAAAAATTCCGTGACAAAAATTGCGATGGAGCAGGAAATATGGAATTAGGCAGGCTGGGCATCATCCTCTTTGCTGGATCGGTTCTGGTTACCGTCATCATGTGGCTTATGCACGTGCCGTTCTTCTTTGTATTCCTGTTCATCCCCGTCATCCCCTTCTTTCATTCCCATCGACAGGTGAAGCGGTGCCCGGTATGCGGATGGGAAACCACAGGCAGCGAGAATTTCTGCCCCCATGATGCGACCCCCCTCACCGGTGCGAGAAGCAAGATCGGAGAGGGCAAACACGGAAACGGGGATATGGACCCCAAATAAATCCGTTGTCCGGACACGGGGCAATTCCTTTTTTACATAAAGCCGGCAGGTCGTCCGGTCAACAATAATACCCATAGCCGCAAGATAGGACGCCACCCGGTTCGGCGGCATATCTGATGAGAGTGTGATTCCCAAATCAACGACCGGTGAACCAATGCGGGTTCCAAGATAGAAGGGCTCATCTGCATAGCAGAGATGATGACACGTTTTGCAGTAAAACCGTTTTACAAACACAAACAGCTTCTTTGTGTTATCTGCTTCCTGCAGGACAGCAAACTGTTTTTTCTTGGTGTCGTAACCGGAGAGTTCGCCGCCGCACAGCGGGCATACGGTATGATCCGTAAACACGACACCATCCACCGCAGTCAGGGCAACTTTCACGATGGTTGAAAGCATCGGGAAAATGTGGGGGAGCTTCATACATCCTGCCGTTTATATGCGCGCAAACGTCGGAATCTGACAATGTTGCCCGTTGGCCGTGAACTAACCTCTTTGATTTTTTTCATAGTACACAACAATCATTTACTGCCGGAAAATATGAACCCACCGATATTCGTCATAATCTGGCCATTTTTCAGCATGTTTATATAGCGTTGGATACGACCTCCTTTTGTTCGAGGAGAGAACATGGAGTTTAGTTACGTACCTACTACCTGTCCGTATTGCGGGACAGGATGCGGATTAAACCTTGTCGTCAAAGACAAGAAGGTTGTCGGCGTTGCGCCGTGGCACCGCAACCCGGTCAACGAGGGCAAACTCTGCCCCAAGGGCAACTATGCATGGGAGTTCATCAACAGCCCGGACCGGCTGACCACCCCGCTCATCAAGAAGGATGGCAAATTCGAGGAAGCCAGCTGGGACGAGGCATACAATCTCATCGTCTCGAAGTTCAAGTCCTACAAAGGCGAAGAGATGGCATGCCTGTCATCAGCACGGGTCTCCAATGAAGAGAACTACCTGATGCAGAAGTTNNGGTGCAATGACCCAGTCAATTGAAGACATTGCCGAATCAAAATGCCTTCTCGTCATCGGCACCAACACGTTTGAACAGCACCCGCTGATTGGGCGCCGCATCATGCAGGCAAAGATGAAGGGCGCAAAGATCATTTAGGCCGACCCGCGGCTCACGCCAACGGGGAAGATAGCCGATTTGCACCTGCAGTTCTACTCAGGTACCGATGTGGCATTACTGAACTGCTTCATGCAGCAGATCCTCAAGAATGGCTGGGAGAACAAGGAATTCATCGCAAAGAGGACCAAGGATTTCGAGAAGGTCAAAGAGGTCGTGATGAAGGATACCTACTCCCCTGAGAACGTCTCGAAGATCACCGGTGTTCCCGCACAGGACATCATCACTGCGGCAGAGTGGTTTGGCAAATCCGGCCAGTCTGCGATCCTCTACTCAATGGGTATCACCCAGCACACGACCGGTGTCGACAACGTCAAGTCGGTGGCAAACATCCAGATGCTGACCGGCAACCTCGGAAGACCTGGCACGGGCATCTGTGCACTGCGTGGCCAGAACAATGTGCAGGGCGCCTGCGACATGGGGGCCCTCGCAAACGTGTACTCCGGGTACCAGTCGGTGCTTGTCCCCGAGATGAAGAAGAAGATGGACCACGCGTGGGGCTGTAATATTGCCGAGGGTAAAGTCGGCCTGACAGTTACCACGCTCATCAATACCCTTGCCGATGAGCCCGGTAAGGTCAAGTGCGTCTATATCATGGGCGAGAACCCGATGCTATCAGACCCGGACCTCCACCACGTCGAAAAAGGATTAAAGAATGCCGAATTCCTCGTCGTGCAGGATATCTTCCTGACCGAGACTGCACAGCTTGCAGATGTTGTTCTCCCGGCAACCTGTTTTGCCGAAAAGGACGGAACCCAGACCTCAACCGAACGCCGTGTCCAGAAGTGGAGAAAGGCGCAGGAACCGCCGGGACAGGCACGGGCCGACTGGAAGATCATCTGTGAACTCGGAGCGGCAATGGGATACGCAAAGCAGTTCCCGTACAAGAGCGCTGAAGAGATCTTCACGGAAATTACCAAGGTTACCCCCTCATATGCCGGCATGGATTATGCACGCCTCGAGAAGCCCGAAGCACTCCACTGGCCCTGCCCGACAAAGGAGCACCCGGGTACACCCATCCTCCATAAGGAGAAATTTTCCCACCCGGACGGTCTTGGTATATTTACCCCAATCGAGTGGAAACCCCCGGCAGAAGTACCGGACACGGAGTATCCGCTTCTCCTGACCACCGGCCGCTGCATCTGGCACTGGCACACCGGCTCGATGACCCGCCGCTCGGTTGATCTCGAGCGCGAGGAGCCAACAGGCTGGGTCGAGATCAATCCCGAGGATGCTGCCGCACTGGGCATCAAGGACAGGGAGATGGTCAAGGCGATCTCCCGCAGGGGAGAGATTACGATTGGCGCCCGTGTTACAAACACCATCAAGAAGGGTGTTGTCTTCATACCGTTCCATTTCGTCGAGTGTGCGGCAAACCTCTTAACACACAATGCACTTGACCCTGTCGCAAAGATTCCCGAGTTCAAG
>PNBP01000042.1 GCA_003136075.1 Methanoregula sp. | reverse complement strand
GAACCTGCTGGTGGTGCCCCACGGCGAAGGGGCGGAATCAACCCCCCCGCATGATATTGTCGGCCAGCCCATTGCAGGATTTGTGCCAAAGAACGGGGATGCCCCTCTCCTGCTGGACTGTATGGCAACGAGCCGTGAGGTGTTCCGCGATCACCCGGTCAACGTGGCACGGGTAAAGGCAGGGAAACCCCCTGCCACCCAGATCTGGCCATGGAGCGGCGGTAAACGTCCTGCAATCCCTACGTTCGCGGAAAAATATCATAAGAAGGGTGGCATGATCTCCGCAGTCGATCTGCTCAATGGGATTGGCCGGTGCGCCGGGATGGAAATCATTACGGTGCCCGGTGCGACCGGGTATCTCGATACGGATTATGCAGCGAAAGCCTGGTATGCTCTTGCAGCTATTGAGCACCTCGATTTCATCTATCTTCACATCGAAGCGCCGGACGAGGCGGGACACCTTGGCAGCGTCCAGGAAAAGGTGCGGGCGATTGAAGGTGTAGACCGTGTTGTGGGCATGATTCGGGACAAATTTGACGGCGTACTCGCAGTGCTGCCCGATCACCCGACACCGATCCGGATCAGGACGCATTCCCGGGAACCGGTGCCCTTTGTTGTCGTGGGTAAACGCAAAGATGCAACGACGCATTTCTCTGAGCGTGAGGCGCGGTCAGGGATATTCGGGATGAAAAAAGCGACAGAATTCCTGTCGTTTTTGTTTAGTTAAAGAACGTGGCATCAGTCCCCTGCTTCATCACGTTTTCAGTGGGGGTAACTTTCATCATCTGCCAAGAAATATTTAAATATAGTCTGCTACACTATTATATAACACTCTCTATTAATAATGCTGTTCCCGTAACCAGAAATAACCGAAATATGGTGTTCATCAATGTCCGGTTTTAGTGAATCGAAAATCATTATGAAACCATAACGATACGACCTGCGAATAAAAGCAGTCACCAATGTCGGGCAATAGGGTCTGAAAAATTTTCAGAAAGTGCATCCTACTGACGCTGAAAGGCAGTAATACCTATCTGGAAAAAAGGAGAGAGATTACATGTCGAAGTACAGGTGGAACTCCCACGGGTGAGGCCTCAGCCTGACCCCGTCTATCTCAGATCGTTTGTACTCGATCCAGACATCAATGACATCCTGCGTGAAGACATCTCCCTCTAGCAAAAACTTGTTATCTGCTTCAAGCGCATCGATCGCTTGTTCCAGCGATGAGGGAACGGTGGGGAGTTTCTTAGCTGCCTTTCCTTCAAGCTCGTACGTGTTGCCTTCGAATGGCTGGCCGGGATCGATCTTCTTCTTGATCCCATCGATACCCGCCATAAGCAGCGCGGAGAATGAGAGGTACGGGTTGCACATCGGGTCTGGTGGGCGGAACTCGATCCGTTTGGATTTGGGATTCTCCGAGTACATCGGAATCCGAACTGCGGCCGAGCGGTTCCTGAGTGAATATACGAGGTTCACCGGCGCTTCGTACCCCGGTACGAGTCGCTTGTAGGAGTTAGTGGATGGTGCACAAAATGCCATAAGTGCGTTCGCATGTTTAAGGAGACCGCCGATATAATATTTCGCAAGCTGGCTGATCATCCCATATCCCTTTGGATCGAAGAAGAGATTCTTCCCATCCTTCCAGAGGGACTGGTGGGTGTGCATCCCCGATCCGTTGTCCCCGAAGAGGGGCTTGGGCATAAAGGTCGCGACCATACCGAAGTCCCGGGCCATGTTCTTGACTATGTATTTGTACATCATGCAGTGGTCTGCCATTTTAACAAGGGAACTGTAACGCATATCGATCTCGTTCTGCCCTGCCGTTGCAACTTCGTGGTGGTGTACCTCAACAGGGATCCCGGTCTCGATCATCTTGAGGATCATATGGCTCCGGACATTCTGGAGCGAGTCATGCGGAGGTACCGGGAAATATCCTTCCTTGTAACGTGGCTTGTACCCGAGATTAGGCTGCTCATCGCGGCCGGAGTTCCAGCTGCCCTCGATGGAGTCCACGGAATAGAAGCCCTGGTTGACGGTCTGCGAATACCTGACATCGTCAAACAGGAAGAACTCGTATTCCGGTCCCCAGAAACTCTCATCGGCAATGCCGGTTGACTTGAGGTACTCCTCCGCCTTCTGTGCAATAAAACGCGGGTCACGAGTATATGCCTGTTTGGTAATAGGATCAAAAACATCACAGATGATCGAGAGCGTGGGTACTTCACAGACCGGATCGATAACTGCTGTGGAGGTATCCAGGCAGAGGAGCATATCGGACTCCTGGATCTTCTGGAACCCTCTGATGGAGGAACCATCGAACCCGATGCCTTCTGACCAGATACCAGACTTGGGATCGGTAGAACCGTTCAGCTCCGATGCTGGGATTGAGAAATGCTGCCAGAGGCCCGGCATGTCGTTGAATTTCAAGTCAACGATCTGGATATTCTTCTTTTTGATAAGAGCGTGAACTCCACTGATTTGTTCTTTTGTCATTTCAGTCATTTTTTTTGGTTTATTCGCGTGTGCCATTCAAACACCTTCCAATATACAGACGCACTGAGAACCTGTGCTCAATGCATGTGCAAACCAAATCAGGCATTTATGTATGCCGGAGCTGCACCAGGGAATATGTTTCGAATTAGCAATATTTAAATATATGTGGAACGAATGTTCTTTCCTACAACATGCAAACTTACCAATGGATCAGGAAAGGAAGAGACATGATGATATCAGGCACGCTAGGAGGCGCCGGTTTGTGGGACATTCCGGATCTTCAGGTTTCAGGGCCGTCACATGCCGGATTCCTTATATGATCAGCAGCACCAGTCGGGGACCAACCGCCCCGGACTGGCGCGAACCCAATCTTGTTTATCACAGGTGAAATAAATGGCAATAGATTCAGGAGCAACAGCATGGATCCTCGCCTCAACGGCGCTCGTCATGATCATGACACCGGGCGTAGGATTGTTCTACGGGGGTCTTGTCCGGAAGAAAAACTTCATCAACATGATCACCCTGTCGTTCGTTGCCTTTGCACTCGTCAGCATCCAGTGGGTACTGATCGGTTACACGCTGAGTTTTGGGCAGGATATAAGCGGGATCCTTGGAAACCTCGGCAATCTTGGCCTCAATGGAGTAAGTATGAACTCTGGCAGCGCAGCGTATCCGCCGCTGCTCTTTATGATCTTCCAGCTTACCTTTGCAGCAGTGACCGTTGCAATTGTCACTTCGGGACTTGC
>PNBP01000085.1 GCA_003136075.1 Methanoregula sp. | reverse complement strand
ATAATTCCCCCCACCCCTGCGGTCGCAGTGATCGTGTAGAGCGTCACATCCTGCGGGAAGCTTGTCTGGGTGCCAAGAAACAGGCTGGCGAGAAGGAAAGAACTTGTGCCTCTCCACTGCATTCCCTGAGACCCCGTATACACGACATCAACCTTCGTTGGCATCGGATCCGAACTACTAACGGTATACGTGAGCGTTTCGCCCAGTGACCAGGTGTTGTCGCTCCCTAAACCGGTGAACGGTCGAAGGGTACCGTCCACGTAAATCTGGAGTTTGTCAGCAGGAAGCGCATCACCACCGGCATGGACCAGATTGATAATCCTGCTCTGGTTGGAAACCATCAGATTCACGGCAGGACTTTTATCCGGGAGGGGCGATGAGAAATACATAACAGCAACCACACCTGCTACGACCGCAAAAATGGAGATCAGCATCAGTACGCCTATCATCTCCGCTGCTCCGCGATCACCCCCCTGTTTCCGTGGCACGAATTATCCCTGCTTATTCATGGATACCGGCTGGTATGTGCCGGATCACCGGTTAATACAATCATGTAAAGATCTTTTTATTATATCAACTGTTCCAGATCGGAAAAAGAACAGAAGTAAAAGGATCAGGTAACAGTATAGCCGGAGGCACTGCCAACGAAATACGTGCTTTTTGTTTTGTTATTGAACTGAAGAACAAACAACCCTATCGAGTTGGGTGTCACGTTACTGATCTGGATTGAATTGCTACTTGTCCGGTTGATTACCTGACTTGAGAAGGTCTGGGACTTTGCATAGGAAGGATAATTATTCAACGCAAGCTCGGTGTAATAAGAACCTGGTGGAGTCGAAGTCGAAAGGGTGAGCGTTGATTGCAGGTCCTTATAACTGGTAATCCATGTATGGTTGATTGCACCTGTGTAAGGCGAGGGGTTGGAAGTACGGTTGGTAATCGTAAGGAGTGCCCGTTCCGAGATCAGTTCCCAGATCTGGTCACCCATACCGAAAACAACCATGCCCTGTGAAACTGAGTCCGGAGTGATCCTTACCGTGTCACCGGAATTCAGCTGAACCAGCCCGTTACCGGTAACAATTGTCGAGTTGATACCAGAGGCAGTTATGTTAAACTGGATGTACCCTCCCTGAATGATTGTCCCGTTTTCCCGGTAATAGTTTATCGTATTATTTGTGACATTCTGCATCAGTTGCGGTACGGATATGATCGGGGGATACGTTGAACCTGTGATCACATCCGGATTAATGATTGGAGTCGCTGACACCAGCACATTTGACGTCCCGGACCGGAGTAAGACCCCCCCGCTCCCGGTATTATTATAGATGATCGCCACGCTGTGTGAGCCGGACGTGACTCCGGAAAGGATAAGATTCGTGCCGAGCGACCATACGTTACTGCCGTCGGAAATCGTGTAATCGTTTCGAACGATCCCATCAACCAGGACTGAAAAGGTTCCTTTTGTCAGGCTATCCCCGCCATTATGGAAGAGATAGAGCCGGTTGCTGTTGTCGCTTCCGGTCATAAAATTGATGGCAGGGATTTCCTGGGGGGTGCTCTGAGAGAAAAGGAACACCCCGATGATAGCGACTGCTGCAACCACCACTGAAATCAGCAGGATAACTCCGATCACTTCAGATACACCGGAGTCCTTAATACCAGTATTTTGGCTGCGGGAGCTTTTCTGCATGGCGAAGCGATCCTCTCATCAGTTCAGGTTTGATACGATACTGTTCAGGGTAACATCATATTGGACAGGTTGTATGACCATATTGACATCGGGATTGATCAGGTCATTATAGGTACCGGTGATATTCATGAATGCGACTCCCGGGATTGCAGATGGGGAACTGTTGCCGCACTGGTAATACTGCTGATTCAAAATCCCCCCGTTCGCGCGGGTAGTGTTAAATATCCCCAGCCAGATTTGTGCCATCGTGTAATTTGCAACAGAAACTGAGGTGTTCACCCAGTATACCTTACCGGTAATCGGAGCCTGGATAGTCTTAAGCCGGGTATCCACCCTGACCGGGCCGTTACCTCCGATGTTGCTTACACCGTTGAGTGTGATGGGAGTTATTGCCACCGTATACGTGGTGTCTGAATTATTCACAAAGGAGATTGGTGGTGCGACACGACATACCGAACCATTAAGCTGGGTGAGGAAAACCCCCCCATCCTCATAGTAATACGTCTGCTGTATCCAGTAGTTGTTTTGCGACTGGTACTGGAGGATGGTCATATTATACACCGTATTGTTGATACCGGACGGACCATTGGATACGATGGTCATGGTATCCCCAGTATTTAGTAAAGACATGGTTGCCGATGAGGCGATTGGATTTATCATCGGCAGGAAGAAACCGCTTGCCTGGGTATTACCCCCGCCAGTACCGAGATCAAAGGATGTTGAGAGGGTTACTCCGTTCTGGCTCCATGACGCCCCATACGGGCTGTTGATCCAGAGGGAATCAAGACTGATCTTGTAGTTGGTAAACTGATCCTTGACGGAGTTCATCTGGGTGATCTCGTCTTCCCGCCCATGAACCGGGACGACATATATCATCCAGAGGGCTATCGCAGCGGTAAGCACACCTAACAGCAGGACAAAACCCACGACCTCCGAGAGCGCATATTCCCTCCTCTGCCCCGCACGACCATCTCTCATAATCTATTAACTCGTGTATGGCTTGGCTAATAAAGATATTAGTACGGTGGTTTCAGGTGCTTTCCAGCACACCGGCCTGTGGTGAAATTTTTCCGAACAGGATGAGCGTTCCCAGATCAGGAAGATCACTAAAATAAGGTATATTTACAGACGACCCTCTCGTAGGCAGGAATTTCAAGGAGTTAAGCCCGATATCTTTGATCGTGGTTCTGGATGGGCCTGCCCGGCCTAAGAAGGGTTTTGAATCCCGGGCGCCAAACATTAAGATTACTTTTCATGACAAAGCCATGCCGGTTCCGGGGGGGAGAAACAAGATGACGCTTGCAAAAGGCTGTGTTCTCTGCTACCAGGGCGCAAAGATGGTGCTCTTTGTTACCGGCCGGTGTGACCGTTCCTGCTGGTACTGCCCGCTCTCCAGCGAACGGAAAGGAAAAGATGTGGTCTTTGCAAACGAGAAGCAGGTAAGTTCCCCAAGTGAGATCATCGAGATGGCAGAAAGCATGAGTGCGCTGGGGACCGGTATCACCGGTGGCGAACCGCTCCTGCGTCTCGATCGGGTGACCGAATACTGCCGGCTGCTTAAAAGTCATTTCGGGCAGGAACACCAGATCCACCTCTATACCGCAAAAGCACCCACCGATGCGGAACTGGCAAAGATGAAGGGGCTTGTCGATGAGATTAGGCTCCACCCGCCCCGTGAGTGCTGGGACACGATCCTTGATTCCGACTATATCCGTTCTGCACAGCATGCAAAAGAGCAGGGTTTTGATGTCGGCATCGAAGTGCCCGCCCTGCCTGGCCTTGACCTCTTGATCCCCGCCCTGCCGTACCTCGATTTCCTCAATATCAACGAACTCGAATGGGGCGACTATAATGCCAACGAAATGCGAGAGCGGGGCTACGAGCCGGCGGACGGCGTGCACANNAGCTTGCCGATGGTGTGCATAACGCGGTGGAAGGCGCACAGGAATGGGCAAAAGAACTGGTGAAGCAGGAAAAAGTCCACTGGTGCTCTTCATCCTTCAAGGACTCGGTCCAGCTCCGGGAACGGTTGAAACGGATCGCGGAGAACACGGCCCGACCGTTTGATGAGATTACACCGGACGGTACAATCGTCTATGGCGTGCTGGACATGCACCCGGGCACCCGGGACGGTGTCAGCACCCGCTGCAGCTCACTGCTGGAACCGGATAGTTATCTGGACTGCGGCGACCGGATCGAGATGGCATGGTGGCTGCTCTCAGAACATGCCGATAAACTCCCCGGCAAAAAGTATGTTATTGAGCGATACCCGAACGGCGGCATGGTCGTCGAGGTGACACCCCTGTGAACCTGCGCCAGCTCATAAATCCGCTCTACGAGCGGTACCTTCAGATGCAATGCACCCATATCCCCTGTCACGTTGCAATCATCCAGGACGGCAACCGTCGGTTTGCAAAGGAGATGGGGATCGATACCGGAAAAGGACACCGTGCCGGGGCAGAGAAAACCGAGGAGATGCTCGACTGGGCACACGAACTGGGCATCCGGCATATCACCATCTACTCATTTTCAACCGAGAACTTTAACCGGAAAAAGGAAGAGGTGGAAAACCTGTTCGCGCTCTTTAAGGAGAAATTCATCCGGACCATCTCAGATGAACGGGTGCACCGGTACCGGATCCGGGTCCAGATAGTCGGTGATCGCTCCCTGCTGCCGCAGGATTTGCTTGCGGCTGTTGAGGCAGCAGAAGAGGCAACGAAAGACTACGAGGGATTTACCTTAAACGTAGCACTGGCCTATGGTGGGAGAAATGAGATTGTTCTTGCCGCACGGGAAATTGTCGGTGCAGTCCGCAACAAGACGATTAACCCGAACACCATCGATGTCCACATGGTCGAAGAGCACCTCCACGGCGGAAAAGGCCTTCCCCCGGTTGACCTGATCATCAGGACCGGCAATGAGTCACGGACCTCGAATTTCCTGCCATGGCTTGCAAACGGGCATGAATGCGCCGTCTATTTCTGTGCCCCCTACTGGCCGCTCTTCCGTAAAATTGACCTGCTGCGTGCCATCCGCACGTATGACCAGCGGATAGCGGCAAAAGTTCACGCATAAGAGTGCTCCTTTTTTTCAGCAGGATCAGAATAGCGTACTATATTTTTCCCAACAACAGATGCACTGGTGTGAGCATATGAGTGCGAGAAAAAGTTCCGGGGTGACATGGCATAAGGTAGAGATACCCATACGATCGGACATTTTTGACAGGGTAACCGATCTGCACCTTGATCTCAGGGATGAATGCAACCGGGCACTTGCAAAGATCACCGGGATTGATTTTTCTACTGGCAGACCATCGTACGCCACCCCGGCAAAACCCGGGGAAACTGCCCCGGTTCCGGCAGCAGGATCCGGTAGCAGGAAAACGGCAGTGACGCCTCCGGCTCCCTTACGCCCGGTCATGAACGCTGAAGATCCACGTTCTCCTGCACAAGTCCTTGCCGAAAAACAGGATGCTGCTCATCAAAAACCGCGTGCTCATCAGGCACCTGCGCCCGTAACATCTTCTGAGACGGCTCCATTGGTTTCGGAAGTGTCCCGGTCGCTTGCAGATACCACACGCAAATCCCCCGCTGAAAAAAGAACGAAAGAAAACACGATAAAAAAATATGTCAAAACCCGGATCGCCCGCGCCGATGAGGAAAGCCCCGATACAATCATCCCAAAAGATGAACTTTATACCCTCTTTGAACGCTGGTGCCGGGAGCAGAATGTGGCAAAAATCCCCGAACGACGGACGTTCTTTATCGCGCTCAAAAACCAGTATGCGTTCACCGATCGGATGATCGGCCAAAAATCCTGCTTTGTAAATATCCATATGCGATAAGGGTGTTTACGTGCCAAACCGGCGCATCCGTGACTGGTAGTCCCGCAGGATCCGCAAAAAATCAACTTTCCGGAAATATTTCCAGTTGACATCCGTGAAAAACAGTTCGGAATAGACCGATTGCCAGATCAGAAAATCGGTGAGATAATCGCCGCCACTCTTGATCACAATATCCGGATCATACTTGAAGGTGAGGTAGTTCTCAAACGTTTTCTCATCGATCTGTTCCGGGGAAATATCGTTTTTTGCCATACTCCGGATACATTCCGTGATCTCTTCCCTGCCGCTCTTGCCAATCGCAACCGTCACTTCCAATCCGGTTCCGGATACTTCCTCAATATCGCCATAATGGAGGGTCAGCCGGGCATGTGTGGCAACTTTTTTTATCTCGGGTAAATCGCATTCGAGTTCCTGCAGGGTGAGCTCGTGGATATGAAACGTCAGGCCGGTGATTGTAGATGGATTTTTACCAGGGTCTTTTGTGGCGCCATGAACCGNNCGCCAGCACGAAGCTCCGCACACCATCCGGTAATTGCTGCGATCTTTTCCGGTGCGACAGCCATTTCTGCACCGCTGATCATGAAACAGACGTGCCGGGGCAGAACCTGGATCTGTCGCCGGAGCATCTTTTCATAGAGCCAGTAGATCATGTATACAATGTCATTTGCAGGACAACGTTAAGAGCATTAGGACACGGGACAGGACTCATAGTGGTTCACGCTGCCCGAAGGGAGTGGTATTTCACGGGCTGTTTTTGCTTATTTTTGCGTTGTCGACGCATTCCCGTCCCTTGTCACACCAGGTACGGTTACCCTGCCTGGTCTTCCTGCCTGTGCATCCACCGCACTGGTCTTTGGGGTTTTAAAAAAAACTTGCCTTTGAAACGCTTGCCGTTCTTGACGGGACGGCAAATCTTGGCTCTGTCATGACGTCGGTTCAGCTCTACACGTTTGCCATCGTCAGTGTCCTTTTTGTCCCGTGCGTTTCCACCGTTGCCGTGCTTTAGAAACAGCTGGGTGCAAAAATTGCCATTCTTACCTCGGCATATTCACTTTTTCTGGGATTACTGATAGGAGCGCTTATAAACATACTGATGAAATGATCAACCGATAAATGTACTGTTACCATTCCGGGATTGCCCAGGTCGATCAGGCATGCGGGGGATTTGAAGCGGGAACAAATATTCTTGTCCTTGCACCCTCGATGAGCAACGCAGAACAACTTGCCTACGCGCTGATCAAACCCATGAGCGGAGAATATTCGATTGTGCTTTCGACAAACGAACGTGCCGCAGAAGTCATCGATTATTTTAAAGCAGCCGGGTCAGACAAACATTTTGTCGGCGTTATCGATGCAATTACCAAAAGTTCGACACCGGGCATTGCCGATACCCAGCGGCTGATGTTTGTTTCAAGCCCTACCGATCTCACCGGCATCGGTATCAAATTTTCAAATATGATTGAGACCATATTTGACGGGACATTTTCTGAAGGGGAGACCGGGCTTTTCCCGCCACCGATCCGGTTCTGTGTGAATTCCATCTCCACGCTGCTCATGTACCGGAGGCTTGAGGTACTGTACCAGTTCCTCCACGTGCTGACGGCCAAACTCAAAAAGATCGAAGGGCTGGGCGTCTACCTCCTCAACAACGAATCTTTCGATGATAAAACCATCTCGCTGATCAAGCAGCTGATGAGCGGGGTTATTGAGGTGAAGATGGACGCACAAGGCAGTTATTTCCGGATTTCCGGCCTCAATGGAGCAACGACGGACTGGATGAAGTATACCATCGTAAAAGGGCAGGTGACGATACAATCATGATACAAACAGGAATGACCGGAATCGATGACATGCTGGGCGGCGGGATACCGCGTGGCAGTAAAGTCCTCTACAGCATGGAGCCGGGTGTTGACGGCCAGCTCTTTATCATCTCCACCCTGTTTGAAGCATTGAATAAAGACCGCTCATGTCTCGTGATCATCCCGCACACAACCGTCGATGCGTTCCTGCACGATGCAGAGAAGATGCGGGGGAGCAACCTTGAAATTGCCGGCAGAAAATGTGTGTTTATTGATGCCATTGACCGGGAACGAATCCAGCGGATTGCGCCAACCCTCGAATCAGCGGAGCGGGAATGGCGCCTGCGGATCAGTAAACTCTGTGAAGAGAACAAGGTAGACGTGATCTTTGCCTACTTTGACGTAATCTACGAAGATTTCGGCCTTGAAAAAGGATTTGCACTGGTCGAATCCGGCAGGGGAGCCAGGAAACCGACGATCATTCTCGAGCATCTCAATTTTGAGGGGGACAAGCTCTTAAAAAGATTCATCGATGTCCTCGCATTTGATATGATTATTTCCATCAAAGCCGCCTTTGGCCTAGTCCCCCACTTCAATTTTTTCTCGCTGGTGCACACCTCGTGGGCACCCTCTACGGTCATGCGCTCAGTGCCGTTTATTATCTCGGATGGGCACATTATTCCCTATATCCCGAAAATTGTAGTTACCGGCCCCCCGC
>PNBP01000181.1 GCA_003136075.1 Methanoregula sp. | reverse complement strand
CCCGCACCACGCTCTGATAGCGCCTTCCGGGCGCCCTCTCCTACCGTCCGCATACCAGATTGCAAGCCCGATCGCGGTAATGGTGTCGTCATGGCTGCCGGGTGCTGCGTTGTATGTGTTACCCCCGGATGCACTCACTTTCAGTTGAAACGCCTTCAGTTCCGTGCGGAATAAGGCGGCGTTCTCACAGCCCGGTACCACTCGCAGCCTGCACTCCTGCATTGCCCGGGTGAACGAAGCAATCATGTCCTGTTTCGGTAAGTTGATGCACCCCGGCTCCGGTCTTGACATTTTATCACCGGCAGTCAGGGAGATCATGACCGGCTGCAACCCCTCCTCCTGGATGAGATCCCCGATAGCCCGCCCTATTCCTGTGCGATCGAGGATGAGTTGCGGGGAATGATACTGAAGGTAAAGATCCTTCACCATGCGAACCTGTTCCGGGTAAGGCATCCCCCTGTGCAATCGCACAATCCTTCTCACCCAGAACTGTGCAGGGTTTCCGTCGTAGGACACAACCCCAACGATGGAGGCGTCCACGGCCTGCCCGACATCCCAACCTAAAATTACACTCATGATCATCCGCTCCATATTCGCAATCTTGATCCCGTGCCCGTGTCCGTTTCTGTTTTAACGGCAGGGAGTTCGTTTAGTGCGGTGGTGGTTGCTGCCGTTGCCGGTCCCGCTGTATCGCACTCCTGGAAGATCGCGTCAATCAAATCCTCACTCCATAATGCCGCTTGGTTTTCCCCCCACATGCATTCGTACTCCTGCCCGTAGGTGTGTGCGTCCATGCTCAACTTCTCTGCAGCAAGGAACGCGGCGGGAATCCTCGGGCACTCTGTTGCGGGAATTATGAGCCGTTGCCACTCGGTATCATCCGCTGTGCCAATGACGTAAAAATGCCCCTGGCGTCCGTTTGCCGTGCTGCATAGGATTACCTGCCCGCCCGTGGTTGCCACGAATGGCTTACAGGCAACATAGGCGTCTTCACTCACCCGGGCCGCCTCGTCCTCAATGAGCAGATCGCAGGAGAACCCGCGTACGGTGTCACTGTTGCCCCCGGGAAGACTGGTAATCCGGCTGCCGTTTTTGAACTGCAGGATAGTTGTGCTATCGGTCGTCAGTTCGGGGCGGGGTTTCATTACGTTGATGAAATCAGCGATCTTCTGTGCGATGAGTATAGACTGCCGGAGGGTTGGACTGATAAGGACGATGCTGCTTTTCGGGTGATAGAGGGCACGGTGCAGGCACTTGACCGCTGATACTGTGGTCTTCCCACACTGGCGGGATACTAGCACGTGCAGGTTCTTTGACGAACGCAGAAAGGTAGCCTGCCAGGGATCCGCATTGAAGTGCAGGCACTCCCGGGCCCACACGACCGGGTCAAGCGCATATCGGATCTCGCTGGTCATGGCCGCACCTGGATTGTGAAACATTCTGGCGATACACGCAGAGCCCCGACGATGTTACCCTTCAGGCACCGGGAGCGTTCCGTGCACGCGCACTTATATCGCCCGGGTATTCCGGTGATATACATGCAAGTATTGCCGGCACTTCCACAGGAAACGGTAGTCTTTTCCCGTGCATCAATCGGGGCATGAATTAGGTTTTGTTCCATTGGAAACGCGATGGCGCAAAGACTGCCTATCAAATTGGGGTTTGTTTGGCAATCAGAGCCTTTTACACAACTTTGCGCAGAATATATGTTCTGCGCAATCTGACCCCTTCTTATACTATTCATTGCCCGGCCTCCAATAGTGCCTGGTTAAGTTCGGCTTTGATCTCCGGGTGGGATTCGATAATGCGGATGATCAACGGCCACTCCGGGCTATCACGCATCGACGGGATATTGTTAATTTGCACGTTCGTCTGGTTGGGCGATAGTTCTCCCGATAGTTGCGCAAGCAGCCGCAGACCTTCCCTCACTTCCTTGGCACACTTCACGAGCACGTCATAATTGCCCGTACCCTGGCACTCATTGAATGCCTGCTCCATGCGGCTGACAAGGGATTCCGCACGGGAAGCTACGCTACGGGCGGTCTGGGTGGTGATCGCTACCTCTGCCGGTGTTTGATATGCAGGGACCTGGACCGGCGCTGTGATAGCGGGGGGCGCACGCTGCATGCACGTTGTCTTGTGGCGCTGGACTGCACTTGGAGATAGGCCAAACTGGTGTGCCGTTGACCGTACCGATGTACCGTTTACAAGGCACAAATCAATGGCAGGACGTGCAGGCGACGTGCAGATTGAGCATGGTTTTGAGCCCATGATCAGACCGCTCCCTTCCAAAAATCGATTTTCTTATTTTGAGCCTCTTTTTTGAAAAGGACAGCAACGGGCAGATAGAACATACTTTCTGAAAGTTTTTCTATAGGATTCCCACGAAGGACTTTACAAAATAGATAAAATACTGCCCTTTGCTGCCCTAATCCATTATGCGGGCTCTGATTGGATTTAGGNNCACCTGCCCAGCAAGACCGATTCCAACCCAGTTGCGTGTACCGTTTGTTTTCCGTTCGGTCACTCCACGGTCGCGCAGGAGCGCTGCAAATCTCCTGCTTGAAACGGGTTTCTCGTTAACATCAATGCACCAGGCTTTGTACTCAGCAAGCAGGCTGCGCCGCGGTACCTCACCCTGCATGGTGCACCGGTCCGTGATGAACTCTCCGAGGATGTCACTTTCGTCCCGGTAGGTTTCCGATGCCTCGGTGATACGCGCCGGTTGGGGAAGTTTGCCGTTTGCCAGGTAACGGTTCAAGCCGACAAGACACCAGTTCAGGATCCCCGAACCTTCGCGGGTGAGTTTCTCCACGATATGAGCATCCCTCTTTTCATCGGTGATGGTAACGGTAAATGGGATTAACCAGAGACGCCGCCAGATTGCGATATCGGTTCCGAGAATCACGGGCTTGTGGTTTGTCGATAACCAGATCTTTCCCGCGGGTGTGAACTCAAATTCCCTCTCGTAAAGGTTCCGGACCGTTACGCGGTCGCCGCCGGTAAGCATTTTTACAATTGACTCGGACAGCCGGGCCCCGTCTTCACCTTCAGATGAAGTAATGAGCCGGGCACCAGCGATCCGGGCGATATCCCCACGCGGGCCGTCATTATTCCTGCGCTTCATCAGGCTTTCCGGTGCGATGTTGACCGCATACTCACCCCACACATGGGCGAGCGTTTCAAGGGTAACGCTCTTACCGTTTTTGCCGGTCCCGTGCAGGATAAACATGAGCTGCTCCGGGTTACCGTGGATGAGGGAATACCCGCATATCTCCTGGAAACCTTTTATAAATTCGATATCGTTGTTGAACACCAGCTGCAGGTGGTCCTGCCAGAGAGGGCAGTCAGCTTGGTGGTCATACTCCACACCGGCCAGTTTTGTGATAAAGTCCTGCTGCCGGTGCTCCCTGAACTCCATCGTGGAAAGGTTCAATGTGCCGTTCGTGGTGCTGAACAGGTGCGGATCCCGGTCGAGTTCATCTGGTGATATTGGAAGCGATGAGCGGGAGAGTGCGACAAGGTTCTCGATCGCGCTTTTTGACTGGCTGCTTGCCGCCCATTTGAACGCTGCAGCCCGTTCGAAGTCAAATTCGTAAAGGGGGGCCTCATCGCCAAGCCGGAAGACAACATCCTTGCCAAATTCGGATATCAGCCCGGAATTATCCCGACCCCACCGTCTCCCGTCCCAGATATACCAGGTATTGAATGAGTAACAGTACCGGGTGTCCCGTCCAAACCGTAGGGAAAACCGCTGTGCGTTGCCAAGATCGGACCGGGAAAACTCTTTGCACTGCAGGCTTTTGCGGTTCTGCCGGTCCACCTCGACCTCGGAAAGAACCAGCCGGTGATGTACCGGATCAAACTGCCAGATGTTGGCCGCCGGTGCGCCCTTCGTCCCTTGTGCGGTTACCGCCACCGGCTCTGGTGCTGCCCCCGGCTCCGGTTTGGACTCTGCCGGTTTTACTTCAGCTTCGCATATCTCCTGTTCACGTTCCGCCAGGATCTTTTTCAGCATCAGAGCTTCACCGAACCGGCCCGGGTCTGTAAAGGCCGCTCCACACTCACGATCGAGATTAAGCGTCAAGTGCACCCCCGAGTTTCTGCAGGAGATACTGCCGGGCTGCCACTATATTATCGATACGTCGCTGCGCTCCGGCGAGGTCATCGGCATCCAGGTATATTTTGAGCTCGCCGCCTTTGCTTACGCGCCCGATGGTGATTGAGTCACCATACTGCTGCCTCGTTGTAATCGTCTCGGGCATCAGTGCGCCTCCGGGGTGTCATGCTCTTCGATGAAAGGCACCACAACCGCGACGCCATACCCTTTTGCGATATCGCACATCTCACCGATGGCACAATGGGCGTCCGCGCTGTCGTCACCCGAGAGAATGATAACGGCTTTCATGCCGGACACCTCACGAGGACACCGGCACATTCCTGGCGGAATCGTTGCCGCTGGTACTGGTCCATCCGCGTGATCTCATCACGAAGATACTTCAACTGCCCTCGTGTGTAACGCGAGCCGTTGGCTTTAACGTGCCATATGATGGTCCATACTCTCCACCAGGTCATCGGAGGTTTCATGGCAACACCTCACCGTCTTTTATGAGCTGTTCGACAGTGCGGTCATCGTCAAGCCGGTACAATTCTTTTATCGCCAGCAGTTGTGCATCATTGAGAAGAGAGAGGTTACCGCCGGCGCTCTCAATAAGACATTCAGCCCCTCTTCGGGTCCGTGGGATCAGATTAGGATCGAATGGGAGTACCATGGTTTACCTCAACGTTGCCTGGAGTTCGTGCGAACTTTTCCCTGATGATGACCTCTCCGCGCTCTTCCATTACAGCGAAGATTGCACGGTGCAGGTCGTCCAGCGTCTCCACAACGCCGCGATCAACGATGGGTTTCATCAGACCCCCTTGTGCCTGCCTCAAGACCCCGGAGCACCAATTCTTCGATTGCAGCCGAACGAGAGGTTACTGGCGGACGAACTGTGTCAATCGCGGTCAGAAGATTTTCATCCATCGTAATGGAAACGGGAATTTTTGTCATGAGATAATCGTATAATAACACAGTTATATTACCTCAAAAGAGAAACATTATCTTGGAGTTGAAATTAGTTGAAAGATTTTGAGACGATTAAACTTCATGGTGTTCAGGTTCCTATTTTCTCTCGACGGGGGCTTGAAAAGCAGACTTTTGATAATTTTTTAAGTTCCCGAAAAAAAGAGGAAACCCGTCAATATTCCTTGGATATCCTGGATTACCTGTCAAAAAAATTCGAGGAGGATTTACCAAACCACCCCAACGAAGGGAATCTCGGTCTGATCAGTAGAGGATATGGCACTCACATCGGATGGATTTCTTTGACTACGCTAAAAAACGATCTGGTCCTATCTAACGACGAAAAATTTAGTTTTTACAAAAAGAATCAACAAAGCAATGTTCTCCCTCGGGGAAAAGAACGCGAAGGTCTCAATAAAGCGATGTTGGAAAAAACCGGTAAGAAGATCCCCAACGAGTCCACCTTTTACAAAATCCTCGAGGACCTTCAAAAAAATAAATTAATTGAGCGAAAAGAAGCAACCGAACGGGAAAAAAAATATGGAAAAAAACCCACCTCATACCGGGTTCCTGGTATTTATTTAAATGAAACTATTGATATATTTGCGTCGAAAGAAAAACTTATTGAATATAAGAATGGGCTGGAAGACAAACACTTCAAACAAGGAATTTATCTCGAGGCTGCCAAACTTCTCTTATCTGAACATTGTGGGGGTATTGATGTAGAGGGGGCCGTCCGAGAAATGGCAAACAAACTCATCTCCGGGATCGGATAAAATATTATTTCTTTTTTAGCTCGATCATAGCCTTCGCCACGGCCTTCACAAATTCAGGATCATTGGCATTATTCAGATATGTTTGATTCGCAATAGTTTTCACACGATTCTGCTCTGCCTGTTTTGCTTTTAAAGTTTCTATCTCCCGTTCCAATTCAGTTAATTTCCCCACCTGGATACGGTGATCGGCCCGGGTGATGTAAAGAACGTGCTCTCCTTCATGGAACAGCCTCTCTTTTTCCTCATCGGTCATACGAACATATGCGGCATTGAGATACCCCGTATGCCGCATAATCCCTTCCACAAGATCTATCCCCATTGTGGTTGCGGCATGCGTGCGGAAATATGCCCGGCAGGAGTGCGGGGTATTCATTCCCCGCTGCCCGTTAAGTGTGGTGCTCGTCTCACCATCCGCGCTCCGGTACAGATCTGAGAACCGTTGCGAGATGTTGCTATATGAGCAGGCAAAGAGACGCCCGTCATCTTTTGGCCGGGCCCTGCCGATGTTCTTTACCTTTTGGTCCGCTTCCGCGATCCAGCGATCCCGCTCCTTGAGCCATAGGTCGAGGTATTCCCGCGCCTCCGCGTTCAGGAAGACCCGGCCGCCCCGCCCGTTCTTGGCGATCTCGTTGCGGATGGTTATCACATCCCCGCGTGCATCAGACAAGAGAATCTGCGAGGTTTCCCCCGCCCGGGCACCGGTAGATACCAAAAATGCGATTACAGCTTTCATCTGGGTATCAGCGAGATCCATCATCTTCTGCAGGGTGTCAAGCGAGAGGGGTTTGTCCTGTCGGGTTTCGGGCGCCCGGACACGCACTACCGCAAGCTCCAGCTCGTCAAATTCGGTGCCATTGAGTTTCATGTAACGGGAGATTGCCGATAGAATAGCCCGGCGAGTATTCGGCGCGAGGGTTTTAAACTCGGGAGTGTCCAGGTATTCGATAAAGTTCTCCGCAGTTGCGTGCCGGTGTAACTCATCAAGCGGCACATTGAGGTACCGTGCGTACCCGGCCAATGCATCCCGGTACCTCCTGATGGTAATAGGCGACTTACGTGCCTTTTCAAGCATGGATAAATAAAGAGGCACGCTTCTGGTCTTTTTGCCTGATGATGGCATGACCTAATATACAGTTTGTTACTTAAAAAAGATTGGTGTATGTATACACCAGATAATTATAACATCACCGGATGTAATCCCGTAATTTCTGTATCATGGCGAGCTGATTGTTCGCCTCATTCTTCTTCTCTTTTTCAATGCTGTCCATTATTTCCGTGATAGGTTTGGACAACTCATAGATCTTGACCGGGCGGCCTTTGCTCTCTGCCTTGCTCTCCCTGCTCGAGATCCAGCCCTGCTCCATTAAGTAGCGCATTCCAATGCTGACCTCTGGCTGGCGGAGATCCGTGCCCCGTTCGATTGCCCGGGACGTTGCCTCGGGGGTATTTGCGAGAAATACAAGGACTTTGGCCACATTGCGTTTGGTTCCGATCTCGATGAGAAGATTCGCAAATTCTTCTTCCTTGTCGGTGAAATACATCACATTTTCCGTTCTCATGCATCACATCCAAAATATTTCTGCTCTCTTTTTATCATGACAAATATCTAATTAGTGATATATATGTGATGGTATTGTTAGGCAATGGAAAGAACACTTATATATTGCCATCAATTTTCCGTCGTTCCCTGAAAATTCGTTTATAAAAACCTGTAGATAGTAACACTTCTTTGAAGTGTGATGTAGGTAATTAAAAAAAAGAAGATCAGGTCATCAGACCAAGACCCCGTAGGTCTGAAAGGATCTTGACAACCGCCTTGTTTGCATCCTCCTCTACTTTTCCACCGGTTATGATCAGTTTACCGGAACCAAAGAGGAGCACCACCACTTTGGGGGTTTCGAGCCGGTAGACCAGGCCCGGAAATTGTTCCGGTTCGTATTCAATCCGGTCGAGGTTGAACCCCACGGCAATTTTATTCAGGTTGATAGGCGTTGCAAGATCCGCGGACGTGACAATGTTCTGGATCTTATAGGTCAATTTTTTTGGGATATCGATACCGAGATCGCGCAGCTTGCCCCCGAGGATATTGAGTCCCTTGGAGAGACTGTCAACACTCTTTGCACCGGTAAGGACGACCTTGCCGGAACCAAACACAAGGGCGGCAATTTTTGGATCCTGCATGCGGAGCACAACGCCGGGAAACCGCTTTTTGTTGTATTCTGCACCGGGAATTTTTTCTGCAATTGCAGGTAGATCCAGATAATCGGTCACCTTGGCAGAAGCGACAATATTTTCAATCTTTAAAGAGTCCTCTGGTCTGACCTTCATATTTATGTACACCTCCTTTTTACGATATCCTTAACAAAGATTTGAAAATTTTTTAAGCCTCGGAATATCGTTTCCGGGGTTTATATAGTATATAAACAAGATTTCCTGTTATTTAAAAGAATCGCTCACAATCGTTCATATATTGTTTGAAATGAATTATCTGAAGTTAAAAGAAAATTATACACAAAACCGTATTTAAATAGTTGGGTGGGTGACCGGGGTGTCACTCATCCAGTGTTGAGATGTCGCCCGGGTCCATGCCCATCTCCTTTGCTTTCAGGACACGCCGGACAATCTTGCCACTCCGGGTCTTTGGCAGCGAATCGACAAACTCGATCTCGGAAGGTATGGCGATGGGACCAAGCGTGATCCGCACGTGATAGAAGAGCTCGTTTTTGAGCCGGTCGCTTGGGGTATGCGTGTTCCTGAGGATCACAAATGCCTTGATGGTATTTCCCTTGAGGGGATCGGGTTTACCTATGACTGCGGCTTCTGCCACTGCCTTGTGGGACACAAGGGCGCTTTCAACTTCCGCAGTCCCGATGTTATGCCCCGAGACAATGATCAGGTCATCTGATCTGCCGATGACCATGATGTTCCCGTCCTCTCCTTTTATCGCAAGGTCACCCACGGTATAACACCCGGGGATCGTCTCCCAGTACTTAATGTACCGTTCTTCGTTGTTGTAGACCGTCCGCATCATCGCAGGCCAGGGTTCTTTGATGACCAGAAAACCGCTTGTGCCGGGAGGGACGCTCTTGCCGGTTTTATCCACCACATCCGCAATCACGCCGGGAATTGATTTTCCGGCAAATCCCGGGCGCATCGGTTCGCCAAGAACCGTGGTAATCATGTGCATGCCGGTCTCTGTCTGCCACCACGTGTCCACGATAGGACATTTCGCTTTGCCAATCACATGGTAGAACCATTCAAACGCTTCCGGGTTGAGCGGTTCCCCGACCGATCCCAGGATGCGCAGCGATGAAAGGTTGTATTTGTCCGGCCATTCCCGGCCCATCTTCATGAACATCCGGATTGCAGTCGGCGCGGTGTACAGGATACTTACCCCGTACTCTTCGACCATCTTCCACCAGATACCGGCGTCCGGGTAATCCGGCGTACCTTCACCAATCAGGATCGTCGCACCCACCGATAACGGCCCGTAGACCACGTAGGAATGCCCGGTGATCCAGCCCGGGTCAGCGGTACACCAGTACACATCGCTTTCCTTGACATCAAAAATATACCGGGTTGTATAATACACCCCTACCATGTACCCCCCGCAGGTATGGACAATACCCTTTGGGGCGCCGGTCGTACCGCTCGTGTAGAGAATGAACATCGGGTCTTCGGAATCCATCACTTCGGCGGGGCAGTCCGGTTCCACATCGGTCATGACCTCATAAAAGTCAATCTCCATCTCGCTGTGGATCTCAACCGGTGTTCGCAGTTCCCGTCTCAGGATAATAAGATGTTCAACGGTAGGTGCGCCGATGATTGCCTCCTCAATGGTATGCTTGAGAGGAATCGATTTGCCCCGGCGGATTGCCATATCGGCAGTAATAACAATTTTTGCACCGGCATCGACAATCCGCTGGTTGAGTGCCGCGGCACCGTATCCCCCGAACACTACACTGTGTACTGCTCCGATTCGTGCGCACGCGAGCATTGCGATGACCTGTTCGGGAATGACCGGCATATAGATGCAGACCCGGTCGCCTTTGACGACACCCAGTTTTTTTAAACCGTTTGCAAACCGCATGACTTCCCGGTATAACTGCCGGTAGGTGAAGACACGCTCATCGTCTTCGCTCTCGCCTTTCCATATCAGGGCAACCTTGTTGCGGCGCTCCCCGAGCACGTGACGGTCAAGGCAGTTGTAGGTGATGTTGGTCTTTCCGTTGACAAACCATTTTGCATGCGGGTAGTTCCATTCTTTTACCTTGTCCCACTCAGAAAACCAGTGGAGTTTTTTTGCTATCCGGTCCCAGAACTGTTCCGGATCCTTTAAAAATTCATTGTAGGTCCAGCTGTAATCCCCCATCCAGCTTTTCTCGCGATAAGATGGGTTGGGCGTATAGTACTTCGGCTCCGGTCGGGACTGTGCGCTTTCTTCCATAAAGTACCTCTATTCTACATTATCAATAATGATGAATTCTAATTAATTCTTGTGGTTGGATTGCACAAATTCGGTCGTTTTAGGGTTATTTTTACCTATAGCGGGCTATACGTACAATTCAGCAAATTTAAATTGTGTCTCGCCAAATTCTGATCAAATCTGTGAGTAAGCAGAATGGTTCGCGTTGTGCGGCCAGTTTTTTCTGCATCAAAAAAATATGGGCACCAGTCAACATGATGTCTGACCATGTTTTTTTATGAAAATGCCGGTGTGCATTTTCTCTTGAACAAAAAGAATCAGGGAACACCCTGATATGAAACCGAGGTGAATTCATGACCCAGAAAATGCTCTCTGAAGCGGAAGGATATGATATTTTACGAAAGTACGACATCCCCGTACCTGAATACCGTATTGTAAAAAACGGTGAGGATGCGGCACTTGCAGCGGAGAAGATGGGCTGTCCTGTGGTGATGAAGATCATGTCACTGCAGATTGTCCACAAGAGTGATGCCGGCGGTGTGATTGTGGGTATCGGCAGCAGGAAAGCCGCTCTTGGCGCCTTTACAAAAATTATCGACAGCGCAAAAGCGTACAATCCTGAAGCTGATATCGATGGGGTGATTGTCGAGCAGCAGGCAGAACCGGGTCTTGAGCTCATTATCGGCGGCAGGACTGACCCGGCGTTTGGCAAGGTCATCACCTTTGGTATGGGCGGGACCATGGTCGAGCTCATGAAAGATGTGACGCTGCGCATCCTGCCGGTGACTGACGAGGAGATCCGCCAGATGATCCACGAGATCAACGCGTATCCCCTTATCGCAGGATACCGGGGCTCCAAACCAAGAGACGAGGAGACCCTTGTCCAGATTATCAAAAATGTCTGCCGGTTCTTTGAAGAGAATGATCAGATCGTGGAGTTTGATATCAACCCCCTCCGGCTGTATGAATCAGGTGCATGTGCCGTGGATGCCCGTGTCATTATTTCGGATTCAGTGGTAACATCTGAAAAGAAAGTGCGCATCCCGGTACCGATGGAATATTTTACCCCCCGCTCGATCGCAGTCATTGGAGCATCACAGGACTCCACCAAGATGGGGTATGCGGTCATGCACAACCTCCTGCATTTCCCCGGCCAGCTGTACCCGGTCAATAACAAGCGCTCGGAAATCCAGGGGCTTAAGGCATACCACACTATTACCGAGATCCAGGCCCCGGTCGATCTTGCGGTTATTACGGTACCTGCAATCCAGGTCCCGTCAGTCGTTGAGGAATGCGGTGCCAAGGGCGTCCCGATGGTCATTATCATTACGGCCGGGTTTAAGGAGATGGGCGAACAGGGAAAGGCACTCGAAGACCGGGTCGTTGAAATTGCAAAGGGTCACGGCACACGGATCATCGGGCCAAACTGCCTGGGGATCATCGTTCCCCCGCGGGGGATCGATACGACCTATGTTCACCAGTCGCCAAAACCCGGCAATATTGCCTTTATCTCCCAGAGCGGTGCCATCATCAATACGGTGGTCGACTGGAGTCTGGCAAAGAACATCGGTTTTTCCAATGTCATCTCGGTAGGCAACCAGTCAGATCTTGATTTCCTCGATTATCTCCGCTATGTCGAAAAAGATCCCAAGACAAAAGCGATTATCATGTACATCGAGCAGATCAACGATGGCAGAACCTTCATGGAAGTCGTCAGTGAAGTGGCAAAGACAAAACCGGTAATCGCGATTAAGTCCGGGTCATCCCGCCGTGGTCAGGCAGCATCCGCTTCGCACACAGGGTCACTCTCCGGTTCATATGATGTCTACATGGAAGCATTCCGAAAATCCGGGGTCATTGCTGTCCATACTCTTACCGGTGCATTCCTTGCTGCGCAGATGCTTGCCCACCCGAAACGGTACCCGAGAGGGAAACGGGCTGTTGTCATCACGAATGCCGGCGGGTTTGCCGTGCTCTCCTCTGATTACGCAGAGCGTTACGGTATCGAGTTGATTGATCTGCCGGCAGAAGTGGTAGATGAACTCAACGAGTTCCTCCCCGATTTCTGGAACAAGGGCAACCCGATCGATCTGCTTGGCGATGCAACGGAGAAACGGTTCGAGAAGACGTTTGAGGTGCTCGCAAAACACCCGGACATCTGGGATATGGCATTTATTGTCGGGTTTCCCAACCTTGTGCTCACGTCCGAACAACTCGCGAAGCGTATCCTCCACTTCTCAGAACGCACGGAGAACCGGTTGATTGCAACACTCCTTGGCGGCGATTCGATGAATGTCGGGCGTGAGATGTTAAAAGAGCACAGCATCCCCAGTTTCGACGAGCTCGATTTCACCTACCGTGTGATGGGTCGTGTGCTCTGGCAGAAGTTCCGGGTGAAAGCACCGGGTCTGCTGTAATTTTTTTCAATGGGGTTTTTAAGAGCAGTTTTATTCGTGCGCAAAAGAACAAGTTATGGGTTTTATCATCGTTCTTTTCCGATGCAAGGACTCGGTGACATGCCAATAACAATGGTGTAAAACATGCAGTTTCTTTTACGGTGATTTTTGCTCTGGAGAAATCATTTGATCTTTTTTGTGACGCTCTTGGGGG
>PNBP01000023.1 GCA_003136075.1 Methanoregula sp. | reverse complement strand
ACGGAACCGTGGAAGATGCCATTATTGCCAACTGCGACAGTGGCGGCATATCGTTCGACAGTTCTGCGGACGGTCGGATCGAGAATGTGACGGTGACCGGCCTCAACTGGTATGCCACCGGCATCTCGTATAGCAACGGAGCCGGCGGTCGGATTCGGAATGTAACCGTCATCGGATCATCAGCCGGGACGTATGGCGTCACGTTCAGCAACGCCCCGGACGGCTGGCTGGAGAACTCGACGGTGACCGGCAACGGGCAGTATTGTTATTACTATTGCAATGGCGGGTATGCCGTCACGTACAGCAGTTCACCGGACGGCCGGGTTGACAACAGCACTATAAGTTCGAGTTCGTACGCACTATACCTGAACGGTGCGGACAACCTGACGGTCGTCGACAACCATCTGACCGGCAACAGCAACGGTCTGGTGTTTTCCGGCGGGAACAACGATGTCATCTACAACAACGATATCGAGGCCGATACCGATATCGTGAACTCGGGGACGCCGACCAACACCATCTGGAACACCACGCTGACCCCGGGGACCAATATCATTGGCGGGCCGTGGATTGGCGGGAACTTCTACCGGCAGACCAACGGTCTCGGGTACTCGCAGAGCCATGACAGTACCAGCATCAATGGGATCAGTGACGGGGTTTACGCGTTACCCGGCGGGAGTGACCAGTTAGCGCTCCATGCCGCGATAAGTACGGCGACCTACCAGGTGACCGGACCGGCGCATCTCACGTTCTCCGGGTTGTATCAGTTACAGAACGATATCGTTGACGGCACGTCGCCGTGCATCCAGATCGCGGTGGACGATGTGGTGTTTGACGGCATGGGACACACCATAGACGGCGGCGATGGCAACAGCGGTGTTGGGATTCAGGTCAACGGCCGGAACGTCACGGTCCGGAACGTAACCGTAACCAACCGGCAGTATGGGATCACGTATACCAGTGCGCCGGTCGGCACGGTCGAGGCCGTCACGGTCACCAACAGCCACAACGGTGGCAAAGGTATAGCGTTTACCAGCGGGTCGTTCAACGGAACCGTGGAAGATGCCATCATCGCCAACTGCGACAGCGGCGGCATATCGTTTGACAGTTCTGCGAACGGTCGGATCCAGAATATCACGATGACCGGCATTGGCGGAAGTACGGGGATTGCATATAGCAACGCTATCGGCGCACGGATCGGGAACGTAACCGTATCGAGCAGCAGCGGGAACGCCGGGGCATCCGGCATCACGGTCACCAACGCGCCGGACAGCTGGGTCGGGAACGCGACGGTAACCGGCTGCTGGAAGTATTGCAACCCGTATTGGGGTTGGTGTTCCGACAATGGCTACGGCATCCTCTTCAGCAGTTCGCCGGACGGCGGTCTTCTTAACAGCACCATTACCTCGAACACGTATGGCCTGTATCTTTCCGGTTCCGACAACGTGACCGTCGCCGGCAACTACCTGACCTCAAATACGAACGGCATTGCATTTTCCGGCGGGAACAGCGATGTTCTCTACAACAACGATATCGAGGCCGATACCGATATCGTCGATCATGGAACACCCACCAACACCGTCTGGAACACGACACTGACATCGGGCACGAATATCATTGGCGGGCCATGGATTGGCGGGAACTTCTGGAGTACTTATACCGGAATCGATACCAACGGCGATGGTATCGGTAACACTCTTGTTCCTTATATCCTCAGCGGTGGGGAAGATTATCTTCCATTGACAACTCCATCATTTGGCGCATTTGTCGCGAACTTTACTGCCAACGTCACATATGGTACAGCACCGCTGACAGTCCAGTTCACTGACACTTCAACCGGTGTCCCGACAAGCTGGGACTGGTCGTTTGGTGATGGGAACTTCTCAACTGAACAGAACCCGGTGCATACGTATGCATTCGACGGGGCATTCACTGTCAGCCTGAACGTGACGAATGCTGGTGACTCGAATATCACATCCCGGATGAATTATATCACGGTCACGATTCCTAAGCCAATGCCTGATTTCTCGGCCGATGTTACCAGCGGGCCATCACCTTTGTCAGTCTCGTTTACCGATCTCTCATTGAATAACCCCACGGGCTGGGCATGGTTCTTCGGCGATGAGAACTACACGACACCATGGACGGAGCAGACCACTAGCGCCGCGTGGTCAGCACGAGAAGGTCACACCGGAGTAGCTATGCCTGATGGAAGTATTATTTTATCAGGTGGGTTGACCGGTGGCGGCTTCACGAATGATACCTGGCGGTCGACGGACAACAGTGCAACATGGATCGAGGTGAATGCGAATGCCGGATGGACGGCACGGCAATGGCATAGCAGTACGGTGATCCCGGATAGCAGCATTATCCTGACAGGTGGCGAGGACATCAGTGGCAGGAAAGATGACGTGTGGCGGTCGATCGATAATGGCGCCACATGGACGTTGATAAATGCAAGTGCCGGGTGGTCAGCACGAGAAAGTCATAGCACCGTGTCACTGCCGGACGGCAGTATTGTCCTNNGTGGTGAGGATACCAGCGGCTACACGAATGATACATGGCGGTCGGCCGATAATGGTGCAACATGGATCGAGATGAACGCGAGTGCCGGGTGGTCGGCACGTGACCTGCATACCAGCGTCGTGATGCCGGATGGCAGCATTGTCCTGGTGGGCGGGGAGGACAGCACCAGTCGTAAGGATGACGTGTGGCGGTCGACAGATGAGGGCGCCACATGGACCGAGGTGAGTGCGAATGCCGGGTGGACGGCACGACAAGGACAAAAGTGTGTGGCCCTGCCAGATGGCAGCATCGTGCTCATGGGCGGTTATACCGGCGGTCTTATGAATGACGTGTGGCGGCTCATGCCCGCCGGATCATCGGAGCAGAACCCGTCGCATACCTACACCGCAGCAGGGAACTACACCGTTGCGCTGCAGGCCTACAATGTTTGGGGATACACCAGCACGCGAAAGGTCAGTTATATCAATGTAACAGGGGCAGTCAGTAACCTGATAACCGGACCGACATCGATCACCACGCCCGGCATATATTACCTGCAGAACGACATTCTGGCAGATCCGTCGGGGACGAGCATCCAGATCACGTCCGGCAACGTAGTGTTTGACGGTATGGGTCACCGGATTCAGGGTCTTGGGAGCGGTGGGACGACCGGGATCCTGGTAACGAAGGCCAATGTCACCGTGCGGAACGTCACGGTAACGGACTGGTGGTATGGCATCTCGTACCAGAGTACCCAGTACGGCACGATTGAAAGTGTCAATACCAGTTCGAATACCTATGGGAATTATCTCTACTCTACCAATGACATGACCCTGACCGGCAGCCGGGTAACCGGGAACTCGCAGTCTGGGATTTATTTCGTCAACACCAACGGTAACACGATCTATAACAATTATTTCAACAACGCCAACAATGTCGACTACTACTACATTCCCTCCGGGGATATCTGGAACACGACGCTGACCCCTGGCACGAATATCGTTGGCGGGTCATGGCTTGGCGGGAACTACTGGGCGCAGCCGGACGGTCTGGGCTTCTCGCAGAGTCACGGGGATTCCGATAACAACGGCATCTGCGACGATGCATATGGCCTACCCGGCGGAACCGACCAGTTGCCATTACATATTCCGGCATCCGTGAACCAGGTGACCGGCCCCGGCTACATTACCACGCCCGGCATATATTACCNNTTCCGATATACGCGCCGGTACCATGTGGAACTGGTCATTTGGGGATACTACATGGGCGAACACAACAGTCAGTTCAAACCCGGTGCATACCTACCTGACGCCGGGGGCCTACAATGTCTCGCTCACCGTCACCAATGCCTCTGGCAGCAACACCGCAACTTTGAACAATTACATCACCGTTTCATCGAATTCAATTTCCACTATTGGTCCGGGCGACACCGTATTTATCGGGGAGAGCGGGTTGGATATTACCGCTGCAGTTCCCGCAGGGTACAATATTGCATGGTGGGCCCCTTCGGCGGACATTAATACTACGGCACCTACAACCACCATTTTTATTCCAAATCGTTCAAGCTTTTTCGTTAACCCGGTGAATTTTGTTGGATATACTGGTAACTGGTATGTAGTATCATCACCACCCCTATCTCTGGCATTTATCGTAAAAGATCCTCAGCTCGATCTGGGTATCGAAGATGTAACCCGGAGTACGAATATCACGGGTGGCACACTTCAGCGTGGTGACGAATTGGGATTCCTGATTAACAGTAATCTTTACAACGGTGCACCCGGCACCCCCATCTCAATTCAGGTTCAGGCACCTGACGGTACAAGTTACTCATCGCTTATGAACAAGACCGGAACATCCACCTCACTGAACAGCATCCTTGTCTCATCACAACCTTGCTATACCGGTGCTCTCTGGGATACTTCAAACAGCCTGTATCCTCTGGGTGTGTATACTGTCCACGCAGAATGTAATCTGAATGGAATGAAGGACAATTACAAGAATGGTGGCGCTGACTATGTTGGAAAAACGGTCTCCCCGACCTATACCATTTCCCTCACATCAGGTTCCTTTGCCCCGGTCGCCGGGTTCACGTCGAATATAACCTCCGGCACCGTTCCGTTCGCGGTACAGTTCACGGACACATCAACCGGATCCCCGGTCACCTGGAGCTGGGACTTCGGTGATGGCAATACCTCGATAGAACAGAACCNNGGGCCAGGTCACCGGGTATACGCCGCAGGTCAACACGACCACCGCCCTGAACGGGACCACTGCATCGACCATCGGTGGCAACCAGACCGTGAGCGTCAACGCGACCGATATCGTGAACACCGGCGGCAACATCACGACAACCAACACCACGATCACCGTCAACGGCGGGAATGCGTTCTGGCAGACCACCCAGATGTTTGCCGAGAACGTCACCGTCAACGCAACCACCGGGGATTACACCGCGACAAATGTGACGCAGGTCGTCATGCAGAGCGCCCCGGTCACCGCGGCCCTGAACCAGTCGGTGGGAAATGTCTCGGTCTCGCTGGATGTTGCCCTCAGGCAGTACGTCTCTGATGCCGCTGCCAACATCACGATCACACAGGGCGCAACGACCAATACCGTCAATGCCTTCCAGCTGGCCGCCCAGAATTCCAGTATCAACATCACGGACATCGCGTATACGGTCCAGTTCACCAACACCGAGGCTATCAACAGCAACCTGACCCAGAACACCACCATGGCATCCCGGAGAGTGGTCCTCACGATGAGTGTCAGCCATACCTGGGTACACCAGTTCGACAATGGCACGAATAACGATGGCCGCGGATCGATCGTTATCATCCGGTACCCGGAGTCCGGAGTTCCAACCGTCCTTGTCACCCGGTATGTTTATACCGATTCAAATAACCTCGACTGGTTTGAGGGGGACTCGCCCAACGGTCTCTCCATCTTCGGTATGATCGGGTATGCGGCCGCACAGGCAGCTGCCCCGTCGGGGAATTCGGGCTCGCAGGCACAATCAGGTTCAGGTTCCGCGGGTTCGGGAGGAGGTGGCGGCGGTGGAGCAGGAAATGCCGGTGCGGCGGTCCAGGCCCAGAATGCCCCGGTCCTCCAGGGAACCGCGCCACTCCCGACCGATACATCCGGGAAGACTGCGGCAGAAGTCCAGGTCCAGTCCAGTGACCAGGTAGCGCTCCTGACCATCCCGCAGGGTGTCCAGGCAACCGACAGCGCCGGCCAGCCCCTTGTCACCGTCAGCATCCAGCCGATGAGCACCAGCGCGGTCCCGCCAACAGAGTCCGGATCCCTCTACACCTTCGGCGGGCTTGCCTACCAGTGCGGGCCGGATGGTGCACGGTTCAGCCCGGCCATCACGGTTACCTTCACGCTCTCCCAGAGCCAGTGGGACACCCTCACTGCACATGACCGGGAACCGGTCATCCGGGAATACAGCACCTCAACCAATGTTTGGGAAACTCTCGCAACCACCACCGATCCTGCGACCCGGTCTATTTCGGCACCGGCCACGCATTTCTCCGACTTTGCAGTCTTCAGCGGATCGGTCCAGAACGGGGGAGTGTCGACCACTGCCCCGGCTCCGACCACTGCCCCGGCAACGGCGGCTAAACCCCCCGCAAATGCCTTTGAGGTCATGATAAGCCTCGGGTTCTGGGGAGCCGGGCTTCTGGTGAAAAACCTTGTCCTGACCGTCATCTGCATCGTCCTGATCGGTATTGGGTATGCCGGATGGGCCCGGTATCGCAAAAAGAAAGAATTCGAGGTTCTCATGGCTGGAAAGCGGAAATAATGTACTGCCGGGAAGAGAACCGGATAAAGTCTGGAAAAAATTACCGGAACTTTTTTTATGGCTCAGCATGGACAGATCACCAGGCACGTTGTGGACAATCTCGGTCATTGATGCACCCTTTCTTTTTTTTAGAATTATGAATGCCCCTGGTATGCTGTGTGAATTGTTCATTTTTCAATCCGGAAAACCTCCCACTATTTTTTACCCCGACATTGTTTCCGCGAATCATTCGCATAACCCCGCGGTTATAGGAAAGATGCCGCACGATCTGTTTATCCTGTACAAATTCCCCAAAAATTCCCGCGCAAAACCGTTCTTTCCTCCCGGCCGCGCCGCGCTTTTTTATTGCCAGGTTCCGGCCAGGCAACCACTCCCATAATAATCACAATTCAAGCCCCGATTCCCGCAAAACCCCGCGATGACTGCGAAATTTTTCGCAGCGACCGCCAGCCTTTTAAGGTCGATGTGAAAACAGGAGAATATACACATGACCGAAAAATTCTGCACACGGACAGCGAGGAAGATCCGGAAGCTCGGGTACGCACCCAGGGTTGCGATCTGGTACTCCCGGTTCTTCTGCATCTCTATGCTGTCCGTGAGCGGGATAATGATCGCCGGCATGCGCCGCAGGAAGGGTGTAAAAATCATTGGGGAAGAGACCCAAAGATCCCTCCGGCATATGCCCGCCGGCTTCATCGCATCGATACGCCAGATTACCGGTACCGGGATCATCATCGCGGGCCCCGCGACCGTGTACATCGTACCCGCCTCTTCTCTCATACATCGTTATTGACCGCCGGTCCGGGTCGTTGATTAATAAAAACCGATCGGACGGAAACAGCCTGCCTCCGCATCGCTGACAGGATACCGGAGTCGCTGCACGCAAGCCGCGGCTCCACCCGGGCCGTCGCATATGAGGCCAGAACCCGTGAGCGAAAGCTCCCGGTACACGAGGGATCGCAGGAGAACACACAAGGAAACCAGGGTGATGTATATGGAAACTTTACTGACAAATCATCAGGATGTGGCCGAGCCGGACCAGGTGGCGTCCGGTGTGGCCGGGACCGGACGGGGGAACGAGGAACCGGAGTGGGCAAAGCGGCACATAAAAAATTCTGAGCCGGAGGATGGCACGACGGGACTCCCTATGAATCATGTACCGAAGGAGAAGAGGGGTGGTCGTCGGCTAACCGCAGAGAGGTTGGCAAGCCTGGCGGGTAGTCTCACCAAAAAAGAGCTGGAGAATCATGGGGATCTCGTATTCCTCCTCTTCGATTGTATGGATCTTAACGCAGCACGGCAAAATAAAAAAGATCGACAATCTCATCAGACGGCTGAACGAGCTCGAAGCGTGAATACGGTCGTGATGACAAGAAAGCGGTCGAATGAGGAGACGGAGATCCCGCTCCAGCTCCAGATGCCCGTCATCGCCCGGCAGATCCGGCTGACTGGTGATACGATCAATCGAATCGGTGTGAAACGGATGCACTGGTATCATTACCATGTCCCGGCCCGGACCAAAGCAATCCGGAAGGAATTCGCGCCACTGCATATGGCGGTATGTGGAGTGCCAGGAACCCGTACGGAAGACCCGGAGCCCGTCCCGGGGAAATGCCGGGGGTGCGTCTTATGAGCCGGGGGCCGCGCCCCCGCCGGGCGCTCTCTGATGCAATCATCATCGCACAACTAAGAGGTACCGTCCAGCAACATGCCTGTAACGCCCCCGAGTCTCTCTACGATTTCGCTATCGTTGGAACCACACCGGTCGCTTTTGTCCGGGTGAAGTTTGCAGCGCGGATCCTCGAAACGATCTCACATATTGCCGAGGATTTCCAGGATGAGATTCGGCGTCTCAGGGCTGTCGCGAGAGATGCTGCCATCTCGCTTGAGCTCTGGCTGCGTTCCAAACATGGTACGTGGCGGTTCTTCCGTATCACCGGTGATGGCCTTGCCGAGCTGGGCCGGGATGGCAGGCCGCTTGCTTGAGAAGAATAGTACCAGTGGGTAATTATGACAAGAGCCGGTGATGGTCTCTCCGGGGGTGTTTCTGGAACCTCACTGGCCAGGTATCATGGGAGATATCCCAAACACATCGGAGAGACCCCTCGTACCATGGGGTCAGGGAGTACTGCTTAAAGGAGTGTGAATAAGGTTCCGGTCACCCTTTTTTCTGGTGCAGGAGGTAACAATTCGGGCAACCGGGGTAACAATTCTTGTAAAAACCGGTCGTTTACTTCGGTAATGATGAGGTCATAAATAGCCGTATTCCAGTGGCGGAAATGGGGGTAGGCTTCAGGTCAGTTCAGGGGGCGGTCAAATTTGGAAAAACCTCGTTTTACCGGTTTTGAGAGGAATTATCTGTGTGGCGCCCGGACCCGGGACACGAAAGAGGGTCAGAGAGTACTGCGGAAAGGGGGTTGTATTGGGCTCCGGTTACTCTTTTTACCGGTGCAGGAGGTAACAATTCGGGAAACCGGGGTAACAAAACTTGTAAAAAACCGTTTATTCACATCGGTAATAATGAGGTCATAAATAGCCACATTCCAGCGGCGGAAATGAGGGTGAGCTGTGGGCAAGGGCAGGGTATGCCACATCCGGAAGCAACCCCCCACTTTTTCGGGGAGTATGCCAAGTAAACAGGAGCCCGGAGTGGCGAAGTACACAGGTCGCTTGAGACCGTTGTTGCGTATCGTCTCTATCGGAGAATTGCCTCCGCCCAGCAGGCCGGTACTGCCGGGACGTGATGAGTTGCACAAAAATGGTGCATTTTTACACATGTTTTGGAAATTTGGCTTTATTGTGCCCTGATTGCTGTATTTATGGGTAAACTGCGCTCCGATTAAACGCTAATGTACGCTATTTGACGGCGAATCTCCTTTGGGATCAGGGTAGCATACCCCAAAATGGAAAAAAGGGGGTTTTGGCGGGGCGGATTCGGGATTTGTAATACAGGTTTTACTTTCACGGTGCACAGGAGTTAGGTTTATGGGTGGGAGAGGTGAATGGACGAACAGGAAAACAAATTTATAAAATCTCAGGCATGCATAGCAGGCAATTTAATTCAGGCAGGTTTTCACAATGATATTATTTCTGGATACGGAAACTACCGGGCTTCCAATTAGACGATCTGCCTCAATTTATCATTTATCGAACTGGCCCCGGCTTGTTGAAATTGCATGGATCGAATGCAATGAGAACGGAACTGTTGAATCAGAGCACGATCAGATAATCAAACCAGAATCATTTGAAATCCCAAAAAGTGCCTCTGCATTGCATGGAATAACCACAGAGAAAGCGATCGAAGATGGAATTCCCTTGAATGAAGCCCTGAAATTATTTTGTCAATCTCTTAATCGTTCTGCCCTTTGTGTCGGACACAACATAGACTTCGATGTCAAAGTTGTTAATGCAGAATTACTTCGAACAGGTTTTTTATTAGAGCATTTCCGGTTTCTTTGGAAACAGACAAAATGCACGATGAAATCTTCTACGAAATTATGCCGGTTGAAAACCGGCTCCGGTTATAACAAGTACCCGAAATTATCGGAACTTTATACCAAACTGTTTGGAAAAACCTACGAAGACAAGCACAACGCGCTCAGTGATGCACGTGCATGCATGAGCTGTTATTTTGAATTGCACCGAAGAGGAATTTTATGAATGCTTTGACAAAAAAAGATTTTCTTTCCAGAGTGATGTGCAGGATATCAGGGATAACGTATGAATGGTGAAATTCTGGAACCGTATTACAATTATTGGGGAAAAGCCGCAGGCAGCAGCGGAGAAGATCCATTACAGTATCACCTTCTCGTGTATCATTGTCTGGATGTCGCTGCGGTCGGCCGGACCCTGCTCATGAAGGATCATTTCCTCTGTGAAAAAATCATTTCGCCTACCTTGCAGCCAAACGATGATGCTGAAAAAAACCGGGCACTTGATATCATCTCCCACCTTCTTGCGTTGCACGATATCGGGAAATTTTCCGGGCGGTTCCAGAATCTTCGGCCGGATATCATGGAAACACTTCAGGAACGAACCTGTGAAAACGAGTATACCGTTTATCATGATGATATGGGGCGTCTTTTATTCGAAGAAGATCTCTGGAAACGAGCATGGGCAGAGAACTGGTTTGGTCTCAATCTTTCCAATGATCAGTTTGACTGGAGAGATGCATTGCGCCCTTGGGTTTTTGCAGTAACCGGCCATCATGGGAAACCCCCGGAAAAACCGAAGAATAATCTCACGGTGCACATGCTGTTTGATGCTGATGATCGCAAATCTGCCATTGCATTTGCGGAAGCCAGCTCCGGACTTTTTCTGAAAGAAGTCTCCTCCAGAACGCTTGATTTTTCAGAAGGAACTCTTACTGGATTCCACCGGACTTCATGGCTCCTTGCAGGTCTTGCGGTACTCAGTGACTGGATCGGCTCTGACCGTGGGCATTTCCCTTTCTGCACTGAACCGATGCCACTGGAAAAATATTGGACACTCGCACTTCGCCATGCGGAAGACGCTGTCCGCGATGCAGGTATCCTGCCCGCCAGAGTTTCAGAAAAAACCGGCATGCAGGCATTGTTCCCGAAAATGCCACCAACGCCCCTTCAATCCCATGTCTCGGCATGTGAACTCAAACCCGGCAGTCCCCGTATGTTTATTATTGAGGAAGCTNNCCGACCGGAAGCGGAAAGACGGAATCTGCCCTTGTACTTGCGCAACGGCTGATAACGGAAGGAAATGGCGAAGGAATCTTCTTTGGTCTGCCGACAATGGCAACTGCTGATGCGATGTACGGGAGAATGGAGCAAGCTTACCTGAATTTGTTCATGAGTGCGGATCACCCGTCACTTGTATTGGCACATAGTTCGCGCAACCTTTCGAACAAATTCCGGAATTCTGTTATCCCGACCAGCGATGCTTTCATAGAACCTGACCGGAAAGGAGAGATGAGTGCTTCCGCGCAATGTGCTGCATGGCTGTCCGATAACCGGAAGAAATCACTTCTTGCACAAATCGGTGTCGGAACCATCGATCAGGCACTGATGGGTGTGCTGCCTCTCCGACACCAGTCTCTTCGTCTGCTGGGTTTATCAAGAAATATTCTTGTTGTAGACGAGGTGCACGCCTACGATCCGTACGTGCACAAGGTACTTGAAACACTCCTTGAGTTCCATGCAGCCCAAGGAGGCAGTGCAATCCTTCTTTCCGCCACTCTCCCGCAAAAGCAGCGGCAGGAGCTGGTCGCCGGATTCGGCAAAGGGCTGGGCAAATCTGCCGGTATAGACACAGTACAAAAATCCGATTATCCCCTTGTGACCTGCGTGAGCCGCGAGCCACTATCAGAAATTCCCATTGAACGCTGTGAACAAACACATAGAACGATCGCTGTTGAATGTGTTCGTGATCCGTGCGTTGTGAAGGCCATATTATCTGACGTTATCAAAGAAGGGCGATGCGCCTGCTGGGTGAGAAATACTGTTGATGATGCCGTTGAATCCTATCGTGAACTTTCCCGCAGTTTTGGTGATGAACAGGTTATGTTGTTCCACGCCCGGTTTGCGATGGGAGATCGGTTAGGGATTGAGCATACTGTGCTGGAGACGTTTGGCAAGGACAGTACTCCTGAAATCCGGCGCGGAAAAATCCTTGTCGCCACGCAGGTAGTAGAACAATCGCTCGATCTTGATTTTGATCTCATGATCACGGATCTAGCTCCGATGGATCTGATCATCCAGCGTGCAGGCCGGCTGCACCGGCATAAACGCGAAGACCGGGGCGACCCCCGGATAATCCTGCTGACACCTCCACTGGATGGAATCCCGACAGCTGAATGGTATTCTGCCCTGTTTCCCAAAGGTGCCTATGTCTATCCCCATCACGGGCAGCTCTGGCTTACAGCCCGGCTTCTTGCCGACCGGAAAAAGATTACGATGCCGGATGATGCACGCCTGCTCATCGAAGGAGTATTTGGCGAGGATGCACAGGGAAAAATTCCGGAATCGCTCATGCAGGCTGAACTTCAATCTGATGGCACGGATATGGGCGGTCGTGCCCAAGCGAACCTGAATGAACTCAAGCTGGACGAAGGATACCGGAGTACACCGATGCAATGGATGGACGATGCCCGGACGCCAACACGGCTCGGCGAGCCACGGGTAACGGTTCTTCTCCTCAAATGGGATGGATCTCGTCTATCGTTCTGGTCGTCTCATACGGAATTTGCCCGGGAGATGAGTCAGGTCAGCATTTCTGAGCGTAAACTTTCAAAGGAATCTGAATATGGCGGGACGCTGGGGACAGCTCTTGAACAATTCAAACAGACCCTGCCGGATAAGGGTCGCTGGCAGGTTCTTGTACCGCTGACCAAGAACAACGGTGAATGGTCAGGTGCTGCTCTTAATGCGAAAGGCAACCGGGTTACCGTCGGTTATGATTCAAGAACGGGACTTGTGGTGAACAAATCATAATGGTTAAGGTGTTGAAAGATGAGGCTTGGATATGGGAAGAATTATTCAAAGTATTCATATTTTCCAGATAGTTGGATTTGTCAGAAAATCAGGAGAATTTCGCTGATATTGGGACAGGAAGGCTGGCATGTACAATCTTCTGCATGAACAATGGATTCCCGTAAAAAGGAAAACCGGTGAAAAGCCGGAGTATATTTCTCCGTCCCAGATCACGGACGGACTGGCAACCAACCCGATTATCTCACTGGCTGCATCCCGCCCGGATTTTAACGGAGCCCTGATCCAGTTCCTGATCGGCCTGGTACAGACGGCCTGCCCTCCCGCAGATGAATCAGAGTGGCGGAAAAAATTCAGGAGTCCCCCATCACCTGATGAATTGAAAGCCGCATTTGAGCGATATGCGACCGCGTTTAATCTGGATGGTGACGGGCCGAGATTTATGCAGGATCTCGATCTCAATCTATCGGCAATAGATCCAAAAGAGAAAGAGAAAATTGAATTCCCAATTGAAGAACTCATCCTTGAGATGCCAGGTGACATCACAAAACGGGAAGATCGGGATTTTTTTGTTAAACGTGGTACAGCAAAAAATATTTGTCAAGATTGTTGTGCTGCTGCATTGTATACGTTACAAGCACACGCCCCATCCGGTGGTCCCGGGTATCGCGTATCTCTTAGAGGAGGAAGCCCACTTACAACCATAGTCCTCGGACGCACACTATGGGAAACTGTTTGGTTGAATATTGTCGATAATAAAACATTTTTCCAATATGGAAATGCGTCTAAAAACGCAGATTCAGATAAATTTCCTTGGATGGGGCATACCAGAACTAGTGAAAATGATGAGAAAACTACATTCCAAGATGCAAACGGGGCCCAGATGTTTTGGGGGATGCCTTGGAGAATCAAGATAGTGTTAGAACATTCAAAAAACGATGAAAGATGTGATATCTGTGGCCGTCCCGCCGATTCAATGGTTCACACATTTTACAGGACAAATTACGGAATCAACTACAAGGGTGGATGGTACCATACATTAACACCCTATTTTGAAAGGAGAAAATCAGAGGATAATTCACTGATTCCTTTTCAATCTGAGGTTAATGGTATTTCATACAGACACTGGTTGGGCCTGATTCAGAATAATCCTAATGAAAAAATCCGGCCTGCAAAAGTTGTTCATTTATTCAGGGAAGTACGAAAAGATGATTTGAAAAATTCCGGTTTATCCTCAACACGACTCTGGGCATTTGGATATAAGATCGTAAAAGGAAGAAAAGTCTTGTGTTGGAACGACAGTATAATGCCCCTTATTACTGTAAATTCTGATATTTCACAAGAATATGAGTCATCAATTTTTCAATTGATAGTATCAGCAGAGATGATCAAGGAAAAATTGCGAGAGTGCATCAAAGAGGCTATCCTCTCTCAAAAATCGAAACTTAAGCCAAATCTTTCATTTGTTGAGTTACAATTTTGGCAAGATACAGAACCAACATTTTATCAAACAATTAATGAATTGCATATCGCATTGCAATCAAATAGATCCTTTGATCTTCGTAATCTCCGTGAAAAATGGTTAGATTATCTACAAAGGATAGCACTCTCCAGTTTTGATCGATATTCTCAATCGGATCAAATAATATCAACAACAAATCCCCATCGGATTATCGATGCCCGGGTAAATCTCCGCAAGTTTCTCTATGGGAATAAAAACTTATATGCCATGCTAGATTTGGAAAAACCAGAAAAATCTGCAAAATCCCTACGGAAGAATTTGAAGAAAAAGGAGCCTGTGATATCGTGAGGTAATGTAACATGGAACAAAAAATCTATCTGAAATTTTCCCATCCCGGTGCAAGGGAATCACTTCTTTCTTGGTGGGAAGAACTGGACTGTGCGAGAGGTGACCGGGCTGCACTCAGGCATTGCCATAATCCGCTTGAAGTTGCTTTCACACCGGCATTTCATCGGTTGAAAATGAGGCTTGAACCATTCGGCTCCATAAACCAAGACAAGATGGTTCAGCTTGCTATAGTCGCTGGTGTTCTTTCCCATGTAAAGAAGAACAAATCCGCGGGGCAAGAGAGCGATTTCCGGAAATCATTTGCTGTCCAGATGGCAAGTCCCTCATCGAAAAGAGGTGCCGGAAAAAAAGCCTGCGTGAGCAACATGAGATTCCGCCAACTTCTGAAGATTGAGGACCCGGACAAATTGTTCACTACGATGATCCGTCTTGTCCGGCTTCTTGAAGGATCTGTCGATATTGTCAGTCTTGCAAATGGGATCTACTGGTGGAATGATTGTACGAAAAATGGTTGCACGAAAAAAGAATGGGCGTATGCCTATTATGAACATGCACCGAGTGAAGAAAAATTAGGAGTCTGAAGAATATGGCTGAATTTATCCAACTACATATGCTTGTATCGTATCCCCCGTCGAACCTGAACCGTGACGATCTCGGCAGGCCGAAAACGGCCGTAATGGGCGGAACCCAGCGCCTCCGCCTCTCTTCGCAGAGTCTGAAACGGGCGTGGCGGACATCCGATATTTTCACCGAACATCTCAAGGATCACATGGGAAAACGCACCAAGGAAATGGGCGTGAAAGTGAAAGAGGCACTTATTACCGGGTTGCCCCTCAAAGAACTGCTTGAGGAGGGCAAAAATGCCGCCGTTCCAAAAAAAGCAGATGGCATTCCTGAAGAGAAAGCAAAACTGTGGGCCTGGAAGATCGCGTCGGTATTTGTTGATAAATCCTCCAAAGAACCCGGTAAAAAATCCAAAAAGGAAGACGCAGTGGAGGCTGAAAGCGAGGGTAAGGCCCCAAAAGAAAAAGAGAAAAAAACCAATGTTGACAAGGATTCTCTCAAAGGGGAACAACTGGTTTTTTACTCGAACGATGAAATCGCGGCGATCCAGGCCTTGATCGTGATCCTCCTCAAAGAAAACCGGGAACCAAAGACCGACGAGTTATCCGCCCTCTTAAAAGAGGATCTTTCATCTGTTGATGTGGCAATGTTCGGTCGCATGCTGGCAAATGCAACCCGGTATAATGTCGAAGCCGCAGTACAGGTTGCCCATGCTGTCACCGTGCATGAGGTTGCGGTTGAGGACGATTATTTCACAGCGGTTGATGATCTTAACAAAGGCGAGGATGATGCCGGTGCCGGGCATCTTGGGGAGACGGAGTTTGCATCAGGTTTGTTCTACGAGTACGTCTGCATCAACAAGACGCTCCTTGAAGAAAACCTTGGCGGCGACAAAAACAGTGATCGCAAAAAACTTGCAGCGACCGCTATCCGGGCACTTGTAGAATCGGCATTAAAAATTGCACCGTCCGGAAAGCAGAATTCTTTTGCATCTCGTGCATATGCGTCGTACCTTCTCGTGGAGAAAGGCACCCAGCAGCCGCGTTCATTATCGGTCGCGTATCTTGAAGCGGTCAAAGAGAAGAACCTGCTCGGTACTGCAATAACAGTTCTGAATGATACGCGGAAAAAGATGGATGATGTGTACGGAAAATGCTGGACGGATAAATATGAGGTGAATGCATTTGCCGGCACGGGGAAACTTTCCGAACTCCTTACGTTTGTAGCTGGTTGATATGCAGGAATTCTTGATCTTTCGCCTTTACGGTTCAATGGCTTCATGGGGCGACATTGCAGTAGGAGAGTTCCGCCCGACATTCGACCACCCGTCAAAATCTGCGGTTATGGGGCTCATCGCTGCTGCTATGGGAATCCGGCGCGATGAGGAAGAGCGGCAACGAGAACTTGCAGCCGGGTACCTGATGGCGATCAAAATCGATGGCCCGGGTATCCTGTTGAGGGATTATCATACTGCGCAGGTTCCCCCGGCCGGCAAAGGAAAGATGAAATATCATTTTCTCACGAGAAAAGACGAACTGGCGGTGCCGAAGGATGAACTTAATACGATCCTCTCATCGCGGGATTACCGGTGCGATGCAGTTTATACAATCTGTCTGTGGGGCCGTACTGCCTCACCTCCGTATCCGATTGCAACGATAAAATTACATCTTGATAACCCGGCGTTTGTTCTTTATCTCGGGCGGAAATCATGTCCTCTCTCGCTTCCGGTTCACGCTCAGATTGCACGGGCAGAAACCCTGGCAGAAGCACTGAAGTCCGTTCAGTTCCCGGATCATCCCTTTATTTCACGACTCACCTCCCGGAACAATTTCCGGGTTTTCTGGGAAGGCAATGAACAATCCGGATTCGAAGAAGAGCACACGATAGTCCGTCGCGATGATCCCTCCAGCCGGAGACGCTGGCAGTTTGCTGATCGTGAAGAACATTATGCAATGATTACGATATCTCAAGGAGGCTGACGATGCTGATCAGCAGGGTACGGCTGCGACCGGATGCAGCAGAAAAAAAAGAATTCTGGGAGCATGTTGACAGCGCTTATCACATGCATTCTCTGGTCTGGGATCTGTTCACCGATGGACCGGAACGAAAGCGGGATTTTATTTACCGGCAGGATGCGGTGCATGGCCTTCCCGCCTTCTTCTGCGTATCGGAGCGTGCGCCAAATGATCGGAAAGGGATCTGGATCGTAGAGCCAAAACCGTATGCTCCCGTTGTGAAAAAAGATCAGGTCTTTTCGTTTGTCCTGCGGGCAAATCCCATCCGGGCAAAGCGTGACGATGAACACAAACAACACCGGCATGATGTTGTCATGGAGGCAAAGACCCGCCTCAAGGAAAAACAGGGAGTGTTACCACGGGAAGCCGATATCGTGCAGGAAGCGGGTTTTGTCTGGCTGGCGCAAAAAGGGGAAGCCAATGGCTTTTCCATTCGGGGCGAAGACATCAGGGCGGATGGTTATCTCCAGCACCGATTCAAAAAAGCCAGGGAAAATCATGAGATCAGGATCAGCACTATCGATTTTACCGGCCTTCTCACGGTCACCGATCCTGATGCATTTATCCGGGCGCTCTTTTCCGGTATCGGACCTGCGAAGGGATTTGGCTGCGGGATGATGATGATCAAACGGCCATAAATCCGGGGTTTTATGTTCCCACCATTGAAACCCATTGCCCTTAAGGAAAGGATCTCCCTTGTTTTTCTTGAACGGGGAGAACTGGATGTTCTTGATGGAGCATTCGTCCTCGTTGACAAAAACGGAGTTCGTACCCAGATCCCGATCGGAAGTGTTGCCTGTCTTATGCTGGAACCCGGTATCCGGGTTTCCCACGCAGCGGTGGTACTTGCGGCACGTGTCGGCTGCCTGCTGGTGTGGATTGGCGAAGCGGGTGTCCGGTTGTATGCCGGTGGACAACCCGGCGGAGCCCGGGCAGATCGTCTCCTCTTCCAGGCCAAANNAGACGGCGCGGTTGAAAGTCGTTCGAAAGATGTACGAGTTCCGGTTCAGGCAACCGGTTCCGACGCACTATTCCGTGGAACAGTTGCGGGGTGTTGAAGGGTCCCGGGTCAAGGAATTGTATGTCCAGTTCTCGCAAAAGTACGGCGTGAAATGGTCGGGCCGTTCCTATGATCATACCCGGTGGGGCAGCGGCGATATCCCCAACCGATGCCTGAGTTCAGCAACGGCCTGCCTTTACGGAATAAGCGAAGCCGCGATCCTTGCCGCGGGATATGCACCGGCAATCGGGTTCATTCATTCCGGTAAACCGCAAGCATTTGTGTACGATATTGCAGATTTGTTCAAGTTTGATACGGTTGTTCCCGTGGCATTCCGAATCGCGGCACAAAACCCGGTTGATCCTGAACGGGCTGTGAGGCTGGCCTGCCGTGATCAGTTCCGCGAAACACGGTTACTGAAAACAATTATTCCTACCATTGAAGAGGTTCTTGCTGCGGGTGGCCTGCCGGTTCCTGAAACGCCGGATGATTGTCTGCCTCCTGCGATTCCTGAAGAGAAGGGGTTAGGCGATGCTGGTCATCGTACTTGAGAACGCTCCACCCCGTTTGCGGGGAAGATTATCGGTCTGGCTCCTTGAAGTCCAAGCGGGGGTCTATATCGGGGATTTCTCTCTAAAAGTCCGTGAAATGATCTGGGCGCAGATCGTTGAAGGAATCGAAGAAGGGACTGCAATTATGGCGTGGGGAACGAATAACGAGTCCGGCTTCGATTTTGTTACGGCAGGTGCAAACCGACGTATTCCGGTGGATTTTGATGGTGTTCCCCTAATTTCGTTCCTTCCACATTCAGTAAACTAAACGCAGAGAACTTAATTAACGATGAAACGTGATTGAATTGTAGGGAGATGTGGTATATCTTCCGAAGTCGAGAACATGATCCACTCTTACATGATGGGAATTTTCCCGGTCAAAATTAAAAATTGTGTAGATCCCCAGAAGTAATCTTCCTTGTTTTGATATAAAAATTGAAGAGAGTTCCCCACATGCGTGGGGATGAACCGGCATGTGTAGCCTGTACATTACCTTTTGTCAAGAGTTCCCCACATGCGTGGGGATGAACCGATACCGTGTTGCCATGGCCGCCCTGCTCTCCGGAGTTCCCCACATGCGTGGGGATGAACCGGTATGGCCACCGGCCCGCATCTCGACCGGGAGGAGTTCCCCACATGCGTGGGGATGAACCGGTTCCCCGGAGTTTCCAGCCATCGGCCTTTGAGAGTTCCCCACATGCGTGGGGATGAACCGAGACAATTGTCCAGTCAGAATAGGCAATAAAAGAGTTCCCCACATGCGTGGGGATGAACCGGAACCAACAGCGGTCCGGGCATTCACCAACGGGAGTTCCCCACATGCGTGGG
>PNBP01000114.1 GCA_003136075.1 Methanoregula sp. | reverse complement strand
TACGTCGTTGTTGATGCGAGCACCGTGCCCTTCATTCGTGACAAGAGTATGAGTGTCCTTGCACCGGGTCTTGTCACTATCGACGATTCAGTTCAAACCGGTGATGAGGTGTTTATTCTCGCAAAAACCGGTGAGTGTATTGGCGTCGGTCGGGCAAAAGTCGACGCTGATACCGCCAGCATGTTAGAGAGAGGATCTATTGTCCGGACCCGGAGAAACATTGCGTCAACGGTAGTTCCCGGTGAAGCCACGTGGGCCGGGGCAGTCACGGCAAACTCGGGCGAAATTGAACGGGCAGAATCTGCATCTGTCGGATTCGTTCAGGATGTGGCAGCGACATACTCCCTTCCGGTCACAATCTCGTATTCCGGGGGAAAGGACAGTCTGGTAACCCTGCTCGTGGTGACAAAAGCGCTTGGTAAGGTACCGCTGCTCTTTGCTGATACAGGTTTTGAATTTCCGGAAACCTATGCAAACGTAGATACGGTTTCACAGAAGTACGGGCTTGAACTCATCCGGACAAATATATCGGACCGGTTCACACAAACCTTCGCCCGTCAGGGGCCACCGGCGGTTAACTCCCGGTGGTGCTGCGGGGTTTGTAAACTGATGCCGGTTGCAGAAACCATACGCGAGCGGTGGGGCGAATGCCTGTCCTTTATCGGACAACGAAAATATGAATCGTTTGCCCGTGCGCAAAGTAAACGTGTCTGGAGAAACCCCAAAGTCGGTGTCCAGGTATCTGCCGCACCTATCCAGAACTGGACTGCCCTTCATGTCTGGTTGTACCTGTTCCGTGAACATGCACCCTATAACGTATTATACGAACACCGGCTGGATCGGATCGGATGTTTCATGTGTCCATCCAGTGATATGGCATTGATCCACATGATTGAACAGGATTACCCTGACCTCTGGCAGGAATGGAATAAACGCCTTATCCAGTGGCAGGAATCCCATCATCTGCCGCTGGAATGGGTTACTGACGGCCACTGGAGACTGCGAGAGGATCATACATGACACCGACTATTGCCATCATTGATTATGGTCTGGGAAACCTGCGCAGCGTTATACGGGGTATTGAAAAAACCGGAGCACATGCGATTATCACCAGTAATCCTGTTGATATTGCTTCTGCCGATGGTATCGTGCTTCCGGGCGTCGGCGCATTTCGTGAGGGAATGGAGCAACTGGGTGTTCTTAAAACCACGGTAATCGATGCCACCCGTTCTGTTCCGCTGCTGGGCATCTGCCTTGGCATGCAAATGCTGATGGAAAAAAGCGAGGAGCATGGCGAGTATGCAGGATTAGGACTGATCCCGGGCCGTGTCAGGAAATTTCCCCATGTGCAGGGATACAAGGTTCCACATATGGGATGGAATAGCATCCATCTCGAAAAGCCGGATAATCCGCTGTTTGAAGGACTCTCTCCAAACGAATCTGTGTATTTTGTGCATTCATACTATGCAGACACCACACCGGAATATACGCTGACGACCACGCAGTACATTTGCCCGTTCGCGTCGTCAGTGTTCAATAGCAATAGTTACGGGGTTCAGTTCCACCCGGAGAAAAGCGGGGTAACGGGATTGCGGTTGCTGAAAAATTTTATTGATATGATCTGACCTCCCGCGCTACGATATTATTATTTGAATGTGTCTGATTGTGTAAGATTCGAACCGGGAGAGGTTAAGAGTCCGGACAACTGCATTCGTCAACAAGCTCCTGTCACGCAAAACATCATTGGGAACATTTTAATTCTGTCCATTCAACCCTGTACGCATGAAAAAGATTATCCTCATCGTCCTGCTGCTCTCTCTGTTGTGTGCGGGAACTGCATCTGCCTATTATCTGAACCTGTCCTGCCCGGATTCGCTTCAAGCCGGTCTGACCCTGAAATGCTCGATCGAAAGTACCTTACCAGCCGGCAAATCATTTGATCTCGTATTTTACCAGTCGATGTATACATCAACAGAAATTGACCGTATACCTGTCACCATCCAGAATAGCCAAGTCCCCCAGTACAAAATGTTTGATACCCGGGGTCTGAAGGGAGGGCAGTATAAAGTAGAGCTCCAAGGTGTAGATGAATCCCAATTGGATCCGGAGTCGCATTCAAGCCGCCTGGTCAAGCTCATCGATCGTTCCGGCGAGATCACCCTTACTGCCCCTACTACACAAAATCTTGCGGATGCACTTCAAATTGCAGGATCCATAGATAAGAAAGGGAATGATGGCGTTGAGATCGAGGTACGGGGAAAGAATGTCGGCACCGTGTATTTTCCCCAGTATATCCCGACAAAGAATGATATAAGGTCTGGTGCTGGTGTATTCAACCAGAGAGTGACCGTGACAAAACCCGATGACTACGATGTATATTTCCGCGATTCCAATGGGTTGATCGGTATTGAAACATTCACGGTTGTAGCACCGGTCCAGACACAGGTACCGACCACTGTTTCGACAACAGTAGTCAGGACACCCCGCACAACCCTGACTACGCCAACACCATCGCCCACTCCCACAAAATCACCCCTGGGAGAGATTGTCATATTAGGTGCAATTGGGGTTGCCGGTATCCTGATCGCGCGGAAGCAAAATACATGATAACAATAATTTCTCCATATATTTTTTGAGTCCACACGCATCAGATTTCACTCATTTTCTATACACGGCGTTATCCTCTGCTATTTCTCAAACCGGATNNTTTCTGACAACAGAAAACAAACAGTCAATACCAGTCCGTGAAAAGAAATTTCTCGTACAACACGAGTCCGATACTGATATGTGAAAATAAAGATACAATTAAAAGAACAATGTCTGCACATTTATCTGACGCTGATAGGGGAGGATATGATAAAATTACAATTCCATTGAACCGTCCCATGAATCCGACAGAGATGGGGATTGTTCACACACTGGAGAGAGAATTAAAAAATAACGGCTTTTTTTTTACGATCAATGATTCCA
>PNBP01000088.1 GCA_003136075.1 Methanoregula sp. | reverse complement strand
GCATCCGGTAAATCGTCGGCGGACAGCAGAACGTCGTGATCTGGTATTTTTCAAGCAGCGGCAGCACTTCGGTTGCCTGGAACTTCCCGGTAAAGTTGCAGACAAAGATACAGGCGCCTTCAATCCACTGCCCGAAGATCTTCCCCCATGCACATTTTGCCCAGCCGGTATCAGAAACCGTGAGGTGCAGGTCATTATACCGGATGTCCTGCCAGAGCCGGGCGGTAATGATATGGCCCAAAGGGTAGCCGTGGTTGTGCAAAACCATCTTTGGCTCTCCCGTGGTTCCGGAGGTAAAATAGATCAGCATCGGATCGGTGGATTTTGTCCGCTGGGTATCCGGAATACTTACGGAATGGTGGGAAACCGGCGCCGGGTAGAGCAGCTCGTACGGCCAGCTTGCCCAGCCTTCCTTCTCCCCGTCCACAATAAAACGGCAGGAAAGTGTCGGGCATTCGTTACAGATTTCCTGAACTTTCCCGGTGTTTTCAAGATCCGTAATGATCATTCGGAATTTGCCCTTGTTGACCCGGTACTTGATGTCGCGGGGCGTGAGCATCGTCGGGCAGGGAGCAAGGACTGCACCGAGCTTGATAAGGGCAATGGTAAAGATCCACCATTCGGGAATCCGCGGGAGCATGATGAGCACCCGGTCACCCTTGTTGATCCCATATTTCAGGAGCACGTTTGCCGCCTGGTTGGACAGGTTTGCAAGGTCAAGGAAACTGTATTTTTTCTCCTCGCCCTCCTGGTTCACCCAGATCATCGCAAGCTTGTTCCGGTCTTCTTTTGCCCAGGCATCGATCACATCAAAACCAAAATTATAGTATTCGGGGACCGTTATGGAGAAATCCCGGTAGGTTTGCTCGTAATCGGTCATATTGTGCTCGGGCATAGACATAGACCAGAATTTTGGTTGTATCTCTTTATAAAACCGTTGAAAAATCCTTCACGGCGTTTGCGATGAACAAGGGAATGCCCCCATGCGAGAAGTATAATCCATCAGAAAATAACCGGTATCTTTGTATTGTTTTTACGAGAATCAGATGGCTGGAACATTCATGGGAAATGTCCGCAAATGTAGGAAGACAATACGGAGTTTTTTCGCGGGTGCGGATCCTGCTGGAGAACGTGGGTTCTTCCACGAGCGTACCCGTGAGCCCGGTTTTTCCGCAGCTGTCACTCGTATCCTTCCCGGGAAAACATGCACAGTGTGCGCAGGTATCAACGAGGTACCATAAAGATTGTGCATTAGTATTATGATTCGCCAGACTGCATAGTATATCAATGGCTGAAAAACAGTATGCTTCCTTAAAGATTGAGAACATCGTCGCTTCCGGCGTTATTGCAGACTCCATCGATCTCAATATGGTATCAAGCAAGATCAAGAGCTGCGAGCTTAACACCAAAAGGTTCCCCGGCGCAGTCTACCGGATTGAGAAACCGAAGATCGCGTCGCTGATCTTTTCATCGGGCAAAGTTGTCCTCACCGGCATCCGGGATGACAAGGCACTCAAGGATGGTCTTGCCATCATCATGAAATCACTCAAAGAAGCCGGTGTTGACACCTATGACACGCCCCGTGTCGCGATCACCAACATCGTCTGTTCCTACGATATCGGGAAATACATCAATTTAAACAAGGTCGTCGTCACCTTGAACCTTGAAAATATCGAATACGAGCCCGAACAGTTTCCCGGCCTTGTCTACCGTATCAAGGAGCCAAAAATTGTCGCACTGCTGTTCTCTTCCGGTAAGATCATCCTGACCGGCGGGAAAAACCTTGAGGATATCAAGAAAGGCCTCGACTTCCTCGAACAGAAACTTGAAAGCATAATGTAATTTTTTGGTATTGACCCGTTCAATACCCGGATACTTTTTTTCCTAAGATTCCTGTTTTTGTCATCTCATTGCGGTATTTTTTCAGGCTTCATCTGAACGGCGGGAACTAAATTGAACCGCACACCCGATCCACAAACTGCCCACATACCGTTCCCCGGGATTAAGGGATTGTGACGAAATGCCGGAACGGGATCATCCCTTCATCCAAAAGCCGGTTAAAATGCTGCCAGGAGTGCGATAGTTTATTATCCAAAGAGGACGGTTGTGCAGGAATAATTCCGGTTCAGAAACAACCCGTTCCTGCACCCTCATCACGCAGTATGCTAGAGTGCAAAAAGAACCCTTATGACCAGTACCGGTGCGTCTGGATGAATGACCGCTCGGCTTTCAGGATCTCGCGGTAGAATGCATCACCACTCGTCAGCGTGGCAAGAATTCGTGAAGCGTTCTCCGGCCCGACACCCCGGGCAGAGAGCGCGATAATTGCTTTTTTACCGCTGGAGAGCACGATGTTTGCATTGCGGAGCAGTCGTTTCTCAATCGCCCGCTCCTCTTCGTTCTTCTTTTTTTTGTTCGCAATCGCATATGCTTCATCTTCGTAAGGCTTGAGGGCAGCTATCAGCCGGGCGCCGCATTTCGGGCACTGCGGGTTGTCAGCGACACGCGATACCACGGTCCGGGTCTTCCAGTCCCGGCAGTTCATGCACGCGAGCACGACATCGTCCTGCTCCAGCCGCCGTTTCAGCGTCGAGATCACAGCCGAGTCGGCAGTTGGCGGGGGGATCAGGTCGCGGGAGGAGAGGAGCCCCCCGGCACCAATCAGGGAATGGGGACCTATCGCTACGATAATCTCACCGTTTTTGACCCGGTTGACAATGCCGGCGGCAGCATCGATATCCATATATGCGGAGAGCAGTTCCCGGTAGGCTTCCTGCTGGACAACCGTCCCGTCAAAATAATCGAGCAGGCGATGGATGCTGATCTTCTCG
>PNBP01000155.1 GCA_003136075.1 Methanoregula sp. | reverse complement strand
TGAAATCCGTGCACTGCCACAGGTTAAACAGGTAATTATCTGAACGTATTTTTCCGATTTTTAGCTCTGTTAAAATCTTCAAATTTCCCGTCATTCATTTATCAACTATAATTAGAGGGTGACCTCTCTCTCCCCCAACCGGGGAGGCACTCCAAAGGAAGCATCCCCGTGAACCCCAATTTTGCTGACGTTTTTCATNNAAAAGCACGATGTGCGAAAAAGCCTCCTGGAGCGACTGTGTAATTCTCTGGGAGGATTTCAACAAAACCGATTTTTTTTAATGTTTGTAAAAAATCCGTCGAATTCAGGTAGGGTTTTTAAAAATCATGCAGACAGCAGTTCCACATCGAGCGCGAGACGATACATCCGCTTTCGGATCTTCTTTGGAAGGTAAAATGCATCTGCAATACTTTCCTCGATAGTCACCCGCCTTTTGCCGGCAATAAGATTGTCCGCATGAGTGACGATCTTTTCTTCTACCGTACGGGGCATGCAATCCCGGGGGAGGAGTCCAAGCAGAGTGCATTCATCTGCAGTAATTCCGGCACCAGTATGGCATTCGACAATCCGGGCAACTGCTTCAGGTTCTCCCATTACACGGAGAAGATCTGCCCCAACCTGGGCGTGGTGAATCGAATGAGTTGTGGCCCGGCCGATATCATGGAGCCACGCACCTTTCACAACGAGCGCTTCATCAGCATAAGGATTGTTATGAGCATATTCTGCTGCGACCCGGGCAACAGCACTGCAATGAGCAATTACCTTTGCATCACAACCGGCACGCCGCAGAAAAGAAGAGTATATAGTGGTGGAATCAGGCATGGCCAAGAGACTTGTTGAGTGTTTCAATCCGGTGGCGGAGTGCTTTTAAGAGCGTGTCATTATCAAAATGGGATAATGCCTGATCGCAGTTTGGACACCGGAAATCCCCGTCCATTGCTTGGGGGAACGTAAAAAGCACATGGCATTCCTTACAGATATAAAAGTCATTTTCTTCTTCGTACTGGGCGCGGCGTTCAAGTTTGTCCCTGACGAGTACCATATCTTCGCGGACTGCATTGTAAATATTATCGATACGTAACTGCCAGAGATACGTGAGCCAGCCGGTCTCATTATTCTTGATCCGGTGATATTCCGCCAGGCGTTTTTCGTAGAGCGTGTACAGGGTATGCCTCACCGAATTCAGGTTTATTCCGGTACTTGCGGCAAGCTGCTCATCACTGAATTCACCTTCTTTTGGGAATTTTTCCAGCAGGCTCAGTCCCTCATCGCCAACCAGTCTATGAATATATGCCCTCATCGCTGGCTGATTCAGCACTTCATCTACAGGATCCATCATCGCATATATTGTCGGACGATGCTAATATTCTTATCCAACACCGATAGTGCCTCGTCACGCGATGCACCTGTTCCATACACACTGACAATGGCCTGATCTTTTTCAAAAAATGTGCCCGGCCAAGGAATATCAGCCACCAGCGGGGAAAGTTTTTTCAAATCCACTTCAAGTCTCAGATCATTATCGGCAAAGAGAATACTCCGGGCTGCAAACCGGACCGGTTTTTGTTGTATGGGCAACATTCCCTGACATGCATTGACATGGAATTCAAACAGGTTGCACTCATATGCCGCTTCAACCGTATCCACCGTACCCTGAAAGCGGGGATTTATCTCAATTGCATAGGGCCCGTCAGTAGCAAGAACAAAATCGACACCAATCGTGCCTCTGCAGCCACTTGCAGCAGCGATCTGTTCAGCCAGAGCCAGCATCCGCGCTGCGTGGGGGTGCTCGATGGGTGTAACTGAACCGGAGAACCCATATGCCGATTCACCCTGCCCCCGTAGGATCTGTTCATTTACCGCTATTGCCCGGGCGGTAGTCCCATTTGTGAAACAGCAGACACTGGCAGGAATTCCTTTTATGAGTTCCTGCCGGATGTAGGGGACATCAGGATAGTGTGATTCCCAGAGCGTAAGCTCATCCACGTTATGGATAACCGCATTCCGCCACCCCCCAGCCCCCCGACGGGGTTTTACCATGACCGGAGATTCATCCTTTCGTGCAAGACGGGGTGCAGGTACCGGAATATTCTCAAAAAAATGCTGGATATCAAGTTTGTCCAGGAACCGATTCACGATTTCCCGCGATGACCCGCACACCGGGACCGGGGACAAAATCTCCTCGGCACCGGAAGTGAGAACAAGCATATCGAATACATGTTCTGCCGTCATCCGGCTGATGGCATCGGGGAGTTCTTCAAGTTCATCAAACGATATATGGTCAGAGGTGTACCACAAAAGATCCTGGTCACAGAAATGGTCAACTGCACACACATCATACCCGGCGCGTGAAGCAGATTGCACGATATGGCGCGTAGCAAATCCGGCAACGAGAACTTTTCCCCTCACCCTTCCTCCGTGTGCTTTCCCGCTTTTGAAGGGATAATGTGGATCTTTGCATGAGAAAATTCATTTTTTAGTTCTGCCCCATAAAAAAGATGATCCAGGAAGAGCGCAAGGCTTGAAATCTCAGAATGAGGCTGACCAGTGACCGCAACATTGTAATCCGCAAGGCCATACATTTCGCCCGGAACTTTCTCTGCTCCAACAACGACGAGAAGTTTCTCTTCAGACCGGATCTTGGGAATTGCATCGGGAAGGTTGATCCCGTACATCGTGAGGTGAACGACTTTTCCACCGGTCTCTTTCCAGTTGCGGATACACGTCCGCCACTTGATGTTATCCTCGCAAAAAAATGTCCCGCCCCAGCGAGCTGCTACATCCCCGACGCTCTCGACAACACCCTTATCAGAAGCTGCAAGATACATACCGCGGGCTCCCAGTGCACGCCCGGTCAGCGCGACATGAGTCGTTACCCGCTGGTCACGTTCCGGACGATGGCCAATCCGCAGAATAACAACTTCCTTTTCCGGCATGTTATGGTTTCCTCGCTTTTATTACACCGTTTTCAATAATGAACGGAAGATCATCGGTATATTTCATCTGGCACCGGATAAGTGCTTCGCCGATGTTTAATGCCCGTATTTTGCCCTCGGTCAACTCGATCAGCAGGTTCTTCTCCAGCCTTCCCAGCGACGCTGAAGTAGTGAGTGCGTCAAAACCGCTTTCTGCACAGATTGTTTCTGCGTCGGTCACTGGCTTCTGGATGATGAGATGATAGATAATCCAGTCGACATCCTCTTCTTTCACCTTTATTCATTCCGCTCCTACCAGATTATAGTTTATTATTCTGAAGAAATGCACATGAATCATGCATCATTTTTTCTCGGTTAAAGGTGGTACTACTAAGATCATGGCCACAGCCGATCCCTCTCTTCCCTTTCATGAACTTGTAACAATTGCGGACTGCCTGCTGGAAGAATGCGGAGAAGATGAAAATGCGCTTGTGCGGAAACTCCAGACGCTTGACCCGTACGTCGTTAATGAATTAATCGTCTCTGATCTCCTTAACGCTTGGCAGGTTTTCTACTTTTTTTTCAGGATCCTACCGGACGAGATGATCCGGGAACGCCTTGACCTTCAACCCGCATCTGCACTAGTACCAGGTGTCATAGTCGATGAGATTGACCTTCTGGAACTCGTGTTTGCAATAAAAAATAATCAGCCCTATATGTATATCAGTGACGGTGAAAACGTGATTGCAACATTTTCCGGAAACACCGCTTACCAGGATGCACTTTCCTATATCGGTTCAACGTTATAACCGGTCACCCGCGCTTATCAGCTGTTCATCAACAACGGCAGGAACTATGGGGGGCAGTTTCCCCCAGGTAATCAAGGTGTCTCCGATAATTGCAAGCACACCGGTTACATCCGTTTTTTTTATATGATCAAGAACAGACAAATCATCGGCTCGTATCTGGTTACAGATAGCTGTTGCCCATGCGTCTGCGATGAAGGTATCGGTTGCGAAGATGCTCACGGCATCTGCAACGCCAAAAGAGATGGACGGGCCGACTGTTGCCGATGATGTACAGACCCCCAGAATAGTGTCCTGCGGGGGCACAACGAACGCAAATTTATCTGACTGGGATGATGCTCCTGCATGAATACCGATACGGACATTCCGGTTACTTACCAGTGCGATATCGCCACCATTGTCAATAACCCCGAAATGTGCACCGCCAGCGACCATCGCTGCGACTCCCTCATGTGCGATTGCGCCGGCGACCGCAGCCATCGGTCCCACACCGGCATTTCGCGCAGCGGAAGCCATCCTGCAGATAACCGGGTCATCCGAGTCAGGTGAATAGGGATCAAACGTGTCGCGGAAAAAAGGGTCGCGAGCGATATATGCCTCAATCTGCTGCCGTGCTGCCATCATCCCTTTTTTTGCAGCAACGACATGTTCCGGCGCATCCGCAAGGATGGTGGCAAATGTTTGCCTGAAGACGAACGGTTCACGGATCATAGCGGCAATGTGAGCGCCTTGTGGGGGCACGCATCGATGCATTTGCCGCAGAGCACACAGCGCTCTTCAGCCATCTTTAGTTTCCATTCCGGATCAAACGAGAATACTTCACGCGGGCATATACTGATGCATGCGCCGCAATCAATGCATTCACTTTCGTTGAGATTGATCCCATGCTCGAGGATGTTGACTTTTGCCCCCAGACGGGTCATCGTATCGCGCACCAGCTTGCACTGGTCATCCGGCACTTCGATAAGTGCTTCACCTTCTGATGAATCGATAACCGCACGTTCAACATTGATAAGGACCCCGGTATCCCTGACTACCTGTGCAATAATCGGCCCCCGCCCTTTTCCCCGTGAAAAATTAACCAGGAGTTTCATTTCAGCCACCTGCCGCCAAAGAGTTTACCGAGATTGATTGCCGTAAGCATGGCAATAACATGCTGACGTGCGTCAACAACCGGCAATGCACTGATATTGTTCTGCTCCAGTTTCTGCACTGCAATATCCACAGCCTCGTCTGGGGTGGTAGTGACTACTTTCTTTTTCATGATGTCCCGTACAAATTTTGCTTTTCCGGGGTTTGCTACTGCCTTTGATACATCAAATGTTGTCACAATCCCCACAAGTCTGCCTGTTTTGTCAATTACCGGCAAGTGATTGGTCTCTCCTTTCAGGAGTTTTTGTGCCGCGGTTTTTATCTCTTCAGATTCGGCAATGCTCACAACCTGACGGTCCATGATATCCAGTACACGCGGTCCCTTGGTAGTTTCATGCATGGGATGAACACTTTTAACGGTATCGATCTTCCGTGTCGGCAGTGCCATCAGCATAGAGCCGCTTTCCACCCATTTTTTGAGTTCCTGCGCGACATTGCGGGCCTTGCGGAAGCTGGAAAGCGAGGATGTCCGGACCTCTTCTCCATGTATCTCAACCGAGCCGGAACGAAGTTCAGCGTACGTAACCTTGCGCACAAGCGGACGGTTCCGGCTGGGCACGCCATAATCGATCAGGTCAACGGAAATATCATCATCCCTGACAGCCGTTGCCCGCACGACATCCAGATCAAGCACGGGAAAGGGAATACCCAAGCCCACATAGAGCGTAACCCCGTAGCCATACATCGTAGCAGCCCGGATATAGTCATGGTTCATCTTTTTCATATCCCCGGTTACCATCAGGGTACCAAATCCCCCGGCAGGAGAATGCTGGGTACCTTCACCGATGACCATACCCGGTGCGCCGCATAAAAATATCGGGACGCCGCTGCCAATCAAACGGAATTTCGGGTCATTTGAGATGGGGTTAAGGACACCGGCACCGGAAAACGTCACATTCCCGGAATTGGGCAGGAGTGTCCCCATATACGTGTGCAATAACCGGTCCGTAGTATTGGTTGCTGCATTATAGCGCTGGTATGCATTGCGCGGGTTGCACATGACGGCCTGGTTGAAGTTTTCAAGAAGGAGTTCTGTTGTGATTGTACGGCGCGGATAGCAGTCGGTCCCATGGGATATTGCCCGGAGTTCGATCGACTTTCCTGCTACAAGATCCTCAAGGACATGTGCGCCCCCATACTGGTCTTCAAGCGTGTCAGACTGCTGTGTTGCGCCAATAAAAGTATCCACTGCCGCAAGTCCGCCATAGGCTTCCACATTATTCAACCAGATCCGTTCCATCCTAATCGGGGGTTCTGAATGCCCGAAATTAAGGAAGGCACCCGAAGAGCACATCGCTCCAAATGTCCCGGTGGTGACGACATCAACTTCTTTGAGGGCTCCTTCTTCGCCAAGTTCGGCAACGATCCCGGGCATTTCCTCCGCGGTCACGACCCGCGCGCTGCCCTCCTTGATGCGTTGGTTGATCTGGTCGATGGACTTATGCATGCTACAAAATATCGTTTAATGAATATTTAAAATATCTGTTATTACTTGTGGTAATATATGGTTTTTATTTGCTGCCGCTCATACACCTAATATGCACATAGGTTCCTTCATTGAAGAGATGGAACGACTGGCTCCCCCCACTCTCGCAGATGAGTTTGACAGGGGAAAGATTGGGCTGGTCATAGAAGGGCGCCCGGAAATTGCTACCGTTTGCTGTGCCCTCGACGCAACACCTCATGTTGTACGGGAGGCAGTCCGAGCGGGTGCGGATATGCTCGTTGTCCACCACACTCCTTTATGGACGCCGTTGACCGCTCTTACCGGGAGAACTGCCAACCTGATGCGGAAGGTGCTGTCTGCTGATATGAACCTGTACGTGATGCACACAAATTTTGACCGTGCGTTCGGTGGAGTTAACGATGCCCTGTGCGATCTCCTCTCCTTAAAAGATATCACAGACATGAGTCTTGGAAAGACCGGAACCTGCACCCTGTCATTGGAAGAGATTTCCCAGCGGCTTTCCTGCAAACTTCGCATCTGGGGAGAATTGAAATCCTGTAGCCGACTTGCGGTTGTTGCCGGCAGCGGTTTTGATCCGGTGGTGCTGGAAGAAGCAAAAAATTTCGGGGCAGATGCTTTTCTCTCGGCAGAACTGAAACATTCGGTTATGCGGGCATCACCTCTCCCGTGTATTGAGGCAACACATNNGCCTCGCGGCAAAACGGAACTGGCAGTACATTGCTGATCCACCGATAATTGCCTACACCCCATGACTGATATCTGGCAGCGTCTGGTGGAAAAGAAGGCTCTGGATGATCCACTCCGCGAAGAGATTATCAAAACCTGTGGAGCACGGGGAAAAAAAGCATTGATGGCTATCGATGAACACCGGGTAAAAAAATACCTTGATTTTTTTGTGGTGACCGGTGCGACTTCAGACTATGTTGTTGATGACCAGTTCTGTACCTGCAATGACTTTGTGTTTNNAACAGGATTATTTGATACTATAGATGCATGGTACCAGGAAACCTGGAAAAAATAAGGTCAGAACAATATACTAATTATCCTGCATCATCAACTGTACAGGAATTACGTGGTTTAACATGCTTGAAGAAGAATACCAGTTGGATTATTTTAAAACACAGGGGTTGACACGGAAGATCTGCAAAACCTGCGGCGCAGCGTTCTGGACGCGCGACAGCTCCCGTGAGGTTTGTGGCGATGCGTCCTGCGAACCCTACAATTTTATCGGGAATCCTGTCTTCAAGTGCCACACTCTTGACGAAATGCGCGAACAATACCTGTCATTTTTTGAAAAAAACGGGCATACGCGTATTGAGCGCTATCCGGTCGTCGCACGGTGGCGTGATGATATCTATCTCACCATTGCGTCCATTGCGGATTTCCAGCCATTTGTTACCGGCGGGATTGTGCCACCACCGGCAAACCCACTGACCATTTCCCAGCCCNNCGCCCTGTATCCGGTTAAACGATCTGGATTCCGTAGGCCGATCCGGCCGTCACCTTACCACGTTTGAGATGATGGCACACCATGCGTTTAACTCCCCCACCGAGGAGATTTACTGGAAGGATCGCACCGTTGAGTTGTGTGACCAGTTCCTCGAAAGTATTGGTGGTGATCTCAACAAGGTCACGTATAAGGAGCACCCTTGGATTGGTGGGGGTAATGCCGGCCCAAGCCTTGAGATTATGATTGGCGGGCTCGAAGTGGCAACACTGGTTTTTATGAGCCTTGGCCGGCAGAAAACCGCTCACCCCGGTTACGATCTGAACGGCGAGATGTATTATCCGATGAAGCTCAGGATTGTCGATACCGGTTACGGGCTTGAACGACTGGTCTGGGCTTCAAAAGGTTCTCCTACCATCTACGATGCAGTTTTCCCGGAAATGGTCAGTACCGTCATGAGTTCGGCCGGGCTCTCCCATATGCTTGACAACAAGGAATATGCAAAAATCCTTGCGTTAAGCGCAAAATTTGCCGGGGTTATGGATATTTCCGGGACAAACCTGTTCAACCTGCGGAAAAAAGTTGCCGCTGCTATCGAAATATCCCCGGAAAAACTTGACCGTATGATCACCCCCATCGAGAAGGTGTATGCAATTGTCGATCACACCCGCTGTCTTGCCTACATGCTTGGGGACTGCATTGTACCCTCAAATGTTCGGGAAGGATATCTTGCACGGCTGGTTATACGGCGGACATTGCGGTTGATGAATGACCTGAAAATGAAGGACTCCCTTGCCGATCTCATTGAAGCACAGATGAACATTGTTGGTATGAAAAAGTTCGAGCAGGATATTGCCGTCGTCCGGGAGATTGTCGACCGGGAAGTTGAGAAATATGCTGCAACCCTTGAACGGGGGACAAGGATTGTCCAGAAGATCGCAAAGTCCTACAAGGCAAAAAGCCAGCGGGTTCCACTTTCCGAGATTATCACGCTCTATGACTCACACGGACTTCCCCCGGAACTAATCAAAGAGATTGCGGCACAGGAGGGTGCGGTCATCGATCTTCCTGACAACTTCTATTCCCAGATTGCCGATATGCATTCGGAATCGAAAAAGGAGATCGTCGAATCGCCGACAGCAAAGTATCTCGACCGGGTGCAGGGCCTTCCACCAACGAAAAAACTGTATTATGACCAGCCATCGGACACGGAGTTTGATGCGATCGTCCTTGATTTCTTTGATGGGTATGCGGTGCTTGACCAGACACTGTTCTATCCGGAAGGCGGTGGACAGCCCGCGGATACCGGCTCACTTGTCAGCCAGGAAAGTATGGTACGGGTTGATGATGTCATAAAATCAGGAGATGTTATCCTTCATCATGTGAATGGCGGTTTGCTCCGTCGCGGCGAGCGGATCAAAGGGATAGTGGATGAAGAGCGGCGCTGGTCACTGATGCGTCACCATACAGCTACCCACATCCTGCTCCATGCGTCTAAAGAGGTACTTGGTGCGCATATTCACCAGTCAGGAGCCCAGAAAGGAAGCGAAAGTTCGAGGTTGGATATCCGGCATTTTAAGCATATCACGGCAGAAGAACTGCGCCGTATTGAAATCGCGGCAAACCGGATGATCATGGCCAGCCTCCCGGTTGATATTTCGCATGAGAACCGGACAAAGGCTGAGCAGATGTACGGATTTTCCTTGTACCAGGGAGGTGTTCCACCCGGGAAAGATATCCGCATTGTCAAAGTTGCCGGCGATATTGAAGCATGTGCCGGTACCCACTGTCGCAACACCGGTGAGGTTGGCGTCATAAAAATCATCCGCGTGGAGCATATTCAGGACGGTATCGAGCGTATTGAGTTTGCCGCTGGTGTGGCCGCATTATTCTATATGCAGCACCTTGAACAGATCGCAACAGCATCAGCTGATATCCTGTCGGTACAAGTGGAAAATCTTCCGCCAACGGTTACCCGGTTCTTCAATGAGTGGAAGGATCAGAAAAAAGAGATTGAACGCATGAGCATAAAACTGGTCGATCTTGAAATGCAGACGATGACTCCTGAGACTATCGGGGGGATTCCGGTTATTGTAAAACATATCGACCTTCCTGCAAAAGAGCTCTCAATCCTTGCCGCATCCGTTTCCGAAAAAGGAGGGGTTGCACTCCTGATTGCATCCGGTGAGACTGCACGTGTAGTGCTGGCTTCTGGCGACTCGCGGGTCAATGCCGGAGAGATCATCGGACAGGTCTGCACCCTACTTGGCGGAAAAGGCGGTGGNNTTGCGGGCCGGAAATAAACAAACTGGACCTTGCCCTGAATGTCGGGCGGGAGCGTATTATCGCAGCCCTCCATGACTGATCCTGTCCTTCTCTTGGAACATGGCGATGAGCGTGCCCAGAAGATAGCAAAAGCGATGTCAAGCCAGACGGCCAATGACATCCTTACCCTTCTGGGCGATGGCGCCAAGAGCCTGACAGATATTACTGAACGACTGGGAATTCCTTTAACGACATCAAAATATCATATTGAGAACCTGCTCGATGCCGGCCTGATTTTTGTTGTTGAGACAAAATACAGTGTCAAAGGCAGGGAGATTAAACTGTATTCGCTTACCAACCAGCTGGTAATTGTCGCACCACGGCATGCAAATGTCCGGTCTCTTATCCTGAAATATGCCTCATTATTTGCGGTCGTGATTGTCGGTTCTTTGGGGATTACGGTCATCATGCCATTTCTTTCCGGGTCGGTTACCCTTGCTGCGGTACCTATGGCAGCTAACCGGGAAACCGGCGGGATAATGGTCGCAAAAGCCAGTTACGATACCGCAATGTCCTCACCGGCGTTCATGGATCCGGCACTGGCATTTTTCCTTGGCGGGGTTTTTGTTACGGTGATTCTTATCCTGTATGAAGCATATCTCTGGAAAACTAAAAAATTGTAATAATTTTTTAGTTCTGTTGAAACTCTCTTTTTCCCCTCATTCACTTAGTCTCAACAATAATTAGAGGGTACCCCCTCTCTCCCTAGAACGGGGAAGCACCCCAATGGGAGCATCCCCTNNTTCATCACCTTTCTGATGATTACCGGAAACTATTGGATGAGGCTCAAGCGGTGGAGGCCAAAAGCATGATGGGCGAAAAAGCCTCCGGGAGCGACTGCGTGATTCTCTTCATGATTTCAAAAAAGCTTATAAACAGTTTACACCAATAAGAGCAAATCGAATTCACCCAGGTACTATGCACCATTATAACGATGGAAATGCAATTTCCGCATGCAAACAACAGTTTTACCCTAAAATAAACCTTGTATTTTTTGGTAGAGTAAAAACTCACGTTCATCAGAAAATAAAGTATTACCTTAAGATAAACAGTGTTTCATCTAACGTTAAAAAGAAGAATGAATCCCCGTTACTTTCGCGACCTTAATGTCCCTGAACAAATCAATGCAGACACTCCGAGTGCCCCAAGAACGACAAAGATAGACAAAGGGGATTGTGTTGGTGACGGTGTTGGGGTGGAAAGGGGTGTGAGCGTTTTTGTCGGCGTCTTTATGACTGTTTTTGTCGGGATCGTGGTTGGTGTCTGAACCGGAGTCGGAGATGTCACATGATAGGTAATATCGCCAATAAACCCGGTGGTATCTGTGAAGTACACATCATAATCCCCCGGTTGTGATGTTTTTACCATCTGCGAAAACATTCCCGCACCGGTTTGCATGTTATTTGTTGTTCGTATGTATTGCGGGCCAAATATCGTCCCGATACTCTGGCCACGAA
>PNBP01000035.1 GCA_003136075.1 Methanoregula sp. | reverse complement strand
AGACCGCGAGTGCCGGGTGGTCGGCGCGATCCGATCATACCAGCGTGGCAATGCCCGACGGCAGTATTGTCCTGATGGGTGGTTCTGACGTGGATTTCGGCGACCGGAATGACACGTGGCGGTCGACGGATGACGGTGCACATTGGTTACTGATGAACGCAAGTTCCGGATGGTCGCCAAGAGATAGTTTCGGTAGTGTGGCGATGCCCGACGGCAGTATTATCCTTATGGGCGGTTATGACATTAACGGCCCCGAGAACGACACATGGCGGTCTACGGACAACGGCGCAACGTGGGTGCTGGTGAACGCAAGTGCCGGGTGGACGGCAAGATACGCTCACACCAGCGTGGCAGAACCGGATGGCAGCATTGTGCTCATGGGTGGTGCTGCGACAGACGGTAGCGGCCCTAAGAATGACGTGTGGCGGTCGACGGATGAGGGCGCACATTGGACTCGGCAGACCGCGAGTGCCGGGTGGCCGGCAAGANNGGCGATGCCTGACGGCAGCATCATACTCATGGGTGGTTCAACCAGTAGCGGATTGAAGAATGATGTGTGGCGGTTCAATCCCGCCGGGTCGTCGGTACAGAACCCGTCCCATACCTACACCACAGCAGGGATCTATCAGATAGCCCTTCAGGCATTCAATAATATCGGGTTCAACATTACCCTGAAGACCGGGTACATCACGGTCAGTTCCGGGGGAGGTGGAACGGCACCGAGCGCCTCATTCTCCAGCACTTCAACATCTGGCACTGCCCCGCTTACAGTCTCGTTTACCGATTCTTCATCAGGTAGTCCCACCGGCTGGGCTTGGTTCTTTGGCGATGAAAATTACACGGGAGCGTGGACGCAGCAGACTCCGGGTGCCGGGTGGGGGACAAGAGCTGAACATACCAACGTTGTGATGCCGGACGGCAGTATCGTGCTGATGGGCGGGCTTCATTCATCTCCCACTGATTATAATGACGTGTGGCGATCGACAGATCAAGGTGCAACGTGGACAGAAGTGAACGCAAGTGCCGGGTGGTCAGCGAGATACTATCCCACCAGCGTCGCATTATCTGATGGCAGTATCGTGCTGATGGGCGGTTATGCTTTTGCCGGCAGCACCTATTATAACGACGTGTGGCGGTCAACGGATAATGGCACAACGTGGACTGAGGTGAACGCAAGTGCCGGGTGGTCAGCAAGAGAATGTCACAGCAGCGTGGCATTACCGGATGATAGCATCGTACTGATGGGCGGAACTGCCGGCAGCACCTATTATAACGACGTGTGGCGATCGACAGATAACGGCGCACATTGGACGGAAGTGAATGCAAGCGCTGGGTGGTCGGCAAGATACTGTCACAGCAGCGTGGCGATGCCTGACGGCAGCATCATACTCATGGGTGGTTCAACCAGTAGCGGATTGAAGAATGATGTGTGGCGATCGACGAATAACGGCGCTACCTGGACTCAAGTGAACACGAGTGCCGGGTGGGCGAAAAGAACCCGTCTCAGCAGCGTGGCGATGCCTGACGGCAGCATCGTGCTGATGGGCGGGGAGGATGCTAGTGGCTATAGGAATGACGTCTGGCAATCTATTGATAACGGCGCGACGTGGATAGAAGTGAACGTAGGCGCCGAATGGTCGGCACGATCTGGTTTCAGCAGCGTGGCAATGCCGGATGGCAGCATTGTGCTGATGGGTGGTCAGCGTAGCGGCAGCAATACAAATGATGTGTGGCGGTTCCAGCCCGTCGGCTCGTCACTGCAGAGCCCGTCTCACATCTACACATCAGCAAGGAACTACACGGTCACGCTCCAGGCATACAACAGTGGCGGATACAACAGCACGCAGAAGATCGGGTACATCAATGTGACTTCGGGTACTACTACCATCCCGATAACCGGCCCTGCGGTAATTTCATCCCCGGGCACGTATGAACTCCAGAATGACATCACGAATACACCCTCTAGTGATCCATGGAATGGCATTACAATCACCACCTCACATGTCACGTTCGATGGAATGGGTCATACTATTGACGGCGTAATGCCTTCTTCAACTAATATCCATGGAGTTTATGCATATACCGGGGGACCACTTTCAGATATTACCGTAAAAAATGTGACCGTGAATGGTACGTGGCAAGGTATAGATTTCTACCAGGTATCAAACGGACAAATAGAACATATCACGGGAAGAAATAATTATGATAGTATTTTCCTGATATCATCCACATCCAACACGATAAGCAATTGCACGGTTTCGGCGGGTACAGGGATTGCAATTTGGCCGGGAAGTAATTCGAATACCATCACGGATAATGTTGTTTCTGGCAATTCGGAACTTGCGATTTACGACGGACAAAATAATATTGTTACTAACAATACTTTTGAAAATAGTTATTATGGCATTAAGATAGAAGGGTCATCTGCGACCAACAACCAGATTTACCACAATAATATTCGTAACAACAGTATCTCCGGAATAGAATTTGATGCAAGTCCAGGAACACCGGGTTCGAATACGATTTATGACAATTACTTCTCCAACACGGTCAATGTAAATTTCGACGGCACTATCTTGGGAAATACGTGGAATACCACACAGACAACAGGCACGAACATTAACGGCGGTCCTTACCTTGGCGGGAACTATTGGGCAAATCCTTCCGGCACGGGTTATTCACAGACGTGCATTGATACTAATCATGATAGGATCTGCGATTTCATCTATACAATCACAACGGGAAATATCGACTATCTCCCGCTGGCTAGTGCTTCTGGGATCGCAGCCCCGGTCGCTTCATTCTCCGGCACTCCCTCTTCCGGCACTTCTCCACTTACCGTCTCGTTTTCTGATTCGTCATCCCACGCTCCCACCGGCTGGGCATGGTTCTTCGGTGACGAGAATTACACGCAGCCTTGGACGGAGGTGAGCGGGAATGTCCCGGGTTTGGTATGGGGTTTCAGCAACGTGGTGATGTCGGATGGCAGCATTGTACTGATGGGCGGTTATGACAGTAGCAGTGGCAACTTTACCAATGACGTGTGGCGGTCGACGAACGAAGGTGCTACGTGGACGCAGCAGACCGCGAGTGCCGGGTGGTCTGCAAGAGGTTATCAGAGTAGCGTGGCATTGCCGGACGGCAGCATCGTCCTCATGGGGGGTTATAGCAGCGGCTGCAAGAATGACGTTTGGCGGTCCACGGATTACGGAGCTACCTGGACACTGATGAACGCGAGTACCGGGTGGTCGACCAGAGAGTATCAAAGCGCCGTTGCAATGCCGGACGGCAGCATCGTGCTGATGGGCGGTCGTAACGGCGGCACGTATTATAACGACGTGTGGCGGTCCACAGATGACGGCACACATTGGACGCAGCAGACCGCGAGTGCCGGATGGTCGCCAAGAGCTGAACACTCCACTGTGGTGATGTCGGATGGCAGCATTGTGCTGATGGGCGGTGAAATCAACAGCTTCAACAGTTTATACAATGATACATGGCGATCCACAGATAATGGTGCTACGTGGACTGAGATAAATGCGAGTGCCGGGTGGTCGGCACGAGGAGGTCATTGCAGCGTGGTGATGCCGGATGGCAGCGTCGTGCTGATGGGCGGTGGCGGTTGGCCCCCCGGCGGCGTTGGCGGTTGGCATTCTGATAATGACGTATGGCGTTCCATAGACGACGGCGCTACGTGGACTGAGATAAATGCGAGTGCCGGGTGGCCGGCAAGAGAGGGATTCAGCAGTATGGTGATACCGGATAGCAGCATCATCCTGATGGGGGGATATGACTCCCACTATATGTATGATGTGTGGCGATTCCAACCCGCCGGGTCATCGGTGCAGAACCCCTCGCATACCTATACCGCTCCGGGAAATTATCAAGTAGCGTTGCAGGCATACAACGCTGGCGGATACAATAGCACGCGACAGACCGGCTATATCACTGCCAGTTCCGGGGGATCCGTCAAACCCACCGCAATGTTCTATGGCATTCCCACTTCCGGTACTGCCCCGCTTTCGGTCTCCTTTAGCGACATGTCATCGCACAGCCCCACCGGCTGGGCCTGGTTCTTTGGCGATGAGAATTACACAGATGCGTGGACGCAGCAGACTGCGAATGCCGGGTGGTTGGCACGAAGCGATTTTAGCAGCGTGATGATGTCGGGCGGTAGCATCTTGCTGATGGGCGGTAATACCGGCATTTCGAATAATGACGTGTGGCGCTCAACGAACAATGGCGTTTCGTGGACTGAGGTGAACGCAAGTGCCGGTTGGACGGCAAGATTCGGTCACACCAGTGTAGCATTACCAGATGGCAGCATTGTGCTGATGGGTGGTTTTGATGGCAGCGGAAAGAATGACGTCTGGCGGTCAACGGATAATGGGGCAACGTGGACACAGCAAACCGCAAGTGCCGGGTGGGTAGGGAGAGAATATCACAGCAGTGTGGCGATGCCGGATGGCAGCATTGTCCTCACAGGTGGTGAGACTTGGTGGGGCAGTTGGAATGACACCTGGCGGTCAACGGATAAAGGCGCTACATGGACGCAGCAGACTTCGGGTGCTGCGTGGACGGGAAGAAAATTTCACAGCAGTGTGGCACTGCCGGATGGGAGCATTGTACTCATGGGCGGTTTGGATGACGGTGGCCGTAGGAATGACGTGTGGCGGTCTACTGATAACGGCATAACATGGACTCAGCAGACCGCAAGTGCCGGGTGGACGGCAAGAACCGGTCACAGCAGTGTGGCACTGCCGGATGGCAGCATCGTACTCATGGGCGGTTATGACAGCAGCGGCTATAAAAATGACGTATGGCGGTCTACCGATAACGGCATAACATGGACTCAGCTGACCGCGAGTGCCGGGTGGACGGCAAGAAACGATCTCAGCAGTGTGGCGATGCCGGACGGCAGCATCGTACTGATGGGTGGGTGGGACAGTGGCGGCTATAAAAATGATGTGTGGCGGTTCCAGCCCACCGGGTCATCGGCACAGAACCCGTCGCATACATATACTGCAGCAGGGAACTACACGGTCGCATTGCAGGCATACAATACCGGAGGCTACACCAGCACGCGGAAGACCGGATACATCACGGTCAGTCCCGGAGGAGGTAGTCTTGGCGGAGGTGGAACAGCCCCGGTCGCCGGCTTCACGACCAATGTGACTTCCGGCACCGTCCCGTTCGCGGTACAGTTCAATGACACCTCAACCGGCACCAATTTATCATGGAACTGGAACTTCGGGGACGGGAATACCTCGATAGAACAGAACCCGGTCCATACGTTTGTCTGGCCACAGGTGTTCAATGTCAAGCTCACCGTCATGAACAGTGCCGGACTGACCAACAGCAGCACGGTGCAGGTCACCGGGTATACGCCACCGGTCACTACAACCACCGCTCTGAACGGGACCAGTTTCTCGACCGTGGGCAACAACCAGACTTTAAGTGTCAATATAACTACCCTGAGGACCTCCGGTGGCAGTATCACCAACACCACCAATACAACCCTCACCGTCACCGGGGGCAACGCGTTCTGGCAGACCACCACGGTGTCTGCTGAAAACGTCACCATCAACGCAACCACCGGGGATTACACCGTTGCGAATGTCAGCCAGGTCGTCATGCAGAGCAATCCGGTCACCGCGACATTGGATCCATCGATCGGAGACGTCTCGACCTCCCTGTCCGTGGCCTTGACTAATTATACGGCGAACGCCCCGGTCAACATCACGATCACCCAGGGCGCAACAACGAATACTGTTCATGCCTTCCAGCTGGCTGCACAGAATGCCGGTATCACCAATACTATGAACATCGCCTATACCGTCAATTTCACCAACACCGAAAATATCAACAGCAACCTGGCCCCGAGCGCTGTGGTACTCAACATGAGTATCAACGACACATGGGTATCCCAGAATGGAGGTATTGGATCGATTCGGGTTATCCGGTATCCGGATAACAGCGACACCCCCCAGGTTCTGACCACCCGGTGGGTCGGGTATGATTCCAGTACAAACCTTGACTGGTTCAATGCGAATTCTACGGGGCTCTCGATCTTCGGGATGATCGGGTTCGCTGCACAGGCCGCCGCCAGCCAGCAGTCGCAAGGTGGCGGCAGTGGCGCGATAAATTCCCCAACGCCCGGTGTGACAGTTCCCGTGACGACACCAGCGCAGCAGACTCCGCCCCAGGTTTTTACGGACACCGCGCCGCTCAAAACCGATATCAACGGCGTGCTTACCGCAGCAATTGATGTTCAGTCTAACGACCAGGTAGCGCTGCTGACCCTTCCGCAGGGTATCAAAGCAACCAACAGCGCCGGTCACCCGCTTGCTGATGTTCACATCCAGCCGATGAGCATCAGCTCGGTACCGGCAACCGAGACCGGATCGCACGATACGTTCAGCGGTATTGGGTATCAGTGCGGGCCGGATGGCGCTCAGTTCAGCCCGGGTATCACCATTACCTTCACCCCCACCCAGAACCAGTGGAATGCCCTCACGACAAATAACAAGGAACCGGTCATCCGGGACTACCGCACATCGACCCAAACATGGGAGTCCCTTTCAACCACAACCAACCCCGGTACCCGGTCGGTTTCAGCCCAAGCCACCCATTTCTCGGACTTTGCCCTCTTCAGCGAACCGATGGGGATGTCCGCCCCTAACCCGGCTCCTGTCACAACCGTCCCATCTGCCGCCAACCCGGCTTCCGGTGCCGCTCAGCAAACGTCGGCCCCTAACCCGGCTCAGGCTTCGATCGCAACTCCGCAGCCGGTGGCAAAATCACCCCCGGCGGCAAATGCCCTCGAGATTATGATCGGGCTGGGTGCCTGGGGCGCCGGGCTCCTGATGCACAACCTTGTCCTGACCGTGATCTGTATCGTTATGGTCGGTATCGGGTATGCCGGATGGGCACGGTATCGCAGAAAGAAAGAATTCGATCTCATCATGTACGGGCGGCGGAAATGATGTGCCAGTTTCTGACCGGGTTCACGGGTTCATCTGAAAAACAGGTGAAGCATTATCGTGTCACGATTTGAAAATAACCGGTACAGAAAATATTGTCGTAATCTCCGGGGGTTCATTAACATGGGACGCGAACTGACAGAATGCGGCCATTATCGACGGTATGCAATAACCAGCAAAGGTATTCCTGCAGGTATCCGGCTGCAGTACGCAGCCGTGGTCTCTGATATTCTGGATGAAGCAGGAATACCAGGTACCTGTTCCGGAGTACAGGAAATCCGGCAATCCTTGTACCAGACAGGGTGGTCGTGATACCATGGAATCAGTTTGTGAGCTTCTCCAGTTTCACAAGACTCGTCCGGATATTGAACGATTGCGGGAGAGAAACGATATAGGACAGTTAACCCGCTTGTTGCAGCACCCGGATTTCACGGTGCAATGGAAAGCGGCCGAAGCGCTGGGAACTCTCGGAACCGAAGCAGTAGATCACCTTCTTCATGCCCTCCTGGAGCATGATCTTCCCGGAAAACTGGGGGCAATAGAAGCGCTTGCTGGTATCAAAGACAAACGGGCAGTACGACCGTTAATCTACCTGCTGGAGAACGACGCACACTCTGAAATCCAGTGGGCGAGCGCCCTTGCGCTTGGAGAGATTGGCGATCCTCTTGCGACAAGCTCACTCCGAAACGCACTCATGAACCCGGATAAGTATGTGAGATTCGGGTCAGCGGTCGCCCTCCGGCAACTTGGCTGGCAACCGGAGACCCCGGAAGAAAAGACCTGGCAGCTGATAGCACTTCATGAATGGAAGGATATTATCCCTCTGGGCACAGCAGCGATAGGGCCGTTGTCCCGGGTAGTAAAAGATACCGATCCTGATGTAAGGTACGAGGCGATTGAAACGCTTGAACATATGCATGTGCCGGTACCCCAGGACGTCTGTGGCAGTATGCTCCGGGATAGCAATGCAAAGAACCGGTGGAAAGCACTCATCGCCGCAAAAAAATGCCGGGTCCCCGTACCCTATCTTCCCTGGGCCTTAAGCAAACGGACCCGGGTAAGAAAGAACCCCTGGGCCGCAGGTCTTCTTAATTTCCTGTTCCTGGGACTGGGATACAACTACCTGGGAAAATGGTGGGGGTTCCTTGTTTTCCAGGTTTACATGACAACACTGCTGATGTTCACCCTCTTCCCGTTGAAAATAATCTGGACGTACATATTCCTGATTTTCCTTCAGGTTCCCGGAATCCCCATACCGATTCCGGTATCGGTCATCTTTGCTGTTCATGCGTGGGATATTGCCCGCAAAATGCCGGATTTATGAGGTGGGGTTATGGATTTGCTCGGACACAAAAAACAAAAACCGGATATTACAGGCATGACAAAGAACGGGGATATCCCCGGCCTGATCCAGGCGCTCACCAACGATGATTTTGAGCTCCAGATCGCTGCAGCAAAATCGCTGGGATCTTTAGGCCCTGTCGCGATCGGGACCGTTCTGAAAAAATTGAAAACAAGAAACCGTGCCCTGCGACTGGGGATTATTGAAGCACTGGCAGTCATCAAAGATCCCCTGGCGGTTGACCCGCTTCTTGAGGCCCTGGACGATCAGCTGGCAGAAGTCCGGTGGGGGTGTGCAATTGCCCTGGGGGAGATCGGCGATGAACGTGCGATTCCGGGCCTGAAAAAAGCTCTCGGTGATAAGGACAAGTATGTCCGGTACGGTGCTGCATTCGCGCTTGCAAAGATTGGGTGGAAACCGGAGACTTCCCTTGATAAAGCCCGGTTATTTTATGGCATGCAGGAATGGGGAGCACTCAGGGATATGGGAATATCTGCCATAAATGTGCTTGAAACCGCACGAAAAGATGCCGATCTTGATATCCGCTTGAAGGCAATCGATCTCCTCGGGGCGATCCATGATAAGTGCGTTGCACCGTCCCTGATAGGCGCTCTCGCGGATGAGAACAGTGCCGTCCGCTGGAAATCGGTTCTGGTATCAGCAAAAGCGGGAATACCCCTGATGTATCTTCCCCGTGGCATTTCCCGGAGACCCCGTATACGGAAGAACCCGAAGATCGCGGCACTCCTGAATTTCCTCCTCCCCGGCCAGGGATACAACTATTTGGGCAAATGGTGGGGGATCCTCATCTTTCAGCTCGATGTGACCGTGACGCTCTGGCTGCTCCGGTTCGGCGGCGAGTCTTTATCCTATACCATCCTGTTCCCGCTCTATATTCTTATTGCCGTCCATGCTGCCTTGATTGCCATGAAAATGCCGGATATGTAACCCGGCTTCGCCCACACCGGAACCGGTGTGGCGACGGTCGTTTTTTTACAGGTATCCTTACCAGGCATTATCGTCAATCATCGAGTCACACTTGTTGAAACCGGTATTGATCGTTGTTATGCTCGCAGTTCTTGCGGCACTCATGTATTTCGGGCGGTGGAAATGCTGATTCAGAAGGATATGCCGGGGATCTTTTCTAAAACTCAGGTATTAAAAAAATTATCACGATCCCTGTTTTCCTTTTATAGTATAGTATACCGGGTCTAAATCCGGATTTTCATTTTGATGACGGTTGATCGCATAGGTTTCATCTCTGGAATCTCATTTTTATGAAGACGGTGACCTAATGGTATAATCAAAAAAAAATGTGAAACAGTATTGTTCCGGTTTTTATGGAATATTTATATTATCTATGGTTGTTAGCACAGTTCCTGTGGAATCTGAAACATATAACTTGTATGAATTTGAATTGTCGTCCTCACCAAAAACTATTTGACCGGTTGTTTTTGATTTTAGCGGGATCGTTCCTGATGCCAAAGGATTATCAAGCCCGCCATTAATTTTGGAAGTTATCGCAATACGTCTGTTCTTGTTTAATTTATCGAACACTGCAAATGATGCGTCAGTATATTTAAAAGCATTATTTTTATCATTATTTTGGATAGTAATATCCAGTACAACAAAAATATGACCGGGCATATTGGTGGAACTCCCGACCTGAGTTTTCTTCACTGCTGAATTAAGGGTCACCGTTAAAATATCGCTGGTCTGGGTTGTTGCGGTTGACATGATGGTTGTTGGAGCAATTGTTGAAGCCGGTGTTGCAGCTGGCGTTGTCGGTGCGATTGCTGGATTCATGGTTTGAGAAGGTGTTGTGGCAGCCGGAGGATTATTTTGTGCAGTACTCTGCCCATTTTGAGGTGATGTACATCCAGCACTGAATATGCCTATCATCAATAACACGCTCACCATGCAGCAAATACCCAACGAGGATTTCATGTTCATTTTTACCAATTTTAAATCACTTTTTATAAATCATTAATATTGTCTTTTGTATTTCTCCAGAACCACTAAAAGAAATTTGTCTGGGTTCATGGGATATCATGGAAACCAAAAAGCAATAATTATCACATCAGAATATAATCACAGAGATATGCGTAAAAGCATAATTATCTCTCTTTTGATTTTTTGCATTGCTGTGATTCTTGCTGCCGGGTGCACATCTCCTCAAGGGAGCACGGGTCCATCCACAACGACAGCGATCACGGCAGGGCCATCATCAACTGTCGCCCCACCTGAAGTAACCCGTTCCCCGGAGGTTGTCGCACAGCCTCGTGGAATTGCAGATCCCGCTCTTGTCGTAGATGTCCTGGTTCCCGAAATGATTGCTCCTGGCACAACACTACTGGGGGATCTCCATGATCTGGACCACCCAAGAATCATAGAAGTGAACATGGTGGGCGAAATCGTGTGGCAGTACAATGTTCCGGAAGACCTGACCGATTATGTAAATCCCGGGTTTTCTGTTGTGTCTCTACAAAATGGCGATATCCTTGCGGTATTCCCGCGTAATGGAATCTATGAGATCAACCGCACTTCGAAAGCCATTGTGTGGAAATTTATCGATCCAAAAGCCTCCCATGATGCTGAGCGACTCTCGAATGGTGACACTCTTATAGTGGATGGGGGATACGGGCTCGACACAATACAGGATGCAGAGGTACGAGAGATCACCCCACAGGGATTGGTTGTCTGGTCCTGGTACGCAAAAGATCAGTTTGATCATTCACCTTATGACACTATCAATGATCAGGGATGGACACACACCAATGCTGCGAGTCGCCTGCAAAATGGCGATACCCTCATCAGTTTGAGGAATTTTAACCTGACCGTCGAAGTCGACAGGGATGGAAAGGTTGTAAAGACCATGGGAGAAGGCATCATGGTCCAGCAGCATGATCCCGAGGTTGAACCCGACGGGAATATCCTTTTTGCAAATCCGGGAAGGCCACCTGTAGCTATCGAGATTGACCCCACAGGTAAAGTTGTGTGGAGTTATGTTATTCCAAAAGATACGGGCTTCTCCCAACCTGTCCGTGATGCCGACCGGTTGCAGAACGGGAATACCCTGATTACTGCGGCAAACCGGATCATCGAGGTAACCCCGCAGGGTAGGATTGTCTGGCAGTTCAGGATGAAAGATATGCAATTTGCCAGCAGGAATGACGCGGAATCACGGGGGTTCTACAAGGCAACACGGATCCCGACTTGATACCTGTCCAATTATTCAATGTATCAAAAAGGTATCTCCATTCCGTGTTATCAGTCGAAAATTCCATGAATATAACATTTTTTCTAAGAAAAGATCGGACAGTTTGTGATAACGTGCTGCTATAAGCAGAATTTTGTACCAGCCATTCGTATGAAAAATTGTGTACAGGTTGTCCCTGATATCGGTATCAGAGAGTAACGTCCCTTGAAGCTATTATTGTTTTAGGGTAATGTACTATTTTAGCCCCTAACTTTTACACAAAAATCTTCCGAAAATAGCACTTTGACAAAGGTTTTCACGCTCCTGGGGGCTTCGGCAATGCCTCCGCCCCCGCCCCCGCCGCTGTGGCGACCCCCAAGATGCGATAGACTCCATAATGGTTTCATAAAACGAAAAATGTATACTGATAAACCATTGTTACTTTTTTCAATTCGGTTTTAGTTGCAAAAATTTCTCGGAAATTTCGTCGTAGTAATAAAAAAAGTTAGGGGCTATACTGACACTTTACCCATTATGTATTGTGAAGTTCTCTTGAAGAACTGAATTTATTTTTGAATATGACGTTTGCTGATTGCCGGATCAACCAATCCTGGTTCTTTGACATTTTGGACAGGTCAAACCACCCGATTTTATCTTGGTGGTCGTTATTAAAGAATCACCAGATTCAAAAATAATCGGTCGATGGTATTTTGCCACGACCGCTTCTTTTTAAAAATTCGCCATTAATGGAACATTTCTTTAAAAATCTGCTGCGCTCACAAAAAAAAAATTCTTACTCTTTGATGATCAGGACCCCGAATACCAGCGCCATCAGCCCGGCAACGAGGACGACAATCCCGATTAGACCTTTTACCGCGGTAATAACATCCGGCAAAAATATCCAGATTGCATAAGCCCCGATAGCGATCAGCACAAGCCCGATAAGTAATGCGATAATGCCCATCTTATCCATAATTTTTTCACCTATCTCCGTTAGAGAATCCGACTTTATAAGCCTGTTGACGGTCGCAGGTTTTTAAACGGGTATAATCCCATTCTGGCGACTAAAAATTTTATAGTTTCTGAATGGTACCTGGTCAATCAGACACTCCGGGGAAATTCATCATAGGTACATCCTCGCTGCTCTGGATATGCCCGGCCTTTGTGAAAGCGGAGTGAATGAATAAAAATCCTCACCCGTGCCGCTGTGCATAGGCTTTCCACGGATACGGGAGCACCAGCATGAGAACGATTGCAAGGATGAGCGGGATGGGGATAGTACCCAGCGCTGCAGCAAGCGAGTAGTGGTCGGCGATCATACCGTTAACGGCAACGCCAAGCCCGCCTACGCCAATCGCCAGCCCGAGCATGAGCCCCGACGCAAGCCCGATATTTCCCGGCATCAGCTCATGGGACATGGCGACGGCAGCCGCAAACGTCGACCAGAGCGCAAAGCCAAAGAGGATAAGCCAGAGGATCGCGATGATGCCTGAGCTGACAAAGAACAGGTAAAAGGTCGGTACCGAGGCGACCAGCCCAAGGATCATGAACTCTTTTTTGCCAATACGGTCAGAGATGCTCCCGCCCATTACCTGCCCGGCGACACCGGCAAGCAGCATCAGGGTGACAATCATGCTTGCAATAAAGAGCGTGTAACCCTGTGAGACAAGGAACATCGGCAGGAACGTGATCGCGGCATACACCGACCATGCCCGGAGAATCGAGGCGACGAGCAGGATCATAAAGGGTTTTCCTGACGCCGCCACGGGAGATACTGTTGTAACCTTTACCGGCGCGTCACAGGCCCCGGTCATTCCCCCGGGCAGCAGGAATTTTAAGAGAACGATCATGACCAGTGCCGGGATAATAAGGATGAGGAGCCCCCGGAGCCCAAGCCAGAAGACCAGTGCACCGGCAAGCACCGGGCCAATTGCATACCCGATATTGCCCCCCACGACAAAATATGACGTGAGTTTCCCCCGGTTTTCGCTTGTGCAGGACCGGCTGACGATACTCAGTGCGGTCGGGTGGAAGAAGGCATGCCCGAGGGCAGCAAGGACAGCAAAGGCCATGATAAGATAATAGTTGTGGGCGAGACCCATGAGCCCGATAAAGACCCCGCTGATCAACAGGCTGATGCTGATGCTGATCGTGATACCCCGGGTATCGGACAGCCACCCGATGACCGGCTGGGTGAATGAGGAGGTGATGTTGTACGCGGTGACAAGCAGTGCCGCGGCAAAATAGGAATAGCCGTTTGCAGCGATCAGGACCGGCAGGATTGCCGGCAGGACCGGCAGGTAGATGTCGGTGATCATGTGCGCCGCAGCAAGGCCGGTGATCGTCTGGCGGATTGTGCGGGGTTGGGTTACTGCCGGCGTTGTAGTCGTAAGATCTCGACCTCGATGTCCTGCACATCCCTTGTATGGAAAAAGAACGTGCGGCGGATGGGGAATGTACCGCCGACCCGTTCGGTGATCTGTGCACGGTTTTTTGTATAGGCGTGAATNNAGGTGATGGGCGCGACCTGGATGGCCCTGTCTATAAACGGGCGGTCGGCATGTTCTTTCTGGGCGCCAAACGGCGGGTTCATGACCACGGTGTCAAATGGCCCTGAGATCTCCGCAGACTGGGTATCGGTGACGTCTGCAACGCTGAACTCCACCTCTGCATCCAGCAGTGCGGCATTTTTTTTGGCAATCTCTACGGCGTTCTCATCGATTTCATACCCGGTCACCGCTGCTGCGCCAAGGAGAGCGGCACCAATCGCAAGCACGCCGGTGCCGCTGCCAAGATCGCAGACGCGTTTTCCCTCGATATCCCGTTTCATGTAGGCATGGTAGAGGAGCCGTGCGGCAAGAGGTGCCGGTGTCTGGTACTGTTCAAGGGACGCCCGTGGCTTTGCATAGCCGGCGAGGCGCTGCAATGCCATCTCAAGGTTCTTGAGCTTCATTTAGATCTCGTCAACCGCGTAGTCGTCCCATGCCCGCACGCCGCAGAGGACCTCAAACTCCTGCGGTGAGAGGACTGGTACCGGAAACCGGACCTGGTCATCATACGCAAGCCGGGGGCAGGCGGTGTTGACATAGCAGTCAAAGCCTAAATTGAGCAGCTCGTCCGGGCTCACTTCCCTCAGGGTGACAAGGACTGCATGGGGAGAAAGGCCGGCGAGCCGNNTATAATCCCGATGGTCGTGGCTCCCCGTGCTTTTTCGATCACCGCAAACCGCCGGCGCAGGAGGGCATCGCTGTTCACCCCCTGTGCTGCTCCCGTGAGGGGGTCAAGGGCTACTACCCGGGCGTTGGAGGAAAGAGCGATGCCGATCGGGTGGAAGACGCCGGTGCCGACAAACAGGCATTCTTCTGTACCGGGAACGCGGGCCGCAGCAAAACTGCACCCGAGCACCTGCCCCCGCACGGGTGTGCGCCCGCTGCCGTCAGCAACCCGCACATCAAATCCCTTTGCCTGTAAAAATGCCTCCATGGCGGGGACCAGGTGGGCATGCTGGACGGTGGTGACAAGGCAGAGAGTCTTGTGGTGAAGGAGCGGAATTGCGTTTTTCAGGACGGCAACGTCAAAATCCACGAGGAACGGCTCGAAGATCACATCGGGCCGGTCGTCAACCGGTGCATGCCCGAAATGGACCAGCACATCTGCACCAGCGAGTGTATCAAGTGCGAGATCGCAGGCACCATAGCAGGGATCGCCGCTGACGATCACCTCAAACCCGGCAGCTTTCAGGTCTGCTGCGATACCTGCTGCCCGCCGTTTCAGCCCTTCAGGGAACTGGAGGGCGACCTTGTGAGCCCCCCGTTTTTTGAGTTCTTTGATAATATCAGAGGTATCGTTCAACCACATGCACCTTTTCGGTGACCTCGATCCTGACCAGCGACTTGTACGGGCGGCCGATGGACGGGGTGCCCCGCTGGACGGCAAAGCAGACATCCACAACTTCTGCGCCGGCGATCTCCAGCGCCTGCAGGAGTGCCCGCATCGTGCCGCCGGTGCTAATCACGTCATCGATGATGACCAGCCGGTCACCCTTGTAGACCCCGTTGAGGTAGAGTTCGCCCTTTGAGTACCCGGTTGACTGGTGGACGGCAACTTCATGGGGCAGGTTGTACACCCGTTTCCTCATGACCGTCATGGGGATATCGGTCATCACCGAGAGCACAGCGCCGATATGGATGCCCATCGCTTCAACAACGACGATCTTGTCCACCTTGTTGAGGTCGAGCATTTTGATCATCGCGGTGCATACGTCGCGGAGCAGTGCCGGTTCAACGATCGGCACCCCGTCTGTGATCGGGTGGATGAAATAGTTATATTCGCCCCGTTTTACCATCGGGCAGGTTTCCAGTGATTCTACCAGTCTATCAAGCATGCATCTCACCTATATCTGCAAGGAACGCCTCAATCCGGTCCCGGTGCACATGGGGCATGCAGACGATCCGCAGGTGCCCCTGCCGTGTCCATGACACCTTCCAGGGTGTGGGCACGGTTTGTGCAACAAAGGTCGCGACGTTCACATCCGGCGTGGCGGCCCGGGGGAACCCGAACGTTTCCATGCCGGCAATCAGCCGCTGTGTGTTCTTCATGCAGCCGGCAACTACGGCTTTCATGCCATCCATGCCGAGATAATCGAGCACGGCAAGTGCGCCGGCCACCGGCGCCCCGGGCCGGGTGCCGGCAAGCGTATACTCGTGCTTGACCGTCAGGTACGGGGTCGCAATATTGAGGGCGTCCAGCATCTCCGGGTCCCGGGTCAAGAGGCACCCGGCAGGAATCGTGCTCATCCCCATCTTGTGCGGGTCAACGGCAATCGTGGTGACGCCGGGAAGGGCAAAGTCAAAGGGGATCGGCCGTTCAAGGAACGGGACCACCATGCCCCCGAATGCCGCGTCGACGTGCAGGAACACGTCGTGCAGGACCGCAATCTTCGAGAGATCGGCGATCGGGTCGACCATCCCATACTCGGTTGTGCCGGCGACGCCCACAAGGCAGACCGTGTTCTTGTCCACCAGTTCTGCGGCAAGGTCCGGGCAGATGCGGAGATCGGCACCGAGCGGCACCGGGCGCATCTCAAGATCGAGGATATCACAGGCTTTCTTAAACGAGAAATGGGCGGATTCCGGCAGGACGACATTGGGGGCGGCGACCTTTTTTATCACTTTTGCCAGCCGGAGTGCCTGGATATTGGACTCCGTGCCCCCCGATGTCGCGTAGCCCCCGGCACCTGGCAGGTGGAAAAGCGTCCCGAACCGTTCGATCAATTGCCGTTCGAGGTCCGCGGTGCCCGGGAACAACCCGGGGTCACCGAGGTTGGTCTCCATGAACATACAGTGCGCCCGCACGGCAACATCATGGGGCAGCGTGCACATGGAGCTTAAGATAAAATTATGATCAAGATCCTCCCGTTTTTTACAGGAGAAAAATGAGAAGAGTTCTTCTTCGGTGATTCCCTTATTCAGCATTGCCGGGTCTCGCCGCTTCAAGGATGATACGTTTTTCCGTGCGGGCGACTGCCTCACGGATCTTTGCGATCGCATCGATGTTTGCCGAGATGCTCGTGATGCCGTGCTCAACGAGCCAGACTGCCATCTTCGGGTCAGAGCCTGCCTGGCCGCAGATCGAGCATTCGACGTTATAGGCACGGCATTCCTGGATCGCGTTGTGGATCAGATTGAGCACCGCCGGGTGGGTGGGCTCGTACATGTCGGCAACATTCTCGTTGTTCCGGTCGATTGCAAGGGTGTACTGGATCAGGTCGTTGGTGCCAAAGGACGCGAATTTGATGCCTGCTTTTAAGAAGTCCTCGATCATGATCGCGCTTGACGGGATCTCGATCATGATGCCAAGCGTTACCTTTTCGACATCCACGCCCCATTCCCGCATCATCTCTTTTGCCTGGATGAACTGCTTGGGGTGGGAGACCATCGGGAACATGACGCCAAGGTGCTCGTAACCCTCTTTCCAGAGACGCTTGAACGCCTCTACCTGCAGCCGGAACTGCTCCCTGCTCTGGAGGTCGCGGCGGATGCCTCTCCAGCCAAGCATCGGGTTGTGCTCATGGGGCTCGTTCTCGCCGCCCATCATGTTCCGGAACTCGTCGGTGGGTGCATCAAGGGTCCGCACCCAGACGGTCTTACCCGGGAACGCATCGAGCACGATCTTGATNNATCCGGAGCAGCCCGACACCGTCTGCGCCGGTTGCTGCAGCCCGACCTGCGGCTTCAGGGATGGAGACATTTACCTTGACGCTGGTCGCGGTGATAATGGGTGCCGAACCGATGACTGCCTGTGCCGCCGGGGCGGTTTTTGCGGCAGTAGCGGCACCGGTCACACCCTCGTAGATAAGCCCCATCTCGCCATCAACGGTGATCATCTGCCCGTTCTTGAGGACCTGTGTTGCGGTCTTGGTACCGACCACCGCGGGGGTGCCCAGCTCCCTGCTGACGATTGCAGCGTGGCAGGTCATCCCGCCTTCATCGGTGACAATGGCGGCGACTTTGCGCATCGCCGGCACCATGTCCGGGTTGGTCATCCGGGTGACAAGGATGTCGCCCTCCTTGACGGATCCTGTATCCTTTGCGTCCCGTATAATTGCCACCCTGCCGGAAGCGATACCCGGTGCAGCTCCCTGGCCCTGTAAAATGATCTTTGCATCTGTGTGTGAAGACATGCCCTTTCCCTCTTTTTTACCGATGGTTGTGATGGGCCGGGACTGGAGGATATAGATCGTTCCGGCGACGATCCCCCATTCAACATCCTGGGGGACCCCGTAATGGTTCTCGGCGATCTTGCCGTACATTGCAAGTTTTGTCACTTCCGCGTCCGAGAGCACCTGTGCGTCCTGCCGTGCGGGCGATACATCAAGAAGTTTTGTGCCGTGATCTCCGTCAGCGACGATCTCGACTTTCTTGTTTGCGATCATCTGCTCGACGATCTTCTCTGTCCGCTGGTCAAAAACATATTTGTCGGGAGAGACCGAGCCGGAGACCACCGCTTCGCCCAATCCCCATGACCCTTCGATGATCGTGAGGGGTTCACCGGAGATGGGATGGGATGTAAACATGACCCCGGCTTTTTCCGAGTGGACCAGTTGCTGGATGACAACGGCAATGTTGACCGTGGCGTCGTCAAACCCCTGTTTTGACCGGTAATAGATCGCCCGCGCCCCGTAGAGGGATGCCCAGCACTGCTGGACAGCCATCAGGAGTGCCGTCTCTCCCTTGA
>PNBP01000059.1 GCA_003136075.1 Methanoregula sp. | reverse complement strand
GACTACTGGATCCGATGAATGAAACGCATTGAGGCCGCCGCGGGGCGCCCTTCGGGGCGGCGGCAGGCATCGTTTTCACATCAAAAATGATTACTGTAAATCAAATTGGGGGCTGATATTTTACAATCACCTAATTTTTTTCTTTTTATTTTGACAAACCGGATTTAGAGAGAATGGGGAACATGACCTTCCTATAGTACCAGCGCGGACAACCGGATACCGGAAATCAGGATTCCTGATCCAGACCGGTAATTTCTCCGTTGAGAGCGATTACGTACCGGACGGACGAAATCGCGTGCTCCACGAGATCGTCAATGCCAATCTTTTCCTCGCCCTCCTTTATCGGGTCAAGAGTCGCTGCCGTTGTCGGCATTCTGGGCACTGCACGGCAGGCAAGATCGCCGGGATGGGTGTCAAATGTCCCAATCCTCCGGGAGATCGTGATAATCTCCGATTTGTCGTAGGTGATGACCGGCCGGAGTACCGGGACTGCGACAACTTCTGATATAATCGCAAGATTGGCAAGTGTCTGGGACGCCACCTGCCCAAGGTTTTCCCCGGTGATGAGTGCATAGGCATTCTCCGGTTCGAGCAGTCGGGCGCCCACCCGTATCATGAACCGTTTGCAGATCACGCAGCGGTATCGCGGTGCGACACGGCACTGCTGCATCGCTTCATAAAGCGGTTCACTGTCGGCGATAATCATCTGCATCGGGTATCCCGGGCACCAGAGCGAGAGGCGCCGGAGGTTTTCGATTGCTGCTTCCCGTACATCTTCGCCAGCCCATCGCCTCCCGTCCATGTGCAAGTGAATTACCTCACAGCCACGTTTCATCGAAAGCCACGACGCAACCGGGGAATCGATACCGCTTGAGAGTAATGCAATCACTCTTCCCTGAGTCCCCCACGGCAGGCCACCGGGTGCGGGGATACGAGTATCATACACGAGCCCGCCAACATCCCGCATCTCCACAAAAAGTTCGTAATCCGGCGTATCCAGATCCACCCTGAGACCGGGAATATGATCGTAAATGGCCGAGCCTACGTATGCGCCCAGTTCCTGACTGTTCATCCCCACTTTGTTCTGCCGTTTTGCCCTCACGGCAAAACTCATGGGCGCCTGGAGGTGCACAGAGGCAAGGCCGATCGCTTCCACGCACAGGGCATCGGGTTCTGCGGCAGTCAGGGTGCAGACACTCACGTCCACGACACCAAACACCCGTGCGGTGATTGCGGCGATCTTTACCGGTTCGTCCCCATAGAGAAGGATACGCCCCCGGGGCGTCTCTGAGTGATAGGACAAGCCGGCAGCGGACAGCGCCTTGCCGATATTGCGCAGCAGAATGCCGATAAAATGATACTTCACCGGTTCGCTTTTCAGGAACAGCTCACCGTATCGCACCATGACGACTTTTTTTGCGTTTGACTGTGGATATACGAGCCCTTCTGCCATATTCGTACCTAGGTATTGATAATCAATGGAGATAACCGTTGGCGGTTTACGGGCGTATTTTTGTTTGTTGAAATCCCGGAAAATGTACCGGGACCGGGCCAGAACAACGAAATCCTTTAATCAGGAGAAGGAATAGTGTACTGAAATGGCGAAAAAGGCAAGTAAACAAACCGAAGAACCGCTCAAATTATTTTATATTTTTTACAACGAGGAGCGCTGGGTCAACTGGCTGCATTCCCTGAGCGAGGCAAGTTTCGAAGTCGATGAAAAAAGCGACGAGATGCCGGAAGGGTTCCGGATCCTCGATGCGTTCAGTGTCGATATCACGCTGTCGGTCTTAAAGGTAATCAAGCTCTACCAGAACAAGCGCTTCAGCAGTGAAGATGCACTCGTCCAACTGGGAAAGATTGAAGTAATTGTCATGTCCGCTGCACCCGAAGGGGACCTTGAGGAGATTGTTGAGATTCTCCAGCTCCCAAAAGTCGCACTGTTTGCCGCTTGCCGCAAATACCTTATCGGGACATTTGACAAGGATATCAAAACGTTGGTGAAAACGGGCAGGGATCGTATCGAAAAAGACATGGAAAGCGCACTTGAAGCCGCTGCAAATATTGGCGCGAGCGTGATTGACGGTGCTGCCTGCTGCGGGAAATATGTAAAAGACGATCTCGAAAACCCGACCCTGTTTGACGAATGGCTTATCGAGTGCGAACGGATGCATGAGGCAATGGGATCGCTCAAGGACTTTGATGAGTCCACAGGAGATGAGGATTGATCGCGAACCGGGCACGATTCCGTCATGCAAAAAAAATAGAACGGTTAGCCGGTTACCGGGTTCCTGACCTCGCCTTTCATCCGGCAATGCTCGAAACCATCACTGCCCGGTTTAATTACGATGCGCTCGATTTTGCCATCCGACAGCAGCTCCTCAACTTTTTTAACGATTTTCTCCGGTGTTCATGCAAGAATTCTCCCCTGTGCGGCTGCCCGGAAAAGAAGTTTGCAAAAAAAGTGATCGAACTGCGCGAGAACGGGCTTGATCACCGGCAGATTTCCGCCGCGCTGTCGGATGAGTACGGTATTGAGATCTTTCCTGCGGATGTACTCTCGTTTTTAGAGGATTCGGTTCACGTCCTTGAAGCGATCTCGGATGTATCTCGGTTGCAGGGTCGCCAGGACCTGTCCGAAAAGACCGATGAACATATCCGGCTGATCGAGCGGTAACGGTTTTTTCATCAGAACCGGTGCCTGAAACCGGTCAAATTGGAGGGGATTACTTTTGTTAAGTTGGTTCCCACGTGGTTGTCATGAATATTTTTTATCGCAATGAACATAGACCACTATGCTAAAATATGTGCATAAAAAACTGATTCCGATTCATTCTTTAAGGGATAAACCGTGATTTCAGTAAAATAAAAGCAGAAATATCAGGGGGATGCCCATCTGCAGGTTCAAGCTTGCGATTGCCCGCCACTGCCAAAACGGAATTTCCCTTCAGGTACCCGGATCTCAAAGTGTGCCCCGTGGCCTGGCGCACTGGTTTCCCGTATCACAATATCGGTTATAGCAAGGATCTCGCGCGATAAAAACAGGCCAAGACCGGTGTTTCTCCCAAAACCCCGTTCGAACAGGTGATCCTTATCCTCTGGCGCAATCCCTTCCCCGTCATCCTCAACAATAAGGAGCATATCACTCCCGGATGGTTGTGCATATAGGGTAATTTTTGAGATCCCTGCCCCTCCATATTTGATCGCATTGTCGAGCAGGTTTACCACCACCTGCTTTAACCGCGCCTGGTCGCCTTCTACCCAGACCGGTTCGGCGGCGGCGCACGTGACCTGTATGTTTTTGTCGNNACATCGGATCGACAAACACTTCGAGTGTGCCGGTGGTGCAGGTGACCGTCACGTTTTTTGTATCAACCTGCGGTAGTGTCCGTTCAACGCAGGCATCGACGTTTTCCCAGATCGGCGCTTCAACACCGATCTGCTCGTACTGCCGGGAAAACTCGATCTGTTCCTGTATCGCCTGAACCGCCATCTCCTCCCGGTCAATATAGCTAATCTGGACGGGATCTTTGGCTGACAGACGGGTGAGTTCAAGGTAATTCTGGACTGCCTGCAGCTTGTTGTTGATATCGTGGCGGGTGATGCTGGAGAGCAGGTTGATCTTCTTGTGCGCACTGGCAAGCGCCAGTTCCGACTGTTTTCGATCCGTGATATCCCGTAAAAGGAACAGGTGTCCGGATACGTTCCCGGTTCGTTCACCCAAAGGCATGACCAGCACATCGAAATACCGGGGTTTGGCGTTCTTTGGGATCATGATCTCGATTCGTTTTTCCGGGTCACGAACATCATAATTGACCTCGCAGAATGCAAGACCGGGCAGGATATCCCCCATGTTTTTTCCAACCATTTCCTGGGGGGGTACGCTGATGATACGGCCGGCTGCAGGATTAAGATCAATCACCTGGGACCTGTTGTTAGTGACAATAACACCGTCCCGCATCACTAAAAACACCCGGGAATATGCGACCGGCACTGCTGAAAAAAGCTGGTACCGGAGAAGTCCGATGGCAAGCACAAGACCGGTAATCATGAACGCAACCGGCGTGAGATCATACTCCGGAAACGGCACAAGCTGGAATACGTATGCCATGTTGCACAGGACCGGGATACTTGAGGCAATAAGCAAAAGAATCGTCTGGCGCTGGTAGAAATCATGGTGGAAAAACGCCCTGCCTGATACCAGAACGAACGAAACAAGTGCGATGAGATAGGAATACCCGATGGCAATCCAGAACAGCGGACCGTGCTCGTAGACCCAGATGACCGTCCCATTCAGGGTGTCAGCATAAAACCCCGAGTAGTACAGGTGATGAAGCGGGTTGGTGAACACCAGAATGCACGTAAGTGCAGGTACAACAAAGAACAGCGGCACAGTACGGCGGGTGAGATAATGGTCATGCCCGGTAAAGTACAGGACAACAAGGAGCCATGCTACCGGCACGGTCATGATTGCGGGATATTCAATGTTGTTGAACAAAAGGACCGTTGGCAGGCTGACACTCATCATTTCAAATGCATTCCCAACAGTCCACACGGTCTCTGCAATCATGAGCAGCGTGAATGGTTTGGCATTCGGGATTTCCCGGTTCTGCCACCCGATGATGGCAAGTACAGCAGAAATGATGCCGGAAAAAAGCATCAGGCCAACAAGAGGAGTATACTGGACGATCATTGCTGCATCTTCGTTGTTGTTAAAGGATTGAAACCAGGGAAATTCAAGGGATTATTCCGGTCCAATCGTTCTTCATGGACAAATACCGGATATCGCCATCACTTAATAATATTCATTTTCAAAAGATGATAAATGAGTTATATTTGATTCTTCATTGAGAGTAATCATTCAGGAGTTATCGGTAACCAGTTTAGGGGTGTTGCACCGGTCACGATCTATAATATACCGGCGGGAACCCATATCATTATTATAAACCTTACCGGGTACAGTGACTGGTCAACATCAGCAGATGTGCCGGCAAACCAAGAAGTTCAGGTACCTGCGACATTCGTACGAGGAAGTGGGACGATGCCGGCACCCACGCGCACCGGACTTTCACCGGTTACTCTCATCGGTGCTCTTGCACTTGGTGCGGGGATCATTTCAACCCGANNTTACGTTTGGGATGGTAAGTATTATGGGTGAAACAAAACAACTGGCGATACTTGTTGTCGCATGTCTGATAATAGGGATCATCGGGATTGTTCTTGTTGCCATTCTTCCCCCGTTTTTTGAAGGGGACCTGACCGTCTCATCCTATGAAGCGACCCTGTATGGGAACGGGACGCTCACGGAACACTATACCTACGATGTGAAAACATCCGGTGAATATCATATGCTGTACCGTTCGTGGGAAGAACCGCTTCTTTTTACCACGCCAGCCCAGCCATCCGTTATGATGGTGTCTGCAACACCTCCAGTAGGAACAATTGCGTACGCCAAAGACGATTCAGGAAAAGTGGTGGTGTATGGCGACTCATCAGCCGCCGCGTACACATCAACGATCGGTCGATCAGCACAAAATGATGAAGTAGGGATTTACAATCCCAACTCTTTTGCCGCCGGGCACTACACCGTTACCTATACCTACATCCTGTATCCCCCGATCGAGTACGATNNACATCCCGTACCATGCTATTACGATCACTGTTCCGGCTGACGGCATTCAGCAGGTATTTGCTTACCCGCCGACAATGAGCACGGTTCTGTCAGGAAATACGTATATCTTCACCGGGGCAGCAGCAGCAGATGAAAATAGTGCGATCGAGATGCTGGGTGGATCAACGGCATTTGCACAGATCCCGGGATTCCGGACCCAGGTCACCGGTCTTGCAGGACAAACCACGTCAGGAAGTTTCTGGTACGATGCCATCTATACGCTCTCCTACCTGCTGAAGTATCTGGCAGAGGCAGCAGTCATACTCGTCCCCCTCCTGTTCCTTCTGATCTATCGCTGGTACGGCAGGGAGAAGAAGTTTACCGTACCCACCTACCTGAGCACCATCCCGAATCCGGCGCTCAAACCCTGGCAGGTTAACCTGCTGTTCAAGGGTGATGCACTGGTTTTCGATGAGAGCGGGTATTATGCGACGCTCCTCGATCTCCACCGGCGAAAATTTATCACGATCACCACACGGCAGGAAGGAGCAGCTAAGGATTTTGAGATCCGTATCCTGAAAACCACATCTGATGACCCGTACGAACAGAGAGTGCTCAATGTTCTGGGACAGATAGCCGAGAATGGCATCCTCGATTCAAGCCACATTGAAAAATTGGCGCACAGCGCAATGACCAACAGTGCATCAGAAGAGACCGCACTTCGCTACCAGAGAATGCTGACCGATGTAACCAGAAGGGCAGATCCCTCACTCGTCGTTCAGTATATTGTAGATGGGAGTGATCATATCATTCCGCTCCTTCTTGCCAGCATCACCGGGCTTGCTGTCACATTTATACTTGTATTCGTGGAGCCCATGCTATCCTCTATCCTTATCCCGGCGACAGTATTGTGGGGCGTTGTTGTAGTCCAGACCGTGATCGCGATTGTCATGCCGTCAACCCTGTTTGGTCACTGGAAAGATGACAACTACAAAGAAAAACTCGAATGGGATGCGTTTGCCCACTTCCTTTCTGACCTTGCGCTGATACGGGAATATGCCCCGGAAGATCTCTCCATGTGGGGAGATTGGCTGGTCTACGGGACCGCCCTTGGCGTTGGTGACAAGGTTGAGAGTGCAATGGCATCACTCAACATCAATATACCTGACACCGGTGTCCCGGCAGGTGCAATGGGGATAGGGTTTGCATTTACACCNNCTCCTTTTCTTCACACCGCCAGTTCACGGCGGATCGGGTGGTTTTGGCGGTGGGGGGTTCGGAGGAGGCGGAGGCTTCGGTGGCGGTGGCGGTTTTGGTGGAGGCGGTGCAGGGGGAAGATAAATCTTTTTTTTAAGATATAATTTTTCCCGATCTGACTTCATGCAGAGTCACTCTGAAAAAGTGTCCATATCCTTCAAAGTCAATTCCACCCGAAGATTGCCGACCGGCCGCCCATTTCACGTTTCATGAGATTATCCCCGTATCGCGTTGAACAGGTATCCTGTCAGAAGGAAATGGACCTCCACGATCAGATCCAGAAGGAACTCGATGAGAGGGGAGGGTTTGAGGCACTCGTGGATCGCATCCCCCCGCAAGCCGAGCTCGCAAAAAAAGCCGGGTTTATCACGCACTCTCCGATCCGCTGCGACTCACGATCGTCTACCTCATCCGCGACCAGCCACTCTGTGTCTGCGTCATCAACCGGTTTATGCACCTTGCCGGCTCAAAACTCTCCTATCACCTGAATATTTTAAAAGAGAGCGGACTGATTGAAGGTAAATATCACGGCAACTGGATCATCTATTCGCTGACGGTTTCCGGAAAAAAAATGATCCGGTAATTCCCATATTTGACGGGAAACGCCGTTTAAAGCAGTTTTGTTTCTACGGTTGGTTTTGGCACTTTGACGACAAGGACCCGGAACATAGATGTGCTCTCGTTTGTCCATTTATGCGGGATGCGGGCCGGGCTCTCGACCAGCTGATCTTTTCTTACCGTCTGCTTTTCATCGCCGATCTCGATAACACCCGTTCCTTCCAGCACGTAAAAGAAGACATCGACCGGCGTGATATGTTTCTTTAACGCTTCGCCGGGCTTTAACGTGATGACCACGGCCATCGCATGGGGCGTGTCGTAAATTTTTCGGGCGTCAACATGGTGCGGGTTTGGGCACGACTCCACGTTTGCAAC
>PNBP01000025.1 GCA_003136075.1 Methanoregula sp. | reverse complement strand
TCCGGTGTGGCCGGGACCGGACTCAAGCAAGACATTGATACGGGAATTTCAGAATACCCGTACGTCAAGAACCACGGGGAGTTCTTTTCGTGCGGAGGATACCGGAGAATGGTCGCGCCGGAGAAGGATCCGGGCAGATCCGGGACATCCCCGGCACCCGGACAGCACGTTTCAACGACAAGTGACCATTTGGGGCCGGACGCAGGACCCGCCCCGTCAGGTAATGAACCAGCCGTAAAGAAGAACCGGACCGTCATCGGGTTAGGGTTGTTCTCCCAGGGCGGGATACACCCATTTGTACAGGGCCCTGTACCAGCAATCCCGGACAAAGGCCGAAAGGCGAGACTCCACGGGAACTGTTCACCGGCAGATGCAGCACCCGGCCCGGACAGGGATAAAAGTCCCGGGTGCCTCGTCTTTATGATCTACGAGCGGGAGGAGAGGATCGCGGACCGGCTGACCCGGAAGATCGACCGTCTTGACCGGGGGCTGACCCGGCTCAAAGAGGGGAAACCGGCAAAACCAGAAGAGCGGAGACGGAACAGACCCGGCGAGCGGAGGCAATCGTGATTCCCCGGAGAGCAGCAACAGTCGGGCGGGACATCCCGCTCTATCTCATCGCACACATTGTCCAGCGGGAGGTCAGGGTCCGGGGGGAAGAGCTTGAGCGGGTGATCGTCAGGAAGACCCAAAGCCATTTCTACAACGTGAGCGTGAGGACAAAGCCTGTCAACCGCGAACTCACAGCGAGGCGGGCGGCAGCTCGCAGGGAGGTCCCGTCCAAAGAAAAAGAAGCAGGTGAGATGGCATGACCCGGGGAAGAAAGCCCCTCATCGCGCTCGATGAGGCTGAAGCGATCGGCAGGAAGCGGGGCCGGGTGCTGCCTTCGCCCGGCAAGCGGGAAGACTATTTCGATCTCGTTCTCTCCACTGAGCAGGTGACCGTGTTTGTGCGGGTGAAGCGGAGCATCACCCACTCAAGCGATCCCGGGGAGATCCTCGCAACGTACCGGCGCGAGATTATCCGGCTCCTTAAAGTTCCCCTGACTGCGGTGATCGCCCGCGAGCTCTGGGTCCGGTCACCCCGGGGAAGCTGGCAGTTCTTCCGGATCGCTGCTGACCGGATTGTCGAGATCCGGAATGACGGCTCTATCATTGAAGGGACGGATCATTTCCTGGCAGTACCCGAACGTGTGGTTAAGGTTGTTCAGGCAGCGGCAAGCCCGGGACCGGCGGCATTCCCGCAGGGGCCCAAACCCTTGAGCACATAGTCCTCAAATGGGGAGTCTTGCGGGATTGCCGGCGATGGATGAGTGAATTTCCTTTAAAAAAAAATTTCAAATCAACCGCCAACACATCAGAATCTAATCATCAAAGAAAAATCCGATGTGCTTGTGGGTGTAAACGTTAACTGAAAAGAAAACTCAATGACCGCCGGGGAGCTTCGGCCGGTTGCAGATATTACAGCGTTCAACACAACCTGCATCGAACCGGAAGTATCCACGATTACTTCATCTCAGACAACATATACTATTATAACGATTTGATTTCCACTATCGGAACCGATCAGTATTCTCTCTATTATAAGGACGCCGTATGAAAAACACTACTATGCCAGAAATTACCTTTGAAACACCTGAAGTTTTTGTGCCAACTCCTACCCAGCTTGACATCCTCCGGTCTGTTGCAGACAACCAGAGCTGCCACATCAATCAGGTTGTCCAGGACCTGTATCCTGGCCACAGTGAGAGCAGTGTCCGGTCTGGTGTCCGGGTCCTCCTCTCCAAGCGATATCTTGATGGGGGGAAGTCCACCAGCGAGATCCTGCTCAGGCTCAATTCGCAGGGGCGCCTCCTTATCCTGCAGGCAACCTCCAGTTGAATTCTTTTTAATAAAATGAATGGCAGTAAATTGCTCAATCCTCAGATCCATCCGTTTTTGGATGCCCTTCTTTCTGGTATTCAACATACGAATACGCGACTGAATAAACCGAAACAACAAGGACCGGAACAAGGACAAACCAGATCGCGTATTCTTGAAACAGGATACCGGCACAACTGATAACCCCGGCCACCTTAAACAGGTTGCCGCCCAGATCATGGGTTTTTTTCCAGACCGTAACACTGCTGAGAGTCCATGGGGTGCGGATCCCGACAAACCAGTTCTGTTCAGCCTTTTCGATAAGAAAACCGATGTAGATGAAAAGTAAGCCGGTGAGGATTGGTAACAATAGATTCGGGTTCAGCATGTACCCCGTGTTCCAGAGGAGAACCTGAATCTGGATGACCAGCATGAAGGCAAGGATAAAAAGAACGAAGCCTTCGTAATAGTTCAGGAACGTCCCATAGTTCTTCCTGAGAGGATCGATTCGGGGGATAACCGCAAAAAGGACGGTCATCCCCACCATGATCAAAGGAACAATCAGGATGCCCCAAAGTGCCTGCATTGATCCATTCGGATTCCCTGCCGCATCCCAGTGGGTTACGATGGTTTTGGGCATCAGTGGGTAAGCTGCGAATGTGAGAGAAAAAGCAAGAATGAGTATGGCGATAATTGCGATCCAGATTGCCTTCATTTACTCCCCAACCTTAAGATACTCATCACAGATCGGTCTCCATACGCATTTAATTTATACGTAACGTCGTTCTTTTGCATCTACGGGACGTTTAACTAGTAAACAGTGATGGGTTCCGTGGATATCATTTCCGTTAAGTTCCGTTAACGCAACAGCACCCTGGTCCGGAAAAATTGATTTTTGACGACACCGTTTTCACGGTATTAAAATATCAAATTCACCGCCAACGTATCAGAACCGTCACGGTACAATTCCCAGCCTTTATCTGGAATTCACACCAGATATACCATTATGAAGTGGCCGGCATGGCTGAACCGGACGGTCCTTGGTGCCGGGATCGCGAGTTTCTTTGGCGATCTCGGGTACGAGTCGGTGACCGTCCTCCTTCCCTCATTCCTGATCATCCTTGGTGCGCCGGTATACGCACTTGGCATCATAGAGGGCCTGAGCGACGGGGCATCGAGTTTTGTTAAACTCTTCTCAGGATATTTTGCCGACAAGATGGGCAGGCGGCGGGAGTTTGCTTTGGGCGGGTCGGTCGCAACCGCAGTCTTTCCCGCAATTATTGCCGTTGCCGCCTCGTGGTACGTTGTACTTGCAGGGAGGCTTGTCGGCTGGATCGGCAAGGGGATCCGCGGTCCCTCCCGGGACGCGATTCTCTCGAAATCGGTGGAGAGAAAAGATCTTGGCAAGGCCTTCGGGTTTCACCGGACCAGTGACACGCTCGGGGCGGTCGCCGGCCCGGCCCTGGCCCTTATCCTCGTTTCATCCCTGGGTATCCGGGAGATCCTTTGGCTTGCAGTCATCCCCGGCTTCATTGCGTTTATTGCAATCTGGCTCTTCCTGCGCGAACGGGACACTGCCCCGCACCCGCGGCCCCGGCCGCTCGTGGCCTCCTTAAAAGGACTGCCGTCCCGGTTCAGGGCGTTTCTCTCCGCGGTGCTTGTCTTTGGGATCGCGGACTTCTCCCACACCCTGCTCATCGCGTTTGCCATCGTAAGTCTCACCCCTATGCTTGGGTTTGCAATGGCGA
>PNBP01000152.1 GCA_003136075.1 Methanoregula sp. | reverse complement strand
AAAGGATGTCTGCGGTGAATGGGTCAAGACAAAGGGGCACTACCACCCGGAGGATTCGGCCGGTGTCGGCTACCCGGAGATATACGAGGTCGTAGATGGCGTAGCCCATTACCTCCTCCAGTCACGATCGCTCGATGATATCGTGATGGTCTCCGCCCGGGCCGGAGACTTGGTAATCATCCCCCCCGGCTATGGTCACATCTCAATAAATCCCTCAAAAGACCAGACCCTGGTCATGGCAAACATCGTCTCCACTGCATTCGNNGGATGGTTGCCGGACCTCTTTACTCCCTGATTGGAAACCGGGACGCGCTCGCGTTTCTCAATAATCCGGAGAATTATCGCACGATTTTTGCTGCGCTACTAAAAGGTTAGGCGCATATAACCGCTTGTGTGCACTTTTTTTAACAAGTGCCAGCACTTTTTCTTCCGTCGTGCTCGCAGGTCTTCCCTTGTGTTTATCGAGACTAACAAGGCTTGTGTCGATCTCCTCATAGGATAATCCAATCTGACACTCATCGCTCTGGCCCTCCCATAACCCTGCGGAAGGGGCCTTTGCAATGATCGCCTCCGGGACTCCCATCTCTTTTGCAACCTTATAGATCTCGGTCTTGTAGAGATGGACGATCGGCTGGAAATCCGCTGCGTTATCCCCGAACTTCGTACAGTACCCGAGCATGTATTCGCTCCGGTTCGATGTCCCGCATACGAGGCGGTTATCGGCGTTTGCCTGGTAATAGAGCAGTGTCATCCGGATGCGTGCCATCAGGTTGCCGGACACGTACCGGGACTCCTTAAAACCGGGAATGCTCCTGAACCTGTCGAGAATCGGCCCGATGCTCACGACACGGTAGGACATTCCGAACTTCCGGCAGAACCCGGCTACGTCTTGTTCGTCCTCTTGATTGGTGACGAATGAGGGCATGAACAGCCCGAGAACATTCTCGGGCCCGACAGCCCGGCAGCAGAACGCTGCCGCAACGGCCGAATCGNNATCATGTGTTCAACCATGCCCATCCGGCATGCAAGTTCGAGAGCCATAGTCCAGTCTAGAGTAGATGAGTAAACGTTTTTAATTGTTCGTTATTCCCGACAGCGATTATTGCATCGTCGTGAGCGAGGACTATCTGGCCGTCAGGCATAACGATCGGCCCGGATGATCGTTCTATTCCGATGATTCTGACGCCCGTTTTTCTAGTGTACCAGGAGACATCGCGGATATTCGGCCTCATGACATGTTTCATGATTACCATCTCCCCGTTAGGCAGGTCGAGAAGGATGGTGACGTTGTCGGCAAGAACGATCCTCCCGATAGCCTGTCCGGCGATGGTCGGGAGGAGCGCAACATAGTCTGCTCCTGCACGATAGAGTTTGTCTACAGATGCCGGCTCGTTGGCTCGGGCAAGGATACGCATACCCGGGTTGAGGTTGCGAGCCATGAGGGTAGTGAAGATGTTGANNTGAGCGCAACGATCGCGATCTGGGCACTCTCGATACGGGCCTCCTTGAGCACATCTTCATCCTCCGCGTTACCCACGACTTGGTCCACCCCATGATGCTTTGCGTCGACGATCTTGCAGCGTATCCCTGCCGACAGGAGTTCCTGGTACGCGGCCTTTCCAACATCACCGAATCCGGCGATGACGGCGTAGGCTTCCGTGCTGCTGTCGGGATTAAATTCACCTTGGATTGCTGCAACGATAGCATCGGCCCTCCCGAACAGGAACAGGGACGTTGTGCTGTCGGCGATACTGTCACAAGCGGGACGGGTGAAAAAAACACCGGATTTCCAGAGAAAGAGGACGTGTACACCGTACTTCTCCAGCAGCCCGAGTTCGGTCAGCGTTTTCCCGGTGGCAGGCGATCCGGGGACGACGGGGATTGTGATCAACCGGAGCTCGTGTGCCGAGAGATGGTTGTGGTTGATACTTNNGACAATACGTATTCCGCACCGGCGTACCGGAGGTAGCGATCGAATGACAACTTGTCGACGATCGAGATGATCTTCCCCTGTGTCATTTCCCGAATACCGAGTATGATTTTTGCGGTCAGCCGTTCATCCTTACAGATCACGATGTAACCGGCTCGTTCGATATGCGCTGCAGACCATGTAGTGGGATCGTTGTAATCGCCCCAGATGACGTACGCCCGCCTCCGGTACTGGGTAGCTATCCGCAGGGCAATCCCCTTGTCCTGCTCAACGATAAGGATATCATGGCTGGATATGGCGAGGCTGTCGACGACAGCCCGGGTGAGTTCGTCATATCCCATGATAACCGTGTGGCCGGTGAGCCTGTGGGGGGTCTTCCTCGGTGGGGTTGGTGCGAGGTGGGCCTTGAGGAACGGTGCGATCAGGAGGGGGACGACGATGAAGATCATGATGACTCCAGAGATCACGATCTGGATCGCGANNGCGCCGTTTCCCACCGTGCTCATCGATTCGACAACGAAGAGGAGCGATTCGGTCCACGAGATGGGTTTGTTCTCAAGCTGCGGGTAGTACCCGTGGAAGATGAATGTGTACACCCCGATCAGGCTTGCGAAAGCGAGGAAGTAAAGGGCGATCTGGATCCCCGGTGAGTTCCTGATCGCCCGCCATACCTCTCCCCGTTTATGTGTCAGGGCCGGCCACNNGGTTCCTGCATTCCTGATACTCTCGCCGAGGTGCATGAGTGAATATTTTGTCGATGGGTGCCGTCCGGTGTATATATCGAGCAGTGTCCTTACCTCTTCCCCGAATTTGTCATCGTCCCTGGGGCGGTGGGAATTGCAGGATTCGAGACCCAACAGTTTTGCATACATCATGATATCGTCTTCTGCTATCGCAATAAACGGGGCAATGACGGGCAGACGGTCATTACNNAAAAATATGTCCCGCCTCACCCCGCAGCATATCAGTCAGGAGAGAGACTGCTCCATCATCGAGACAGTACGGCACCGCGAATTTCGTTATCCCGTGTTCTTTCCCCGGCCCGTCGGGTATCGCTGCACGCACTGCATCCCCCAACGCTTCAGCCCGGCCTATCACCTGTCCGGGCATTTCAGGAATCGATCCCCGAACAATGGGTATTCCCAGTTCCCCGGCAATCCGGATCACGTAATCCGTTTTCTCGCTTATATCCGGGTCCTTATCTAAGATGACCGCAGTGATCCGGACATGTTTCCGTTTCGAAAAGAGACTGTGTAAAAAAAATACGAGCGCCATACCTGAACAGTTCCCGGAAACAACAACCCCGATATGGTCCCCGGCTTTCAGCCACCCCCGGCTCCGTATGGTATGTTTTGCTTTTGCCTCGATGTCTTCAATGAAATGGCGCCTGCAGAGATATTTCCCGGAGTACTCCTGAAAGGTGACCGCTTCTTCCCCGCAAATGCCGCACTGCATCGTCTGATCCGATCTACCTCTGATAATGGAAGATGTTTAAGGTTGTGCTTATCCCGGAGATTGTCTCATGACCCAGCATTTTATAGTCTCGCGGGCAACCACTGTAACAACCATGGCTGTCTCCGCGGAACATATCCGCACCCTGCATAAATATGAAAAAACCATCCTCGCGGTCCTCGAACGCCAGATGTCGAGGTATGCATGGGTACCAATGGAACAACTGATCACCAGCACCGGTTTCTCGGAATCAGAGATCAACTACCGGCTGGCACGCCTCATCGAATGGGGGATGGTGCGGTTCAATCCCGTCCCTTACGATGGTTACGCACTGGTCTTTAGGGGTTACGACACCCTCGCCCTCGCCTCGCTCACGAAAAAAGGGCGGATATCGGCACTCGGGGTCATGCTCGGAGAGGGAAAGGAGTCGGTT
>PNBP01000127.1 GCA_003136075.1 Methanoregula sp. | reverse complement strand
GGGGCTGCGTGGTATGAAAGAGATTTTCTACAGTGCCGTCTTTCATTATCGATACTCGCTAAACTCAGCGGTATCTGGTCTTTTCTCTTCGCCATGTTGCTGCCTGCTTTATGATATTCCATCCGACGATTCGTGAAAAACTTCTCAAAAAAAGGAGGACTAAAAAGAGGGGTAAAGGGGATGCTCCCCCTGGGCTGCCTTCCCCACTTTAGGGAGAGAGGGGGGCACCCTCACAATCACTGAAGAATATAGGCAAATTATTGGATAAACTTTGATTTCAACAGAGATCACAGAACGCTTATTAAAAATACGTTTTGGATCATAGCGCACCCCCATCCTGTCCCCATCTGCAACAATCAGGGATTTTCGTATTCTGATAAAGAATCCGGCTACAAAAATCATGAATGTTCTATGAAGCGGGGCGCTCGTTCTTCCCGCGTGCAAGTGACGCAAAGATGCCTGCCACACAAAGGATGGTAAAGAGGATGAATGCATACTGGAGGCTTGCAGCAAACTGTGGGTAATATTCCGGTGTGATCTCGACTCTTCCGATAACAATGGAGAAGATCATCATCGCTATCCCCATCGAGAGCATCTGCCCCAGCAGTCGCATTGTTCCGACTATGCCGGAGGCAACACCGTAATATCGCTTCTCTACCGCACTCATGATCGCGTTCGTGTTGGGAGACGAGAAAAGTCCAAACCCCAGTCCAACGACAATCAGCGCGATAATGATATACCAGAGCGGGGTGTTTTCTGTCAGAAATATCAGCATGAAGAGCCCGATTGCCGTTAATCCCATGCCAACGGAGGAGATGATCTGTGAATCATACCGGTCAGAAAGCCTGCCGGCAAAAGGGGATGCCAGCATCTGGATAAACGGGGCAGCGACAATAATGAACCCGGCTGATTCCGGTGAAAATCCTTTGGTGTACTGGAGATCGAGGCTTAACAGAAATGCGATGGCATATGTCGCGCTGTAATTAATCAGCGCTGCGATATTAGAGAACGCAAAAACCCTGCTTTTTGAAAAAAGGTTCATATTCAACACGGGGAATACCTGGCGTTTTTCATACCGGACAAATGCGATGGCACAGAGAATACCGGCAAGCACAAGAACGATCCCGGTGCCGGAGGGCAGAATGGAGAAACCCAGCATAATCGCAATAAGGCTGATGCCCCAGATCAATGAACCGGTGAGATCAAACCGTTCGCCGTTGCATTCTGCCCATTCCCCCTTGAGTTTCCAGCCGACGAGCAGGATTACCGCAATACCGATAGGAACATTTACATAAAATATGCTTCTCCAGCCAAAGGTGTCCGTGAGAATGCCACCTAAAAACGGGCCTAGCGAGAGCCCAAGGTAGACGGAGGTGATATAAATTCCCAATGCTTTCCCCCGCTCGCCCGGGGGGTAAACTGAGGTGAGGATTGCGACAGCCGTCCCAAATATCATCGAGCTGCCAAGCCCCTGGATAATACGTACCGTGATAAGCTGGCCGGAGGAACCGACAAATGTCATCACAAACGAAGCGGCCGTAAATATCGCCAGACCATAAAGGAATACTTTTTTCCGGCCATAAATGTCGGCAATCTTTCCAAAGGGAACGAGAAAAAGTGCGGATGCAAGAAGGTATGCTGTAGCCACCCAGGAGAGTGCAACTGCATCCATATGAAACGTCGAGCCGATTGTAGGGAGGGCAATATTGACCGCAGAGCCGTCAAACGGCGTAAGAAAACCGGCAAGAATAGCGATAATAAGAACAAGGCGTTTTTCTGTTTCTGTCACCAGTGTTGGCGGGGTATGGCAGATTTGAGGGACCTGATTATTGTTGGTTGTGGCAGGTGATTTCTCTTCCATATAATGCCTCACCCTACATTCCTGTGTCGGGAATATCTGCTCCCAAAAAGCGGGATCATCATTTTAATCAGGTCCTCGTGCGTCGATTTTTATTAATAATTCGTTTTGCCATTAAAAAAATTAAAGGACGCCAAACCATGCGATATAAGATACGGCAACCATCACTATGAGCAACAAAATGAGGATTTTATACCCGCATTTTTCACAGATTCCAAGACGGGATGGGTTACATTCATGGCAGTATTCGGACGAGCAGACCCTGCACGTTTTTGGACCTTCCGCATGGGGGTGTTTATGGCAATGTTCCATGTTCACTTGTTGATCGCAAAAACGTATAGAAGTTGGGATATGCAGTGCGGGATTGCGTGCACAGGGTCAGGGTCGCTTACTGCGGATAAGGTTTTCAATTAACCCAGAAACACGTCTCTTTGCTTCCACGGTTGATGCTTCATCGCGTTCAACGGTAACGGTGAGAATGTCACCTTCCTCACATTCCGGGGGTAAAAGCGTGACGGGAACGTTTACCCGGACTTCGTTATCTTCCGGAAACGTGAGAACTGCAAATCCGGGTTCTAACCGGTCAATCACTGCTTTCATCAGATCCTGCCATAGGGTCTTGTATTAATTATCCTCTCCACACACAATTGAGATTCCGCACATTTCGGTATTAGAGTGTGGTGTTCAATATATCCGGACGAATTGACACAAATAATAAAATTGATGATGATATTGACACTGTTTTGTGGCGAAAAATTATAGAAAACTATCATAGAGAAAATGAACCCATCAACCCGGTTGTGCCCGATTAACCAGTGACTGCGCAGCAGTTGCAGCGCCGGTAAGAATTATCTCTTCACCGGGGATTTCATGTTCCAGCATCAAAACCCGTCCATTACAGATGGTCGTCTCAACCGCTGCACCATTGCAGGAATAGATGAGATTTGAACTGGCATTGTGCAGGGGGGTATTGCAGGGAATCCGGGTCGAAACCAGTACTAAATCGGCCGGTGCGCCGGCTCGAAGTTCGCCGGTGCCAAAGTCAAGTGCCTTTGCCCCGGCAGTCGTCGCCATTGCGAGTGCGTCCGGGGCCGGAAGTATTGTCGGATCATTCCAGAAAAATTTCTGGAGAAGAGCGGCGGTTTTGGCCTCTTCAAACATATCGAGATTGTTATTGGAGGCACAGCCATCAGTACCAAGGCAGACATTTGCACCTGCGTCTTTCAGGCTTTGGTAGGGGAGTGCCCGGTGCGTTGCAAGTTTCATGTTACTCGTCGGGTTGTGGGATACATGAACCCCATGTTTTCCGAGCAGGGTACATTCAGCATCATCAAGCCAGCACCCGTGTGCCACAACTGTTTTGGGTGTGAGGAGTCCGCAGTCATCCAGCAGGGTGGTCGGGCGTTTGCTGTACTGTGCGACACAGTCATGGACCTCTTTTTCTGTTTCTGAAAGGTGAATATGAATACCAATCTTTTGTTCCCGTGCAAAATCCGCACACCACCGCATTCCTTCCGGGGAAACCGTGTAGGGGGTGTGAGGGCCAACGGCAGCTTTAATCCGGGGGTTGCCCAGCGAGCGGATATGGGCAGCAAGGTTCTCGGTTGCCTTACATTCGGTTTCGCGTTTTTCAGGGTTGCCGAGATCGATGAATCCATAACAAAGTTGTGCCCGGATACCAGACTCAGCAACGGCACGGGCGGCATCACTCATGAAGAAGTACATATCATTGAATGCCGTTGTACCCGTCCGTATCATTTCAAGACAGGCAAGTTTTGTCCCCCAGTACACATCACCGCCGGTCAGGTGTGCCTCAAGAGGCCAGATCTTGTGGGCAAGCCAGTCCTGCAGGATCATATCATCTGCGTACCCGCGCAACAGCGTCATCGCCGCATGCGTGTGCGTATTGACCAGTCCCGGGAGAGCAATTGCATGGTTCCCATCGATAATAAAATCGGCTTCCCCTTTATGCAGGGAACGGACATGTTCACCAATATCATCGATCGTGCCCTGTTCATCAACAAAAAT
>PNBP01000010.1 GCA_003136075.1 Methanoregula sp. | reverse complement strand
TGCCGACAACGGTCGCATCCCTGCCATATTTGTGGGAGTGAAGTGCCGCAAGAATCGCATCAACATCAGACGCAGGGACTCCCATGACAATTTTTCCTTCATTTGCCACTTCAAGCGGATCGATACCAAGCATTGCGGCGGCACTGCGGACGGTCTTTTTAACCGGTATCTGCTCTTCCCGTATTCGTACCTGGACGCCGCTCTTTCGTGCCATCTCATTGATGGCAGCAGCAAACCCGCCCCGCGTGGGATCTTTCATCGCATGGATGGTCCCGGCATCCAGCATCTTTTCAACAAGTGTCCNNCATCTGACTTGATCTGCTCTCCAAGATCAAATCCCTCGCGGTGAGCCATGATAGCAAGCCCGTGATCCCCCAGCGTCCCGGAAACAATAATTGCATCGCCGGGTTTCAGACCATTATCCCGCACGATGGTCTTTGCTATGCCGATACCGGCAGTATTGATCGCAATCCCGTCAAGCGCCCCTTTTTCGAGCACCTTTGTATCGCCGGTAACAAGGTTCGCGCCGCATTCTCCCAGTGCCTCATCCATCGATGCAACAATTTTTGCGAGATCGGCAACCTCAAACCCTTCTTCGATGATCATGCCGCACGAAAGAGCGATTGGCCGGCCACCCATCATCGCCAGGTCGTTGATAGTGCCGCAGACGGCAATCCGCCCGATATCGCCACCCGGAAAAAAGATGGGGCGGACAACGTGGGAATCGGTGGTAAAAACAATATTATTCCCATTGATGGGGATTACTGCGCCGTCATCCAGTGATTCAAGGCCAATACCCCCGGCATTGTTGTGGGTGAACTTGGTGAGCGTCTGCAGGAGTTCCCCCATGACCTCGCCGCCGGCACCATGCATCAGGTTGACTTTCATGCGTCCTCTACCTCAATTTCGATATTTGTCACGACAATTTCCCTGCCTTTGACCAGTTGGGGGAGCGCACCGCACCGGGGGCAGACATAGATTTCTGATCCCTCATAACCGCAGGTGCATGCCGTAACAGGATCAATTTCATGGCATTCCAGCACAGCAGTCGTAAAAAGAGGGTCATCCTCTTTTATCGTATCAAATAAAAAAATAACCTGGTCAGGATTTACCATCGCCATTTTCCCGACATCAACATTAATTTTTTTTACTTTTTCCGCATGGTTATCGATCGCTGCTTTTTTTGCGGTTGCGTAGAGATCATAGGCAATGGTGTACTCGTGCATCACTCCTCCAGTGCAGCGTAGACCTGTTTGAAGATTTCCAGGGTCTCAAGACCTTCTTCCCGGGTGAGTTTCTGGATTGCAAACCCGACATGAACAAGAACGTATTCTCCAACTTTTACATCTACAAGATCAAGCCGGACTTCCTGTTTGAGTTCGCCGTAATCGACAACTCCGATATTACCTTCTTTGATCTCAAGCACCTCTGCGGGAATGGCAACGCACATCGACAGTTCACTCTCTTGTCTGAATTAAACTATAGGCGTTCTTAACACATAAAAACAGTGATATTGATACGGCCAGCAAAAATTCAGAATAAATCTGAAGCAGGATAATGGGTAATTTCTCTATCAAACGCCGGGGAAGAGATTTGAACTCTTGAGGTGCAGGCACCAGTGGCTTTCAAGGCCACCGCCTTACCGGACTAGACTACCCCGGCACGTGCTCTATCTGTTGGTTGGGAGATATAAAAAATGCTTCTAGAATAGATCCGGAAATTGCCATATACCGTAAGTGACCATACCGGAAATGTGTATCGGATTAATGTCCATAAAAAAATTATTTCCGGTGATGAATCAGGACACACATGCATCCCAACGCGAAAAAAACCAGCATGGCAGAAACCGGGGATTTTTGAGTCTGTGCCGGACTTGAAGAGGGGAGTCCAAACACCGACTGGACGGTTGGACTGACCGATACGGAATTTACGTTCTCGGCATAGAGGAAAACATTGCTGGTGACCGAATATTTATACGGGTACACCTTGAAATAGACAGCCTTTCCGTTCCCGTTTGCCCGGATCTCTTCCGGGTTCAGTTCGCCCTGATCGTTGACCATGTGCAGGACGCCGGCTATATCGACATATTCCACCACCCAGTCGACTGATGCGGAGGTATAAACCCTGAATGGTCTGTTTTCCGTCTGCACAATAAAATAGATCGGATTGTCTCGCGAGGCTTTTCCCTGGGCAAAAGAAACCGTCGCCGCTGTTGTAACATCCGGCGGTGCATAGGTCGTATTGGGTCTTACGACGGTAATGATCCGGTCCCCGATATACCCGTTGGCATCAGTAAAACTGACTTCATAGTCACCGGGCCCGGTTATGGGAAAATCCGCACTAAACGATCCCTGGTAATTGGTGTTGATATACAGGGGGCCAAAAATATTGGTATTATCGGGTCCGATCACTTCAATCTGCACACCGGAACTGGTATCTTTGGACAGCGTACCCGTGATATAGAGTTTCCCGTTAAAACTCTGCGTCGTCTGCGAGGACAGGTGAATTTCATCAGACCGATCAACAAGGTTCACCAGTCTCATCGTGACCGAATTACCCATCCCGTTTGTCGGGACCTCAACCTTATACATCCCCGTCGGGAGATCGGTCGTATCAAAGACAACACGGAACGTTTTATCGTCCATGACATAGGCGATCTTCCGCATGATTTCCGTGCTGGTGGTCAGCTGGTAGGAAAGAACGACATCAATGGGAGTCCCGATCCCAAATGTCGTTGTCCCGGTGACAATGAGAGGTTCCCCTACCGTCAGCGTATCGGGTGCCTGGATAACAACCTGGTAAGCAGGTACACAACCGATGCAAAAGAGAAGTCCCATCACCAGCAGGACGATCTTATTCATCTGTATAAAAGTTCAACTATGAGGTTGTTAATGATTTCTGATGAATTTGAAAAGCCGCTTGCATGCTGGCGCGGAAAGGAGCGACACGACGGCGTTCTTGTTGATTGCCTCACGGTTATTTTCAAAACCGCTGGGTGCTCGTGGTCACGGTGCCGGATGTGCAGTTACCATCACGAACGCTATGAGCGTATGTCCGGTGATGCACTCGCCAGCCACCTGCATAACCAGCTGGCATGGGTTTGTCGGGAGTTTGCGAACGAAACGTTCCCGATGGTAAAAATTTTCACCTCCGGCAGTTTCTTTGATCCCCGGGAAGTGCCGCCCGCATTCCTTTCGGAGGTGGCCAAAGCCTTCCACGGATCAATACTTATTGCCGAAACCCGCCCCGAATATATTGATGCTGACGTCATCAGCGGGTTCATTGCCGAGCTCGATGACGGCAGTCATGAAACTCCGCTCTACTGCGCCATTGGTCTTGAGACCACCAATGATACCATCCGCGAAAAGTGCATTGATAAGGGATTTGCATTTTCTGATTTTACCCGTGCCGCCTCTGTTGCCCACGGTGCAGGAGCCGGCGTCAAAGCATACCTGCTCTTCAAACCCCTTTTTCTCACGGAAGGCGAAGCCTTTGCTGATATGCAGACCTCCATTGAGACTGCCGCACAACATGCAGAGATTATTTCCATGAATCCCTGCACGGTGCAGAAAAAAACCGAACTTGAATATTACTGGAAGCGTGGGGAATACCGTCCACCGTATCTCTGGAGCGTCCTCTCCCTCTTAAAAGATGCACCGGTTCATGTCTCCTGCGATCCCCTCGGCGGCGGACAGAAGAGGGGGCCGCATAACTGTGGGAAATGCGATTATGATCTCGTAAAAGGTATCCGGGAATATTCCCTGAATGCAGACCGGGAACTCTTAGGAGCACTCCTTGAAATCGAATGCGCCTGCAAAACGGAATGGGATTATATTCTTGCGCATGAACAGCCCTTCTGTATGCCGCTCACCCGGTAACAAAAAAAATTACTTTTTTGCCGCACTCTGGATTTCCAGTTGCTTTGCGAGCAGGGGAAGGAAGGTGCCGGCATCCGACACGACGCCTATTGCCTGCATCGTGCCCCGGTCCATTAATTTTGTCAGGGATGCCGGATTGATATCCACGCAGACCGTTTTTACCCCGGAGGGGAGGTAATTGCCGACGGCAACAGAATGCAGCAGGGTGGCAATCATCAAAACCATGCTGCACCCGTCGATATGCTGGCGCATCGCATCCTGTGCCTCCATCGCATCGGTAATGACATCCGGCAGCGGGCCATCGTCACGGATAGAGCCGGCGAGGACAAAAGGCACATTGTTCTTGATGCACTCGTACATGATCCCACCGGTGATTACCCCTTTGTCAACGGCATTTTTTATCGATCCCGCCCGCATGATCNNTGGCCGCCCATGACCGGTTTCCCGGTTGAGATATCCATGCCAAGCGACGTGCCGTAGAGATTATACTCAATATCATGGGTGGCAAGTGCGTTTCCGGCAAAGAGGATGTTGATGTACCCTTTGCGGATCATTTCTGCAAGCGCTTTGTCTGCACCGGTATGGATGATTGCCGGGCCTCCGACAAGTGCGATCTTCCCCCCTTTCTTTCTGACGTCAAGAATCTCTTTTGCAATCTGGGCAATCAGTGTTTCACTGGGACGCTCGGGTGAAACGGTCCCATGCATGAATTCAAATGAACTGCTGACGCGGGGCCGTTCGGGATAACTGACGTTCACGCCCTGCTCGCCAACGACAACCAGATCGCCTTTCTTAATCTTGCCAAGCGCCGTTGAACGTGCCGTCCTGCTTTTTGGGTCGACAACGATGAGAAAATCCATCTTGGTCGGTCCGACGGGTATCCAGTCACCGCCATATTTTACCTGGGTCGGGTGGTTGGTGGTCGTGTAAAACTTTTTTGGTACAACCCGGTCGCCCAGTGCAGGTTCAAGGTGGACATCCTTTACTTCAACCGGGCGGGCACCAATCCGGTGGAGTTCAGAGAGAATTGCGAGCAGTTTCTCCTTATTGCTGGCTGCGATCCGGAGCCGTGCGTAACTGGGGTCGGTCTTTTTCTTCCCGATATCAAAGACAAGGATCTCAAAATTGCCTCCCATATCCATGACTTTATCGAAGAGCTGGGTCATAATGCCCGAATCAATAATATGTCCCTGCAGCTCAATCTCCTGCGACTCCACCATAATAGTATAATAGTGGGTAATGTTCCTTAATATTCATTCTGTTTTATGCGTAATTTGAGCGTTTTTTTAAAGAAACGACATGAATCACGTCAAATTAACCAGCAATACGGCAAGGGATGGTCGCGTGGGGCTTGTAACATCCCACTATTTATGCAGGGTGCTGCTGCAGGAAACGTTCTGCCGCATCGCGATCGGTACGGGTATTTACGTTAATGGCAAGGCGGGGATCGGGTATGACCAGCTGGAGTTCGTCCTGCTGGACAGAGATGTGATTGCCGTTTACGATGTTTACGCCCGCTGGGCAGGCATCGATATTATGAACATTTTGACGGAACGTGACGCCACCCCGGCAGGAATGCACAAGATCTACCAATACCCAGACAGAACAGGCATCCATGCCGGATTTGTTGTAAGCCTCAAGAATGGGTACAAGAACCCCGGCATTGATGCAGGGAATGTCAGATACGCTGACAAAGAGTGGCTGCGTCTCATCAAGAGCGGATACGGCTTCTTTCATATCCTCAATAAAATCGACACCGCTCGCCCGGAACAGGTCAATCTCATTTGTCCGGCACCAGTTCTGGGTCATCGGTGTTCTGGGGGATACCGCGACAACCACTTCACAGCCGCTCTGGGAAAAGGCATCGATTACATAGCTGATCATAGGGCGGTTTTTAATCGAGAGCAGCGGTTTTTCACCAAGGCGAAGCCGGCTGCCGGCACCACCAGCCATGATCAGCGCACGCATCGATCCATTGCCTCCAGAAGCTGCTGGTTTTCAGCACGCAGCCGGACTGCAATACGGATGCAGTGTGGCAATCCAAACGACGTGCAGTCCCTGACAAGAATGCCCTCATACAGGAGTGCCTGCACAAGGGATGGTACCTCTTTTCTGCAGTCGACAAGAATGAAATTTGCGGATGACGGGGTGGGGAAAAACCCCCGTGTGAGGAGTTCCTGTGCCAGCCAGTCGCGTTCCCGTGCGATATAATCACGCGAAGCAGCCAGTTCTTCCACGTGGAGGAGTGCCTGGAGCGCGTAGGATTCCGCAAACGCATTCACGCTCCAGGGGGATCGTGCCGTCTCGATTTTTTCGATAAGTGCCGGTGATCCAAACCCATAGCCAAACCGTATGCCCGGACATGAGAAACTTTTTGTGAGGGATCGCAGGACAAAGAGGTGGGGACTGGTTATGTCTGCAAGACTTTCCTTGGGATCACAGAGCTCGATAAATGCTTCATCGCAGAAGATCATGCTCCCGTGCCGGGCGCATTGATCCAGCAGAAAAAGCAGTGTTTTTTTGGGCTGCAGGATGCCGGTGGGGTTATTCGGGTTGCAGACAAAATGGACATCCGCTGTATCTGAAGAGGTGGCGATTGTGGCTCCTGCAAGGCAGGCAGACAGGTCATATTCCCCAAACGTGGGAGGCGTGTAAAAATATTTTTTCCCGTTCTGCAAACAAACCCGGCAAAAAACCCGGATGAGTTCAATGGAGCCATTGCCGACGCAGATCTCTTCGGGTTTTCTCTTGAATGTGTGGGCGATCCGCTCCTTAAGAAACGCATAATCATCGTCGGGATAACAAAAAATATCCGGGGAATCACGATCCCACGCAAAGCCGGGTGGGAGAGGATTGACGCTCGCGCTGAAATCCAGCACGTGTTTTTGGGTTTTTTCCTGCAGCCGCTTCCCGGCCCCCCCATGGATAACACGTTGCGGAAATTCAAAAGACATGCAAAATCCCGTTTTTTACCAGAATACTGGGACGAGCACTCATAAATTCGTTTGGAGTGGTTGTGCAAAAGTAAATCGGAAGGTTTATATACATTTATGTAGCATTTTGGTTTATCTGGTTAAGTCAGACATGAGAGTTCTCCTTGTCTGACATATGCCTGATATAAGGCTGACATATGTCAGAAATGTGAGATACGATGATGCAGAGAATCACTCTCCGGCTCCCTGAACAACAAATTAACCTGCTCCAGCAAATGGTTGACGCAGGGGAATATCCCAATGTATCTGAAGCGGTTCGGGCAGCGGTCCGTGATCTTGTTGAAAAACGTTCAAGCCGTGTCTTAAAAGAGAGCGACCAGGTTTCATTCAAGGTATGAGAGGGTAGATATGCAAAGTATCATTAACGATGCGTTGAAAAACGCCGAATTGGAAAAGGAGCTGAATAAACCCAGCTCTGATGGACCGGAAGATGACTTTGTCGGTCAACCGAGAATTGTGATCATCGGTTGCGGTGGTGCAGGCAACAACACGGTAAACCGTATTCACCACATGGGTGTTTCTGGTGCCGAAACCATTGCAATCAACACCGACAAACAGCACCTGGATATGATCCAGGCAGATAAGCGCATCCTGATTGGAAAATCCTTAACAAAAGGTCTGGGTGCCGGCGGGTATCCGGATGTCGGGAAGCGTGCAGCCGAAATGGCACGCCCGACGCTTGAAGCAGTCCTGGAATCTGCCGATCTGGTTTTCATCACTGCGGGTATGGGTGGCGGTACCGGTACCGGCTCTGCCCCGGTCGTCGCAGCAATCGCAAAAGAACAGGGCGCAATTGTCGTCGGGATGGTCAGCTACCCGTTCCAGGTTGAAAAAGCCCGCCTGATCCGTGCAGAAGAAGGTCTTGAAGCCCTTGCTGCAGCAGCAGATTCGGTCATTGTCCTGGATAACAACCGGTTGAAAAGCTTCGTGCCCAACCTCCCGCTTGGCCAGGCCTTCTCGGTCATGGACCAGCTGATCGGTGAAACGGTCAAGGGAATTTCAGAAACCATCACCGAACCATCACTGATCAACATCGACTACGCAGATGTCCGTGCAATCATGTCAAAGGGTGGCGTCGCCGTCATGCTCGTTGGAGAGAGCAAGCAGCAGAACAAAGCCGAAAGCGTTGTTCGCGAATGCCTTTCAAACCCCATGCTCGATATAGACTACCGTGGCGCAACCGGCAGCCTGATTCACATCACCGGTGGAACGGACCTTACCCTGCAGGATGCAGAAGAAGTCGCAACATCACTCACGTACGAACTTGACCCCCATGCAGATGTCATCTGGGGCGCACGTGTCAGAAGCGACATGGAAGGCAAAATCCGTGTGCTCGCAATCATGACCGGCGTCAAGAGCGCACAGATCCTTGGTACCCGGCAGTCGTACAAGACCATGATACAGGATATCGACAACAAGAGGTCAAATCCAAAAGCAGTCGAGATGCCCCAGAGCCGGCGTGTAGCTGCACGGGATCAGACAAGCGGCGGCGGCACCCTCGAATGGGTCGGATAAGCAAGCCCGCACAAGTAAAAAAAATGTTCCAACTTACAGGCAATCTTCTCTGATGTATGTAAGGATCAGTTGGTATATTCTGCCAACTCCCCTTTTTAATAGGTCTCTTTTACAAAAAACGATGGATTTATCCGGGTTTCCCGATTAGCGCTCTCGGTTGATATCGGCGAAACGCTTAATAACACATCCCTCCTTTAAAATATAGTACATTCGACCAAACCTTTGCAGGGAGAATGTGGGTGATCCCTTTTACGTGGTTTCATCCGGTATCGGGAGTTGAACATCATGAACCGTATGTCGAACAAAGACTTTCAATTGAAGTCTTGCCTGAACTATTCGCAACGAACCTTTTCTGATGTTTTTTGCCCTGCATCCTGCATGCAGAGCCACCTTGTAAGAGAAGTAAAAGAGTCAATGAATGCACTCATTAAAATACCTGTTTCCTCTACACTGTGCTCGCCGATCCCAGCAGTAAATACTTTTGAGGAGTTGTAACGCATGTTGAATGACCTGATGGAAAAGAGAAAGAAGATACTTGCCGAGTCTGAACAGCATAAAAACAGCAGAAACGATCTCAACGCTGCTGCAAGTAAATTTGCCCGCGAGCGCAACACGCTCAACAACCAGACCCGCGAGTATGTCGAAGAGGCGCAGAAAAACAAGGATCTCCGGGACAAATATAACCAGGAAGTCCTCGATCTCAAAGCACAGCGCAACGATCTCAACGACAAGGCGAATGCTTTTTTTGAAGAAATTGAGGCATTCAAAAAAGAACACGGATCGCTCAAGAACCGGGGGATCAAGGAACTCCAGAAGCAGATCGAATTCATGGAGTACCGGCAGCAGACTGAAGTCTTTACTACCGATAAAGAACGCGAGCTGATCGAGAAGATCAAGCAGATGCGATCTCAGGTAAAAGAGCAGGAAACTGAACTTGAGCAGAACAAGGAGATGCGCACAAAAATCACCGAAGCCCGGGATTACCGCAAGGGCGCATCAGATCTCCATGCAAAGGTCACTGAAGTTGCCGAACTGGCACAAAAACACCACGATCTGATGGTAGAATCCTACCGTAAAGCAGACAAATCACGCGAAGCCGCTGACGCATCCCACAAAAATTTTGTCGAGTCCCAGGAATCTGCAGACTCAGAACACAAATCATTCATCGCATGCCAGAAAGAACTGCGCGATTATGACAAGGTGATCTCCGGCCTGCGCAAGAAGACAAAGAAAGTCAAAGTAACAAAGGAACAGAAAGCGGTGCGCCAGGAAGCTGAACATCTCTTCAAGAATTTCCGTGCAGGGGAAAAACTTACCACCGACGATATATTGCTCCTCCAGCGCTCAAAACTTATCTGATCTTTTCTTTTCAATCTTTTTTTATTAACGTCAGCAATAATTTAATAGATTTAGAACGATTTACTTATACCAATGACACAGGAGAGAACTCTCGTTCTCAGCGTTGATCGCGATGACGATATCGGGTGGAAAGCACAGGTAGAAAGTCCGGTCGTCGGCAGGGAAGCCTGCCTGAAAGCAGCAGAATCACTAGCGCTTGCAGATCCTGAAGACTCTGATGTCAACGCCATTTTTCAGGCCATCAAAATCTACGATGAACTTATTGCAAAGGGTGAAGAAGTCATCGTTTCGGTCATTTCGGGAAACCATCTCCACATGATTGAAGGTGACCGGCGTATTGCAACGCACCTTGAACAGGTCATCAAGGAAACCGGGCCGGACAACTGTATCCTTGTCTCTGATGGTGCAGAAGACGAATACGTGATCCCCATCATCCAGTCCCGGCTTCCGGTGTCAAGCATCCGACGGGTTATTGTCAACCAGATGCCGAATCTTGAGGGGACATATTATATCCTCAAAAAACTTCTTGACGATCCTAAAATTTCACGTATCGTTCTTGTTCCCCTTGGACTTGCCATGCTGCTCTATGCCAGTGCATTCCTTCTGGGATACCCGGGGACAGCGACGATCATTGTTGTCGGCGTGATCGGCATGTACCTTCTCTACAAAGGATTTGGATTTGACGAACTGATCCACGGCATCATTGCAGCCCTGCGTTTATCCTTGTCACGGGGAAGATTTTCCTTTGTCACCTATTCTGCGACTATCCTTTTGATTATTATCGGGTTTACCAGCGGATTCATCACCGTGCTCCGGTATTATTCATCCGACGTGAGCATGGGTGTCCTCCTGTACCTGATGACGTTCATCTATGGGGCAATCTGGTGGCTGATAACTGCCGGGCTGGTCACCTCCGTTGGTGTCATTATCGATGTGTATATCAACGAGCGGGACAGTTTTGGCAAGGTAATTGTGTTCCCCTTCTTTGTCGTGGCGATTGGCCTTATCCTGAACGGGGCCAGTGTCTATATNNCTCAGGACTTCCCGATGTCAGCTACCACAACAGGGAGTGATATCCTCTATTCCACGTTCGCCGGACTTGCATCGGCAGTTGCCGGGGTCATTATCCAGTACATTGTCACAAAAAAGATTGCCGAACAGCGCAAACAGGCAATCATCGAAGTTCTCTGACCGGGTATTGTCCCGGACGGGAATACTTTGGAATTCCTCATTTTTTTCATTTAGTTTTTCTGGAATTGATATTTTTGACTTTTAATAGGTTGAACAGGTAAGTTCGGTTCCCGGTAAATAATTTGATGGGGGTAAACTACTCCCATATCTCCGGTTACGATGACCCAAGCCGCCCCCGATGGGACACCCCCGCAGCGATTTAATGACAAAAATAATCTGAAATCTCCTTGCCTCGCTGTGTATAATGAGAACCCCGGAAGCAAGGGAACATCGCCAAATGATTATCATTGCTCCCGTGTGAATCCGATTTGGTTCATGCGTGTTTTAAAAGAGCCCGAACTAAGACTTTCCAAGAGCCAAAATAAAAACTCTTTAACTCCCTGTCATTATACCATACAGACGTTACTCTGCGGGTAAAGGCGGCTGTTCAAAAAAGCCCAATCCATCCGGGAACTGGTTGGTATTGGTAAAGTTCCGTGTCAGCTGCGGGGACTGGATCATAAGTCGTGGAACAACCACATTGAACGTGTGGGCAGGATACCAGTAAATCCCTTTGCCGTAGGAGAACGATGCATTGTCAACAACAAACTCGGCATGTGACAGATTGATATTCACCATATCTGCATCGTTATAATTGAGGATCTTTATGAGCTTGTTTTTCAGATCCTGTTTTCCCAGCAAAAAAAAGATAAACCGGGTGCCTTCATCAACAGAATAATTGACATTGATAAGAGCAGTTGCGTTATCAAGCTGAACGGTGATTTCTTCAACGGTGATGTAACTATACCGGTCATCATTTGCAGCCAGTGCAGGAGCTGCGATGCATCCCAGTAAAAAAACCAGCATCAGCAGACAGAGGGCTCGCATAGCACTAATAATTTGAATATCCCGCTTATATCCTTTGCGGCTTTTTTCTCTCCCGTAAAGTATCCGTAGCTCTATAAATAAAGGTGATTTTGTATCGATGCTAAAAATAAAAAATAAAGTACGGGAGTATTTTTAATCCGTATACCTATGATATGGTATCTCGTTGAAACAACCCTCACGCAACTCTGTGGGAGTGATGATATCAACGGAGATAGGGTGATGCGGATTTTTCCCCGTGACGCCGAATGATATGAACTATAAGTACTTCAGCATTTCCCCCAAGCGTCAAAAGGATATTATTTGTGATTCTCCAGGACAATTTCAATGCTTGATACATTGGTTTTCCCGGAGTCAGTATCAATCATTTCCGTGGAGATAACAATATCTTTTTTCGTGACACCATCCAAAAACCGGTTCAGGGAAATCTCTGCGGTATCCACTGCACGGGAAATTGCTTTACCCCGTGCTTTAATCGCGACAGTTTCTGCACCATTGTTGAATTGTGTCACCACGGCAAGTACGTAGTTCATGACGGGTTTATTCCCGACAAAAACCGTGTTTTCTCTGAGATGCTGCATATCGTTCTCCATGATGTTCACAGGTAATTCTTCTTGGCAATAAGTTCTGCATTCAGTACGCTTGCGCCGGCCGCACCGCGAATCGTGTTATGCCCCATCGCAATGAAACGGACTCCTTCCCGCAACCGGCCAACCGACACGGTCATACCTCCGCCACGCATCCGGTCAAGCCGGGGCTGCGGGCGGTCTGCATCATCAAAGAAATGTACAGACTCCTTTGGCTGAGTTGGCAGGCCTTTGATGGGGGGTTTGTAATCGGCAAACGCTTTTTTGAGCTCTGCGATGGGCTCCTTGATATCGACCCAGACGGCCATCGTGTGACCATCTATCACCGGTACCCGGTGACAACTTGCGCTTACCTTAAAAGGAGCATTCACAATTTTCTTTCCTTTTAAGGTACCCATGATTTTGAGGGTCTCGGACTCCATTTTTTCCTCTTCCTGCCCAATATACGGGATGACATTATCATAAATAGACATCGCAGGCACACCGGCAAACCCGGCTCCTGATATCGCCTGCATCGTCGCCACCCGAACATCGGTGAATTTAAATTTACGCAATGGCGCAAGCGCAGTTACCATCACAATGGTGGAGCAGTTCGGGTTCGTGACGATAAACCCGTCCCTTCCGGAATCACGCTGAACATCGATTAACCCGAGATGTTCCGGGTTCACTTCCGGAACAACAAGGGGGATATCAGGCTCCATTCGATGGGAACTGGCATTGCTGCATACTGCAATTCCCGCATCGGCAAATTCATTTTCAACATCCATCGCAATATCGGCAGGAAGCGCAGAAAATACCAGGTCCACCCCTTTCATCGCTTTGGGTGAAATGGGGGTGACCTTGAGTTTTGCGATCTTATCGGGAAATGGCGTTTCAAGGCGCCAATTTACCACGTTTCCATATTGCTTTCCCGCACTGCGTTCAGAGGCGGCGAGCGTAGACAGATTGAACAAGGGATGATCCGCTAATCGTTCAACAAATCGCTGACCAACCGCACCCGTAGCACCGAGCACTCCAACATTGATCATAGGTGACAGGTCCTTTGTAGTTTTTGTTCCCCGTTTTTTTTAACAATTATGGCGGGTTGTAAAATCCCATTTCACCTGTGATAATAAAAACGTTGTTTTTTAATTTTATATCCTGATTTCTATTTTAAATACCCGGCAGGTGCCTCACTCATTCGGAGAAAAAATCGTCATGAATACTATGAGATAATTCCGTGGCAACTAAAACCGGCTTGGCAGGAATATACACTCTCTATTCCCTCAGATCTGAGCGTGCCCCCCTGCTAAACCGGGACCCATTCACGAATTGAGAATGGTTTTGACCCTGTTGAAATCTTCACAGATAATCATGCAGTCGCTCTTNNATGAAAAACGTCAGCAAAATTGAAAGTCAAGGGGATGCTCCCCGTGGGGTGCCTCCCCCTTTTTAGGAAGAGAGGGGGTCACCATCCTCATTGTTTTAGAGACTACGTGAATGACAGGAAATTTGAGGATTTTAACAGAGCCGGTTTTTCTTTAAAAAAGGCCCGCCAATATCAGTGATTTCACGAAAACGAAAAAAATTATTAATGAAAAAAAGTTCCGCAAAAAAATTTATTCCATATGGATGGCTTCGGATGGGCAGACATCGACACAAGTCTGGCAGTCAACACACATATCCTTGTCAACTTTTGCTTTTTCATTCTCCAATGAAATTGCTGATGCGGGACATTCATTCACACATGTTTCGCATCCGGTACATTTCTCGGTATCAACAACTGCTACCATTCACTTTACTCCACCGTAATATTTTGTGAAAGACAAAAAATAGGTTTCGTTATGAACCCGGTGTAATCGAGTTATTTTCCTAATTCAAGGACATCATTCATGCCGTAGATGCCGGGTTTCTTGCCCACAACCCACCGTGTTGCCCGCAGAGCACCACTGGCAAAAACCGAACGATCGTAGGCGCGGTGGGAGAGTTCAATGGTCTCGAAATTCTTCGAGAACATCACTTTGTGGTCCCCGAC
>PNBP01000082.1:3924-10926 GCA_003136075.1 Methanoregula sp. | reverse complement strand
GATCATGCTTGCGGCGTTTTTGATGCTGGGGCGGTATCTTGAGACGCAGGCAAAGAGCCGGACATCAGATGCAATTAAAAAACTCGCCGGTCTCCGGGCAAAGACGGCGACCGTCATCAGTGAAGGCAGGGAAGAAGAGATCCCGGTTGAGGATGTGGCAGTCGGGGATATCGTTATTGTAAAACCCGGTGCCAAAGTCCCGGTTGATGGTGAAGTTGTCGCTGGCGAGAGTTATGTCGATGAATCGATGATCACCGGTGAGCCGGTACCGCCGCTGAAAGCACAAGGAAGCCGGGTGGTTGGCGGGACGCTGAACACCAACGGTGTCCTCTCCGTCAGGGCACAGAAAGTCGGTAAGGAAACGGTGCTTGCCCAGATCATCCGGCTCGTGGAAGATGCACAGGGGTCAAAACCCCCGGTCCAGCGGATAGCGGATGTTGCGGTTGCGTACTTTATTCCGGTCGTGCTCACGATTGCAGCAATTGCATTTGTCATATGGTTTTTTGTTTTTCCGGTACCTCCAGATCCGCTTCTTTTTGCGCTCACCGCCCTTATCTCGGTGCTGGTCATTGCCTGCCCCTGTGCGCTTGGGCTTGCTACGCCGACCGCGGTGACGGTGGGAGTCGGGCGGGGAGCAGAGCTGGGGATCCTGATTAAAAATGGTGAGGCTTTGGAAGTCGCCGAAAAAGTGACTGCGGTAGTCTTTGACAAGACCGGGACCCTCACCCGGGGAAAACCGGATGTGACCGACATCGTGCCGTTGGGGATTTCTGAAGAGACGCTCCTAGGATTTACTGCTGCTGTTGAAAAAAGTTCACAGCACCCGCTTGCGCAGGCAGTGGTACGGCACACCCTGAGCCGGGGCTTGATCATTCCCGGTGCGGAGACGTTTGACACTGGTGGCGGCAAAGGCGTCTCCGCAGTTGTTCTTGGCGAAACGGTACGTGTCGGGAACCGTTCCTTCCTGCAGGAAAACCATGTTGTTATCCCGGACGATATCGAATCCCGGATCACGGGTTTTGAGCAGGAAGGAAAAACGGTGATTCTCATTGCTGCCGGAGAACAGATGGCAGGAGTTATCGCGATCGCGGATACGCTCAAACCCACCACCAGAGAAGCGATTCGTCTTCTCGTCGCAAAAGGCATCCATGTCGTTATGATCACGGGTGATAACCGGCGCACTGCCGATGCAATTGCCCGCAGTATTGGCATTGATAAGGTGATAGCCGAGGTCCTCCCGCAGGAGAAAGCCACCGAAGTGAAAGCGCTGCAGGAATCCGGTGAGGTGGTTGCATTTGTGGGCGACGGGATCAATGATGCCCCGGCACTTGCACAGGCAGATGTGGGGATTGCGATTGGCAGCGGCACCGATGTTGCAATTGAGAGCGGGGATATTGTGCTGATCAAGGATGATCTGCTGGACGCTGTTGCGGCGATCGAACTCTCGAAAAAAGTGATGGGCAGGATCAAAGGCAACATATTCTGGGCTTTTGCCTATAACGCGTTGTTGATCCCGGTGGGTGCTGAGGTGCTTTACCCGTTTTTTGGTATCACATTCAGGCCGGAACTTGCTGCGCTGGCGATGGCTGCAAGCTCGGTAACGGTGGTAACCCTGTCCCTGCTCCTCAAAGGATATATACCCCCGGCAAAGAAAAGGAAATAACTGAGGTGTTCCTGTGGTAATTGACCCGATCTGCAAGATGACCGTGGATGAAAAAACGGCAAAGTTCACAAGCGACTACAACGGAAAAAAGTATTATTTCTGCGCTCCCGGCTGCAAGAAGAAGTTTGATTCTGACCCGGCCAAGTACGCGTGAGGAAGCCGGGCGGGCACATTCGCGCGATCACACATATCTCCGCAAATCTCCCGTTTTTTGGTTAGGTTTCCGGTAATCTTGATATAGGAACAGAAGGCAACCTTTTCTCCATTATACCGGTGAGAAACAAAAACCGATACCTGCCGAGGCTATAAAGATGTCATTTTTCATCGTCAGCCCTGAAATCTATGCCTGGATTATTCTCCCATTCCTGATTTTTTTTGCCCGCATCTGTGATGTGAGCCTTGAGACGATCCGGGTCATTTACATCTCCAAGGGAATAAAATATCTTGCCCCCATCATCGCATTCTTCGAAATTGTCATTTGGCTGCTTGCCATGGAGGTGGTCATGAATGACCTTTCCAATATTGCAAATTTCTTTGCATTTGCTTTCGGGTTTGCCACCGGGACATATGTCGGACTGGTGCTGGAAGAAAAACTCTCGATTGGCATGGTGATCATGCGTATTATCACAACGGAAGAATCAAACGAGGATATCATCTCGTTCATGCAGAAGGAGAATTATGGTGCCACGAGCATGAATGCACAGGGTGCACGGAGTGACGTGAAGATGATCCTCTCTCTTGTCAACCGCGTCGATGTGCCCCGCATTATGGATCATATCAGGCAGACAACCCCGGGTGCGTTCTTTTCCATTGAGGATGTCCGGTACGTCAACCAGGGGGTTTTCCGCCCAAAAAAGCCCAATATGATCACCGGATTATTCCATTCGTTTGTCCGCCCGCGCAAGAAAAGGTGAACCTTTTTCTCTTTTCCGGTATGATACTTTAAAACCCTGCCTGCAACCAGCTGTCTGGTTCACAAAATTATTGCTTTTTGTACTGGTTCTGTTGATTGACCATGAAAACCAATATGCCCCTGAGTAAACCGGTCCGGAAAATGATCGATCAGGTGGAAGGGCTGTTAGATACGGAGCTTTTGCTGGTGCGCAATGCCGAAGGGGTGACGGGTGGAACACTTATTGATATTTACACATATGACGTCGAAAAAAATATTATTATCCTGCCGTCGCAGAATATCGGTCTCCTGAAAGATTTCATTATCTCCAAACACTGTGTCTCCCTGCTCATCAGGGGTGCGGCCGCAAAAAAGTCACATTACCGGGTCTGTTCATTTAACCAGAAAACCGTCAGCAAAGGTATGCGCCAGATCTATATTGACTCCCTTAAGGATGAGGCAAAAAAAGTAAAAAAACTCCCGGTCCAGAAACTGCTCGAGATGCTGTTTATCATCTATATGCAATTCCACGGGAATATCAATGAACTCCCGTGGAATCCTATCATCAATAGCCGGGTGTATTACAAACTGCCCCAACTGCGCAAGACCCAGCTGTACCTCTTGTTAAAAGAGGGAAAGACAGATATGGACTGCTCAATGGAGTTTGAGGATATTATTCCCCGGCGGTATTTTGTTCTTGATAAATCCATGTTTTACGCCCGCGATCTCTTCCTCGCACACACGCTCCCCGCAGATTCCCTCTCTCCCCTGATCAATATCCCGCAGATGAAAAAGTTTGACCATCTCGAAGTAAAGGAGATGATGACCACCCGGTGGACACATACTGCCTGGTACCAGTCAAAAGTGTTCGGGGACACCATGCTGGCGATGTTGGATAAGGATCTCAAGGTTAACTGGAATCCCACGGCCTCGCTTGATTATTATAACGAGCTGTATGAGACGGGCGTGAAACTGACCGATGACCTTTTGGGGTTTATGACGATGAAAGACTGGTTTGTCTGGGATACGCCCAGACACCAGCGTGCCGCGCTTGAAAAGGTCGATGTTTATGAACATGCAGCGCTCAAAGACATCTTTGGTGATCTGATTGCAGAGTGAGAGGAACCATTCCCGGGACCAGCAGGGCACGTGCGCTGTGCAGGTACCTAAATGTTCACCAGCATCTGGCACCGTCAGGAACCGGGAGCATCATATACGATGCAGGTGCCAAAACGTATGGCCGTGAATCCCGTCGCCGATCTTATCAGAAAAGGCAATGCATATGCCCGGCGGACCAAGTACCATGAGGCGATTGCGCACTATGAAAAAGCTCTCCAGATCGATCCCAGAAACCCTGAGGGCTGGTGCATGAGGGCGTCGGCATATATCGAGACTGAACGGTATGCCGAAGCGGTTGCAGATTGCGAACGAGCGATTTCCCTCAACCAGAATTATGCAGAGGCTTGGTCAAAGAAAGGGCGTGCCCTTTATCAGCTGGAGAAAATTAACGAGGCGCTGGCGGCAGTTTCCCGGGCACTGGCGCTTAATTCAAACGATATAACCGGATGGTATATCAAAGGCATCTGCCTTGACGAACTCGGGAAGAGTAACGAGGCACAGGGAGCGTTTGCCCGCTCGCTGGAACTTGAGATCATCCTGGATATCGATACAGAAAAGAAAAAAATTAAGAAGTGATAACCGGGTGAACATCACCAAACGATTTTCATAGGGACGAAAATGAATCCGGTGCTGGTTAATGTCCAAGATACTGCAGCAGCACCAAAAACGCGATCATTGCGACTTCCATAAAGACGATCACGATCCCCACGGGCAGGTGCAGGAACTCCTGCACGGTGACGCTGGGAAATGGTCCTTTCTTTAAAATACCGGTTTTTAACCGGGGGTACAGGTCCGCAAAGATCCCGGTGCCAATGACCAGACCTGCCATCCCGCCAAAGAGTGCATCCAGCGCACCAGTACCCACCGCCCCGGCAACAGTTCCCGGGCAGTAGCCAAGAAGGGCAAAACCCACGCCAAAAATAAGCCCGCCGATCACATTCGCCCCAATGGTTCCCTCCGCAGGATGGAGCTGAACATATCCGTAATATTTCATGATATGAAGACCGAGCATTGCGACCATTACGGCTGAAAGCATCAGTTTCATCACCGTAAAATCCACAAGCAGCAGCTGGTTGACAATAACGGAATACTCTGTCACACCGCCTTTCTGGAGCAGGAACCCAAATGCAATTCCGGTGAGAAGTCCAAGCACGATCTGGGCGCTTTTTTTCTGGTGGAGTGGTGTCAGCATTGGCATACGTCTATTCAGCCTCCAATGATGCCAAAGATCACAAACGCTGTTGCAATACCCCCGGCAAAGAAGCATGCAGCAGTAACTATACTGGCAAGCGAGAGCTGGCTTGAGCCGCTGAGTCCATGGCCGCTCGTGCACCCGCCAGCCCACCGTGCGCCAAGACCGAGCAGGATCCCACCGGCGAGCGCCCAGAAAATACGGATTGCGGCATTATAGCCAAAGACATTCCCCCACATGGATGGAACCCAGTACAGGTGGAATTGCCCGGACAGCATGGCGGAAATAAATGCGCCGATAATTACACCGGGGATGATCATAAAACTCCAGTCAACCTGGGGGATTACGTCGCGGTAATACTCCTTTTTTTTGACACTCTCTGCACTGACGGATTTCTCTATCATTCCCCGAGCCTTGATAAACGCGGAAGAACAGCCAAGCGGCCGGTCAGCAAGGAGAAACGACAGGCAGATAAGGACACCGATACTGGCACCTGCCACATAGGGCGACCAGGTCGCCTGCATAAAATATTCAAACATTTCCCGGACCTCGCCAGCCCGATTAGTGCGGGAAGGTATACCAGAGACTCGCATGATAACCAAAATAAATGTTTGGCATGGTGTCGGGCAGATGGTGGATCGAATCTCACAGGTTCTCCTGTCGCATTGTAATTGTGTCTGGTGTGTTCGAATTGCCAACATAACCATTATTACCGGTAATCCACCATGTTTTTCGTATGGTCCCCCTTAAAAAAACCCGGGGAACGAAAAAGAGACCGCTTATGGACCTGCTCCCGGAACTGGTGGTTACCGCACTTGCCCATGATAATGATTTCATCATGACGTTCGAAACCGATCCCGATTCCGGTGTGCGGAAGCTTTATGCAATGTCCGGCAAATTCATCTCACCCTGCATGTTAAGGAAACTCATTAGGCAGGCGGAATCCCAGCGCGATGAGGGCAGTACGATGATCAGCCGGAAATGCACATCGCAAAAACCGGTATAAGCAATAAAATGAGTAATGGTTCAGCCGGTAAAAATCTGTTACAGAGAGAAATTGACAGGATCCTGCCAGTCTATCTACTATAGTGTATGATAAAAAATCCTCTTGATATCCCAGATGACCAGACTACGAATTATACCAGCGGGGTTGGTTCTTTATCGCCGGTAACGGGAAGCCGTGTCGGTTTGATGAGCACCGGTTCATTTCCCTGACGGATCTTTTCGATAATAAGGTTTTTACCCCGTGGTGTCATCGCAAAGACCGGTATTGAAATACCTGCCTGGACCAGCGCTTTTGCCCCGGCAATTTCCCGGATGGGTTTTGATGCGCAAGCGGTCACGAGATCGGACGCAGCCACCAGGCGGCGTGCTTCATCATGGGTAAGCCCGCTGACATGAACGGCGACAACAAATGTGTCCGGGTGAATTTTCCGGATCGCCTCGGCAGTACCCGGATCGGCAACCGTAACGGCGATCCGGGCGAATCCTTCTTCCCGTGCAAGCACAACACCTGCGAGTTGGTCGATACGGCCAGCTGTGTGATCGAGGACATATCCGCCATTCTGCTCGATGCGCTTTATCACGTCATGGTAAAGTGTTGTCCTGACCAGCCCGGACATCCTTCCGCCAATTCCCTGCACAAGAGCAGGGGTAGGGGCAATTACGGTTCCTGCGCCGTCGCAGGCTATAACAGCTGCATCGATGAGCCCGGCCTGGATGCCAAAGATGATCAGTTCTGACGCTCCGAATCCGACAAACGGGCGGGTATCCAGCACTTCGCGAGCCGGCGTGCACATCCCAAACGCTTGTATCCGGTGCTCGATATTCTCTTTCACTGCCTCTTTTGTGATCTCCGGTACCGGAAAGGCGAATCGTTTTGCGAGCGGGCAGTCGGCGATGATCGGGTCGCCAACCGATACGACTTTGCCGTTCTGCACGACAACCCGGCACCTGCCGATCGCTTCTATAATATGTTCATCCGCATGGTCAGCCATGATGAGTTATTCCTTTCGTATAATGGTAAGCGGGGAGTCGTGATTAAAATTGGGGATATCAGATAAGAATTAACCTCCGGGATTTTTCACAAATCCTGTTTTTGGCTCTGGAGAAAACCTCAAATTAAATTGCCATAAC
>PNBP01000082.1:0-3916 GCA_003136075.1 Methanoregula sp. | reverse complement strand
GACTGGTGGCGCAAGAGGGGGGGCTGCGTGTTACAAAAGAGGTTTTCTACAATGCCCCGTTTTCCCTGATTTTATTTCTCACAAATTCCCCTCTTATACAAACACATATCAGAATTCACGGCGGATAGTAGGGAAATGAGCGGTGCGGGACGTTTTTGGGAAGTCGATGGGGTCCGGGGTATCGCGATCCTGATGATGGTTGTGTTCCATATCCTGTTTGACCTGAATTTTTTTTCAGTATATACCGTCAACGTATCGACCGGGTTCTGGCGGTATTTCGGGTATGCGACGGCATCGCTCTTTCTCCTCGTCGTAGGAGTGTCGCTTGCAATCAGCCACGCCAGGGCGGCACGATATCTTTTTGGCGCTGCACGTGCAAAAAAATTCCTGCTGCGGGGCGCCGGGATCTTCTGCTTGGGACTTTTGATCACGCTGGTTACCTGGTGGTACCTCCATGAGGGATTCATCATCTTTGGGATCCTCCACCTGATCGGGGTTTCAGTCATGATCTCCCCCCTCTTTTTCCGGTTTAAGAAATGGAACGCTGTGCTCGGAGTGTTCTGCATCCCCCTCGGGTGGTACCTTGCAACGCAGATGGGGCCGCTCTGGCTTCTGGCGCTTGGTCTGCACCCTGCTCTGTTCTGGACGGTTGATTATACTCCGATCTTCCCATGGTTTGGCCTTGTCCTGATCGGCATGGCACTCGGCGAATATTTTTACCCGGATGGCGAACGGAGGTTCTCTCCCCCGGCACTACCTAAGTTTGTCAGTGCCCCGCTCGCGTTTCTCGGTCAGCACTCGCTCGTGATTTATCTGGTGCACCAGCCGGTAATCCTTCTGTGCCTGTACTTGTTTGCGGGTGCACCGGTTTTATAATGTGGATTAAGGGGGGCCATGTGCCACACCGGTTAGTCCCGGATTTCCGTTTTTGGCATTCATGGGCACCTCGCCAAAATTACGGGCAGGTATGTTATGAGATGACAAATCCGACCAGTCAGATCTTTCTTTCAACGTGATCGAAGTCCTCATCAAGATCAACAGATAACCAGTACCTTAAGAGACGAAAGTGACTTCGGGGGAATCATATCATATCATTGGAACAGGAAAAAACTCACCAACCGGACCTGAATTTTCATGTGCTTCCGGAAAAAGAATTTTTTGCATCCCTCGATACGAATTTGCAGGGACTTACTTCAGAAGAAGCCGCTGTCCGGATTGAACGATATGGACCCAATGATATCTCCCATATCCGCAGGCAATCANNAAAATCTCCTCGTCATTATCCTCCTGATTGCAGCGGCAATCTCGCTCTTTGTTGGTGAAATCACCGATGCCGCAATCATCACGGTCATTATTTTTGCCAGTGTCACGCTTGATTTCTTCCAGGAATACCGGGCAGAGAACGCGGCGGAGTTGCTCAAACAAAAGATTGTGACCCGGGCAACGGTCTACCGTGATGCCAGACGACAGGAGATCCCGATGGGGGATCTCGTGCCCGGAGATCTGGTTTTTCTGTCCGCCGGGGATATCGTCCCTGCAGATGCACGAGTCATTGTCGCACGGGATTTTTTTGTCAACCAGTCGGCCCTGACAGGTGAGCCATATCCTGTTGAGAAAACCACGGCAGTACCTTCACCCGGCACACCGGTTTCAGACGCCGGAAATTACGTCTTTCTTGGCACATCTGTCGTCAGCGGCAGTGCAAATGCGGTTATCACAAAAACCGGCCTCGTAACCGAATTTGGGAAGATCGCAAAATCGCTGGTCGCACGACCCCCGGAAACTGAATTTGAAAAGGGATTGAAGCAGTTCAGTTACCTGATGACAAAATTTGTATTCTTCCTTGTCATCTTCGTCTTTTTTGTCAACGCGATGTTCAAGCATGGCATTCTTGACTCCCTGCTCTTCTCGGTTGCCCTTGCTGTCGGCATGACCCCGGAACTTCTGCCGATGATCCTCTCTATCAACCTTTCCAAAGGTTCCATCGCGATGTCTGAGAAAGGTGCAATTGTCAAGCACCCTGCTGCAATCCAGAATTTTGGAAGCATGGATATCCTCTGTACCGATAAAACCGGCACCTTGACGGAAAACAAAATTGCTGTCATGCGGCACGTGGACACGTATGGCGCCACCAGCGACCGGGTGCTGTTATATTCTTACATGAACAGTTACTTCCAGACCGGACTCAAAAGCCCTCTGGATGACGCGATCATTACTTACCGGAATATCGATATAACGAATTGCCAGAAAATCGATGAGATACCATTCGATTTCATCCGCAAACGTCTTTCGATTGCCGTTGCCTATGGCTCTGACCGGATCCTGATCTCAAAAGGTGCCCCTGAAGAGGTCCTGCGTATTTGTTCTTCTGTTGACCATGAGGGTACCGTTCACCCGTTGACAGAAGAGGACACTCACCGGATAAACGCTCTCTATGATTCGTTTTCTGCGGACGGGTTCAGGACGCTTGCCGTCTGCTACCGCAACCTTGTCGGCTCACAGAACCAGTTTGCCGTCAGTGACGAAGAGGATATGACGCTGATCGGGCTTATCACGTTCCTCGATCCCCCCAAAGAGAGTGCCCGGGAATCAATTAACCTGCTGGCACAGGCCGGTATTGAACTCAAGATCCTTACCGGGGATAACGACCTTGTCACCAAAAAGATCTGTGAACTTATCGGGCTCAATGTAAAAGGAGTGCTTTCAGGCACCGAGGTCCAAGTGATGGACGAGGAAGCGCTCTCCCGGGTTGTTGAGGATATCACGATCTTTTACCGTCTGTCACCCGCTCAGAAAAACCGGGTTTTAAACGCCATGCGGCGCAACGGTCATGTGGTCGGGTTCATGGGCGACGGGATTAATGATGCCCCGTCTATCCGCGAGGCAGATGTCGGGATTTCGGTTGAAAACGCAGTGGATATCGCTAAAGAATCGGCAGACATCATCCTGCTGCACAATGACCTTCGGATCCTGCATGACGGTGTTCGCGAGGGCAGGAAGACCTTTGGCAACACGACAAAATATATCCTGATGGGAACGAGTTCCAATTTTGGCAATATGTTTTCTGTGGCGGGTGCATCATTATTCCTGCCATTCCTGCCGATGCTGCCGATACAGATCCTGCTGAACAATCTCATGTACGATGTATCGCAAATATCCATTCCCACTGATGCAGTGGATGAATCCTACACAAACACCCCTAAAAAATGGGATATGGAATTCATCAAAAAATTCATCATGGTATTTGGGCCGATAAGTTCTGTCTTTGATTTTATCACCTTCTTTATCCTGCTTTTCATCTTTAAAGCGGATGCCCCCCTTTTCCAGACCGCATGGTTTGTTGAATCAATCTGTACCCAGACGCTCGTGATATTTGTCATCCGGACCCGGGTTGTCCCGTTCTATAAGAGCAGCCCAAGTAAACTCCTGATGGCAAGCACCCTCCTGATAGTGCTTATCGCCTGTATCCTGCCATTTACGATTCTCGGCAGCATCTTTGGATTTGTGACCCTGCCGGTTTCGTTCTATGCCGTTCTTGCCGGGCTCGTGATTGGATATATCATCATTGTCGAGCTGGTGAAGCACTGGTTCTATAACCGGTATTCTTCTTTTATTGAGCGCAAGATTGTGAAGGAGATGGGCAGCTAAACGTCACCGCAGACTGATGTGTCATTTCCGGCGCTGATAAAATGGGTATGAACCGGATCGGGTTCACACCTGTACTATGAAAAAAAGTTTTGTGATGTTCCCCCTCATCAGGGCCTCTCTTTAGGTACGGCGGGGCAGGAAAGTTTTTAAAATAGGTGATTTTCAATAAAGACCACCACAAATCAGTTCTATTATAAAAAAAATTCAAAGAATCTCATTTATTTTTTAATTTGAAAACGTTCTTGGGGGCTTCGCCCCCGCCACTTAG
>PNBP01000033.1 GCA_003136075.1 Methanoregula sp. | reverse complement strand
AAGGCATCCCGCTCAAGCAAGAAATCGGCGAGTGCGATCCTTGCCGACGAGCTGATCTCTGCATCAAAAGGCGACGCGAAATGTTTCTCGGTTGGTAAAAAGGAAGAACGCGAGCGCATTGCAAAGTCCGCCCGGTAATTAATCATCTTTTTTGAGGTTATTTCATGTCACGCGGCAAAAAAACGGTTGAGCGCGTAGTCGAGCTCATGAAGGATCCGAAGCACATTCGGAATATCGGTATTGTAGCACATATCGATCACGGTAAGACCACCCTGTCTGACAACCTGCTTGCAGGTGCCGGTATCATTTCAGAAGAGCTCGCAGGAAAGCAGCTTTTCATGGACTCCGATGCTGAAGAACAGGCGCGGGGTATCACCATCGATGCAAGCAACGTCTCGATGGTGCACGAGTATGAGGGACAGGATTACCTTATCAACATGATCGATACACCAGGTCACGTCGACTTTGGTGGCGATGTGACGCGTGCCATGCGTGCGGTTGACGGGGCGGTTGTGCTCGTCGATGCGGTTGAAGGCACTATGCCCCAGACCGAGACCGTGCTTCGCCAGGCACTCAAGGAAGGTGTCCGCCCTGTTCTCTTTATCAACAAGGTCGACCGGCTTATCAACGAGCTGAAAGTAGATGACATGGAGATGCAGATCCGGCTTGGCAAAGTAATCGATAAGGTCAACAAGCTGATCAAGGGCATGAACGAGGAAGCGTACAACAATGGCTGGAAACTTGATGCTGGTCAGGGAACTGTTGCTTTTGGCTCTGCGCTCTACAACTGGGCAGTATCTGTACCGTTCATGAAGAAGAGTGGAATCTCATTCAAGATTGTTTATGATAAGTGCCGTGCTGGTGATATGAAATATCTGGCAAAGAACAGCCCGCTCTCGGAAGTTCTCTTGGATATCGTGGTTCACAAACTGCCAGATCCACTTGAAGCACAGAAACGTCGTATACCGATTATCTGGCATGGTGACAAGGAGTCCCCCGAAGGAAAGGCAATGGTCTCCTGCGACCCGAATGGTCCGGTTGCACTGATGGTTACCGATATCTCCTTTGATCCCCACGCAGGCGAAGTCGCTACCGGGCGTCTCTTCTCCGGCAGCCTCAAGCGCGGTGATACGCTCTATGTGATGGGCTCGGCAAAGAAGGAGAACCGTCTCCAGCAGGTCGGTATTTTTATGGGGCCAAAGCGTGTTGAAGTCGAGGAGATTGTCGGTGGCAACATCGCCGCAGTTACCGGTCTCCGGGACGCGATTGTCGGTTCCACGGTCACCAACCTCATGGAAATGACGCCATTTGAGTCGCTTAAGCACTACAGTGAGCCGGTCATGACTGTTGCCGTTGAGGCAAAGAACATGAAAGACCTGCCAAAGCTTGTTGAAGTGCTACGGCAGGTGGCGAAAGAAGACCCGACACTGGGTATTGCCATCAACGAAGAGACCGGCGAGCACCTGATCTCCGGTATGGGGGAACTCCACCTTGAGATCGTCACCGGGCGTATCAAGCGTGACAAGGGTGTGGAGATCGTAACGTCAGAACCGATCGTGGTCTACCGTGAAACCGTCACCGGCAAAGTGGGATCCGTTGAAGGAAAATCCCCGAACCGCCACAACCGTTTCTACTTCGATCTTGAACCGATGTCGGATGATATTGTGAATCTCATCAAGCGCGGCGAAGTTTCGATGAACCAGCCGATGCTCGAGCGCCGTGATATTCTCATGAAGGCCGGCATGGACAAGGATGAGGCCAAGAATGTCAGGGATATCAAGGGCACGAATATGCTCATTGATATGACCAAAGGTATCCAGTACCTCAACGAAACGATGGAACTGGTGCTTGAAGGTATCCACGAGGCGCTGGCCGGTGGCCCGCTTGCAGATGAGCCTGTCCAGAACCTCAAGATGCGCTTGGTCGATGTCAAGCTGCATGAAGATGCAATCCACCGTGGTCCGGCGCAGGTTATTCCGGCAGCCCGCAGCGCGATCAAGGCAGGTCTGCTCCTCGCAGGGGACTCACTATTAGAACCTGTCCAGAGAATCCAGATCACGGTCCCAATGGATCAGATGGGTGCTGCAACTTCTCAAATCCAGGGACGGCGTGGTCAGGTATTCGATATGCAGAGCGAAGGAGACACTATCACGGTTGTCGGCAAGGCACCCGTTGCCGAGCTCTTCGGGTTTGCCGGTGATATCCGGTCCGCGACAGAAGGTCGTGCGATGTGGAACACCGAGTTTGCCGGATTCGAGCTTGTACCTAACAACATGGTAAAGGAAGTCGTGCTCGCGATCCGCAAGCGCAAAGGGCTCAAAGAACAGATCCCCACACCTGCAGATTACCTGTCGGCATAATACCATTCCTCCTCTTTTTAGCTTTTATTTTATATCAGAACCGCCCGATGGTATCTTTTCTGTTCGGTCATCGCCATGTCTAACCGAAATGGTAATGTGCGCCGAATGGAAAAGTTACGTAATGGTAGAAGAGAAATACAAGATTGTCATTTTTGGTGCTTTTGGCGCGGGAAAATCCACCCTTATCCAGACACTTGATCCGCAGGCAAAGCATATCGAAGCGGACTGCCCGGTAAAATATAGCACAACTATCGCACTCGATTATGGGAGGGTTCAGTTTGGTGAGCGGCGGGTGTACCTGTATGGGACCCCCGGGCAGGAACGGTTTGAGTTTGCCCGGAAGATCATTGGGAAAGGGATGGATGGCGCGATTCTTTTAATCGACGCGACGATGGATGTGGATGATTTTGTCGTGAACATGTACACATCACTGGTAGATTCTGGTATTCCATTTATTATTTTTCTCAACAAGACGGATCTTGATGGTACAAAAACCGGTATGTTCAGAGAGCGTTTTGCCGCTGTGGATGTGAATATCGTATCTGCAAAAGACCGGAATCTCGCCCGGGAGACCTTGTCGGCCTTTATTGAAAAGCTCCGCCCGCACAATTGTGGGTAAAAAAGAAAAAACGACAACAATAAAAAAAAAGATTTTGGTTTAGACCATCACGGCGTGGACGATTGTGACATTTTCTTTTGGCCGGTCGTCCCGGTCGGTCTTGACCTTGCCGATTTTGTCAACAATATCCATGCCTTCGACCACATGACCGAAGACCGGGTGTTTGTCATCGAGGAAATTATTGTCGACAAGGTTGATAAAAAATTGTGAACCACCGGTGTTCGGTCCTGCGTTTGCCATGGAAATGGTGCCCCGGTTGTTCCTGTTGCTCACGGTGAATTCATCTTTAATCGCGTAGCCGGGTCCCCCGCGTCCGGTGCCAGTCGGGTCTCCCCCTTGCAGCATAAATCCACTGATAACACGGTGGAAAATGACGCCATCATAGTAACCTTTCTTCACGAGCGTTTCAAAATTCCCGGCAGTAATGGGCATATGGGGATCAAGTTCGATAATGATATTGCCCTTGTTCGTCTCGAGCCGGACAAGTTTTTTTGATTCCTGCGATGTCGAAGTCATGATTGTGCTGATTGTATTAGTTTTTCATGGGTTTTCTTTGTTGTGAAGATCCCAAAAAGTACTTCAGGATTTGTGTCGCAGAAATTTTTGACGGGTGTTGACGGTCATTTTAGTATCAGGATCAACTCGCCATCACTGGTGATATTATATCGTTTTGACAGCGCGACATCATCCATCGAACTCTCCCCTCCAAAGACGATCTTGATTTTTTCGCGGATACGGGACAATTTCTCCCCATCATACCTTGGAAGATGAATATCAGAATACCCGGTTTTACTTCCAGTATGTAACCATTGCATAGGGTATTCTGTCAAATTTGTAAGTTATTAAGCCGTGATAGGAGAGGGCGAAAGTGATTTTGGTTTATGTTCTCCTCATACAAAGTGAATCTTTCATGAATCTGGGAAATTAATTTTAGATGTAACGGCATGNNACAAAGCGAATGTATCAACAGGTATTATCAGAACTAAAAAAACCGGACCTGTCACAGATTATGTGCGTTGCACGTCATCTCAAGATGAAATCTCATTCAAATGACACGTATTAAAAAAGAAATTTACACTATATTAGCGTGAATAATCGTGACGTTCTGGAGCGGGCGGGCATTTTGATCAGTTGCAACTTTTCCTATCGCATCAACAACGTCCATGCCTTCAACAACCTGACCGAAGACCGGGTGTTTGGTGTCGAGGTAATTATCGTTCACAAGGTTGATGAAGAACTGTGAGCCCCCGGTGTTCGGTCCCGCATTTGCCATCGCGACCGTACCCCGGTAGTTCGCGTTTGTTGGCGTGAACTCGTCTTTGATCGTATAGCCCGGTCCGCCGTATCCTGTGCCGGTCGGGTCGCCGCCCTG
>PNBP01000183.1:2350-2758 GCA_003136075.1 Methanoregula sp. | reverse complement strand
GTTTTTTGCAGAAATTGATCGAGAAAGAGGTAAACAGAGCACTATACGGGCCCGGATCGCCCCTCCCGGGATGCCCTCCCACAGGTGTGCAAAAAAGGGGATGTGAATGGTAGCGTGATGTGAAAAAAAGCGTTGGAGTATTCCCGTGATAATTCAATTCTACTGAAATTTAAATTACCAGGAGAATAAAAAGAAACGATGAGAAAATGGAAACGAACGGAAATGAACTCAAGGACCCGCTGCCAGCGAAATTTCTCGTGGTTGTGTTTTCCTACCACCACAACAATACGGAGAAGATCGCCAATGCCTGTGCAAACGTGCTTGGTGCCAGGGTAAAAACGCCGCAGCAGGTTAAGCCCGAAGAGATCGCGGAGTATGACCTCGTGGGCTTTGGCTCGGGGATCTACA
>PNBP01000183.1:0-2306 GCA_003136075.1 Methanoregula sp. | reverse complement strand
TCGGTGGTCTTAACAAGGGGAAACCCGATGCCAAAGACCTCATGGATGCAGAAGCATTTGCCCGGGCCATGTTGGAGAAAGCCCGGGGATAGGAAGCAAAAGCACGAAGATACTATAGACACCATCGCAATCCGACCGTTCTGCACCAACTCGTATTAGTGCCCCCGGTTCCGGAGATTGACGACGGTCTTCTCCACAATCCGGTCCCGGGTCCGCCCCATCACCACGAGCCCCACTCCGCCCCACACGCGGCCGACAGGGGCGGGTGCCCCGGCTTCTGCAAAAACCCGGCCCGGACGGTCTGGCGAATTAATTCCCGCGGCCGGAAAATGTCCCGGACCTCCGGTTGCGATTGCTCCGGATTTTGNNATTTTTTACCATTGCCGGGCCCCGATACGCAAACCACCGGACCCGGCACCACCCGGGATACCCAGGACAACGGCAACCTGGCACAGAAACGGACATTTCTCCGACGTAAAAACCCAACAATTCATTATACGGCCATGGTACCCCATCTGTCCCCGGTTTACCCCGTGTCACGTACTGAAACCTGTGGCACTTCCTTTTCCGCAGCTGAAAGGGCCTAAAGAGACATATTTCCGGGCCCAAGAAACCCGTAAATGCCTCAAACGGGGTTAAAACAACCACCTCCCAAAAAAGGGACATGTTTTTTCCGATTAAGACACAAAAGTTCTTCCGGATTACCCCAACGGAGGCTGAAATGGCTTCTGTTGGACTCATCTCTGATCTCCACACTGGGGGACCCCGCTGTTCCGGCAATTGACGACGGGTTCGGTACCGATCCGGTTCCGGGTCCGCACCACATGCGGTCAAAATAGGAGAGGCGCGCCGGCTCCGACCCATATTTCATTTATTGTTTCAGCAGGACCTTACCGGTACCCGGTGATCTCTTCTTCGGAAGATTCTCATCATGGCAGCCGCCCCGGCACCGGTGCGTATCAACAGTATCGCGCTTCTCCGCCCACCGGATCAGCGGAAGCACGGCCTCGCAGAGCTGTTTCCCGTCTTCGGTCAGGGAGTACTCGACCCGTGGCGGGATCTCCGAAAATGATTCCCGGTGAATCAGGTTTTCCTTCTGGAGATCTTTGAGCACATCAGCCAGGGTCTTGGGACTGATCCCGTCGAGCCTCTGCGCGATATCGGTGAACCGGATCTTCTCATGGTGACCGATGATGCTGATGATCAGGATCGCCCATTTTTTAGCAATGATATTGATGATGCCTTCGAGAGGGCACAGGCAGATATGATTACTATCGTTTTCCATAGTCACTTCAAAACTATAAACTGGACACCATTAATACTTCCGAATTGATAGTAATTAAAAAAGGAGAGAAGTCGGATGTGTCACGTTTCAGCAGAAAAACAGGAGTCGAAGATAAACACCCGGTGCGGGTGCAAATGCAGTTGCCCGGTCATGCTCCCGGTTGAGGAAGAGATCAGGAGCCTGGAAGACCACAAAAAAATCCTTCAGGATCAGCTTGAAGTGATCGATAAGAAAATTACTGCATTGAAATCCGTGAACACCTCATGAACGCGATAGAAGCCAGTCATCTCATCAAACGGTTCGGTTCCGTCACTGCCGTAAACGATGTCAGTCTTGCCGTTCGCGAGGGTGAGATCTTCGGGTTTCTCGGCCCGAACGGAGCCGGGAAAACGACCACGATGCGCCTGCTCACCGGTGTTCTCACACCGGACTCAGGGGCCGTCCAGATCAACGGAATCGATATCCATCGCCACCCGCTTGAAGCCAAGATGCAGATGGGCGTCATTCCGGAGAACAGCACGGTCTACGGTGATATGTCCGCAGAGCAGAACCTCAGCCTGAGCGGTCAGATGTACGGTATGCCCCGGGCAGACCGGGAAAAGAGGATTGACGAGCTCCTCTCACGGATGGGCCTTTTTGAAAAGAGAAAACTCCCGGTCCGGTGCTTCTCGAAAGGGATGAAGCAGCGGGTGAGTATTGCGTGTGCCATCATCCACCGTCCCCATGTCCTCCTCCTTGACGAGCCTACGAGCGGTCTTGACGTGCAGAGCCGCAGGCTCGTGATCGATACCATCCGNNGCACAACATCGAGGAGGCAAACACCCTCTGCCAGATGGTCTGCATCATCAACAAAGGGAAGATCGTAGCGCAGGACAGCCCCGAACGGCTGAAGAAGATGTTCAATACCACGCAATCGGTCGAGGTCTCGTTCGACCGGCCCGTGACCCGGGACCTGTTTGCTGCGGATGGAATTCTGCGGGTGGAACCCTGCGGCGACAAGTGGAAGATCTTCACGGACAAT
>PNBP01000169.1 GCA_003136075.1 Methanoregula sp. | reverse complement strand
ACTGGCCGGCATTCATATACACGTTCGTAGAATAATCCATGTAGCCTGAAAGCTTGAGAATGACCGCATGGCTACCGGGATAGAGGGTAACAGTCATCGGTGTTTTCCCGTTATAGTTCCCATCTACATAGACGGATGCATAGTTCGGATATGAGGTCACATAGACCGCTCCGGTATTTCGCGGTGGCTGGGGTGAAGGCTGGAGTGTCGGGGAATAAAATGCGGTCTGACCGGCATACACATTAATGAGTTGGGTATCCGGTGTATAGCCGTTCAGTGTTGCCTTCATCGAGTATGTCCCGGTTGGCAGGTTGGGGATGGTGACCGGGGAAGTCCCGTAATAATTCCCGTTCATATAAATTGCTGCACCGTTTGGTACCGACTGGGCATAGATAGCACCGTTCTGGACCGGTGGGATGGTTGTTGGTGTAGGAATGGGATTGATCGTCGCGTAGACGGCCACATGTTCACCATCCGCAGGCATGTGCGGAAGTGATTCGGACCATGTCGTATACCCGGTCTTTGTAACTGATACCGTGCTAATGGGTGTTCCCGCTACTGCAACTGCAACCGAGAGGATACCCCCGGCAATCACTCCCTGCGGTCTTCCATCAAAATAAACCTGTGCACCGTCAACGTTCCCATATGTGTCGATCCATCCTTTCCCGGCGCCGATGATCGTGGGTTGAATGGTAATCGTCCCGATGGGTTTTGTTGTTGGCAATGATGTCGTCACTCTGGTTGTCGGCTCAGTTGTGGGCTCTCGTGTTGTGACAATGGTTGTTGGTACGGCCGTTGGCTTTAGTGTCTGGGTTTCAGTGGGTGGTGCAGTGACCGGATTTATTATCGGCTCCTGCGTCACCATGTTGTCACCCGCTGCCATTGTTATGGTAACTATGCATGTAGCACACAGCGCAAGGACAATGAGCAGGCTCATGAGTTTTGTTTTCATAGGCTCTACCTTCCATCTAAATTCAGGAATAACGCTATTTATAATAACCTGTTTTCCGTGAGCCTTTTTTTGATATGATTCCTGTTCAGGAACGGATGAGCCGGTTGATTACCCGGGCCAGACGCTCCATCCCGGTTTTGATCTTCTCTTCATCTGCGTTTGAGAAATTGAGCCGGATCGTATCTGTTCCGCCGCCATCGATGTAAAAGGGCATACCCGGCAGCACGGCGACTTTTTCCTGTATGCCGTTATCAAAGACAGCCCTTGATGAGATGCCGGCAGGGAGTGTAGCCATCATGAACATCCCTCCTTCCGGTGTGGTGTGGGTGAGTGTGGGCAGAAGATCGTCCAGCAGATCGCACATCAGCCGGCAGCGCCGGCCATACACCGAAACGATGTTTCTGATATGGGCATCAAGGTCATGCGTGGTCAGGTACCGGTGCAGTACCATCTGGCAGAGGAAATTGGAATGCAGGTCTGCTGCCTGTTTTGCAATATTGAACGTTTTAAGGATCTCTGGCGGTGCATAGAGCCACCCGATGCGCATACCCGGTGCAATAATCTTGGAAAATGAGCCGGAGATAACGGATTGTTCCGGGAGGTACTTTTTTACCGGCAGCCGGGGTTTTCCGTCAAAGAACAATTCCCCAAACGCGTCATCATCATAAAAAACCGTATCCGTCCCGGAAAGAATTCCGGCTATCTGCTCCCGACGTTCTTCTGAATACGTACAACCAGACGGGTTCTGGCTGTTGGGTATGCCGTAAAAGAATTTCACGGGATGAGTCGCAATCAGCCGTTCAAATGCGTCCGGGACAAGGCCCTGCTCATCGATCGGGACGGTGTGGATCACCGGTTCGTAGAGCGAAAACGCTTCGATTGCCCCAAGGTATCCCGGACGCTCCATACCCACATGATCGCCACGATTCAGGAAGATCTTCCCAAAAAGATCGAGGCTCTGTTGCGAGCCGTTGACGATCTGGATCTTGTCTGCACTGGCAGGAACCCCAAGGCGGGTGCGGTACCGCTGTGCAATATATTCCCGCAACGGCAGGTACCCGTCAGTCGTTGAGTACTGGAGCGCTGTCCTGCCGTCATCTTCCATTACCTGCCGTCCCGCTTCAGATATTCCCTCTACATCGATCAGCGCTGATGATGGAAGCCCCCCTGCGAATGATATGATAGAATGATCCGAGGAGACCCGGAAGAGTTCTTCAAGGAATGAGGGTGGTGCGTGTGCGATGCGTTCAGCGAAATGAAATGGCATAGATGATCTCCGAACCCTCGCCCAGTAGGCGATAGAGTACCAGTGTGTTTGGAGCCGGGAAATGAAATAGATATTTTCCGGCTCCTTCCTATCCCCCGACCAATAAAATCCTATGTAAACAAGTGCTGATTGAACTTGTATGACCCTGACACGGGCTGAGGATACAGCCGCGATATTCAAAAGCGGTTTTTCCTGTTCGCAGGTGGTCTGCTGTGCGTTCTCTGGAGATTTTGGTATTGATCGCAATACGGCGCTGAAACTCTCCTGCGGTCTTGGCGGTGGAATGGGGCACACGGGCAATACCTGCGGGGCGGTGACCGGTGCATTTATGGTGATCGGCATGAAATATGGGCGTGCATCGTTTGAAGATCTAGCGGCAAAAGACAAAACCTATGAAGTGGTGAACCGGTTCATGACAGAATTTTTGCGCCGCAACCATTCAGTCAACTGCACAGAACTGGTGGGGTATAACCTGTCGGATCCAAAAGCCCTTGCAGAAGCACGGGAACACAAAGTATTCCACACAAAATGTGCGCAGTTCGTGCATGACGCTGGCGATATATTAGAAAAAATTTTGTAAAATTTTTTTAGGGAGAATTTCCCTTTTTTGTGCGAATAAAGCGTTACGCGGTGTCGGCCACATCGATTTTGATAATTTCTGATGTGACAGACTGGATCGTCCGGTGCAGTTCCTCATACTGGGCCTGTTGCACCTGTTCGATCGCGTCTTTGAGCCGGGCAAGCGCTTCACTTTTGTTCGCACCCGAGCAAACGGTCCCCGGGATCTCAACGCATCGGGCAGTAAATCCGCCGCAGTCGTCAGGATCGAGGACGATTGTGTATTGCATGTCTTATATATTTGTGAGAAGGGTATACAGTCTTTCCTGTCAGCAAATGTGACAAAATATGGCGGAAAAGGGGGTATGGTACCGGAATTTCGTGTATTTTCATCGTTTCTGCAGCACACTTCAAATTCTGTTGCCCGTGACCGCAACACCAAAAGTCCCGTTCGATTCATATTCACCAAAAAGAATTCCAACGATCACGTACTCTTTCATAAATCTGAAAAACACTTCGTTTAAAGATGATCGACCTGATGAATAATGTTTGTTGTGGGAGATGGGAACTATTGCCTTTCCCTTTTTTTATGTTCTAGCCTTCAAGTGCGAAGCGCTTCTGGATCCAGGCAGCTACATCGCCGCTATGTTCGTCCAATGGCACAAGACGGATACCGGTGGCGGATTTCACACCGACCCCCAGTTCAACTGCCCTGGCAATCTGCTCCTGTAAAAAAATTGCGCCATGCATCACATCAGGAGTTGAGCCGTACGAACGAAGAAGTGCCACACCCACGGCATCAATGGCGATCCGATCCCTGCTTGCGAGGATGACATTCGGAACACCAATCTCTCCTTTATCCGGCCCTCCGGAAAGAAATACCTGTGCCGCGTCCATCACAATAAGGTCGGTCCGGTAATATTTGTTGATTTCGGCGATCATCAATCGCTGGCTGGGTGACTGGTGAAGTTCAGACATGTAATCATACGGGTCACCCGGAACGCGGCGTGCGATAAGACCCACGGAGTTTTTGAGTGCTCCCGTAAAAATGCCCCCAAACTTATGGGTCTTCAGGCAGCAGGTTTGGATCACCCTATCGGCATGTGCAAATATGTTGGCAATTGCAAAACCCTGCTGCCAGTGAAGGCCGGGCTTATCAATTATCATCCACTCTTCTGCTGGTATCGTGTCGAGATTGACTACATCAAACCCGAGTTCTTCCCCCAGTGCAGTAACCCCGCAGTCTCGGAGTACGTTCTTTGTGCTACCCATACCGCTTCGCTCTGCAAGCGTCAGGTGCCGGGGTTTTTCCTTGAGAATGGTTGCAGCAAGGGCCCGGAGTGTATCGATATGTGTTGACGCAGGAAATGGATCTGCGCTGTTAAAGTTTGCTTTGAGTGCAACATCAACCCCCCGGAATTTTGAGGAGATGCATTCACGAAATATTCTTCGGACTGCCTTTGTCCGATCCGATGCATTGACAATGTATACTTCGGCAGTTCTGGCCATACGAATCCTTTTATGAACCTTAACCTCCCGTATTATATGAACTCTCCTCTTTTCGAGAACATTTCCGATATGGCCGCATTCAACATAGAGGAATAAAGGTAGCCTGATGAGGATGATTTTATGGTAGGTTTAAGATTGGTTGCAAAATTGGCATAAGACGGGAAATGGGCTTGTATATGGCGTCACGTATCAGAAAACTTGTCATTATCTCTTTGGGATATGATCATCCTCGATCCGCTGTGCCGCAATTTTGCAGTATTGAGGGTCAATTTCGATACCGGCGGCTTTTCTGTTGCACCGTGATGCGGCGACAAGCGTCGTGCCGCTTCCCATAAACGGATCGAGCACGGTGTCGCCAACAAATGAAAACAATTTCATACATCGCATTGGTAGTTCTACCGGAAACGGCGCTGGATGCCCAATTGTTTTCTTTCTCTCACCGTTAAACGTCCACAACCCGTTTGTCCATGCCAGAAACTCATCCCGGGTGATATCTGAAATGCGCGAGCCGCTGGTTTTCTTCCACGATTTTTTGTACAGGACAACAATCAGCTCCACCGGCGCAATGACATAGGGCGCTGAAGCGCTCGCCCACGAACCCCACGCCGTCCGGCGTGAGATATTTCCCTCGTTCCAGATGATGGTGGAATGATACGAGAACCCAATCTTTTTTGCGATGGTTGTAAGATTGGCACCGACACTTTGCTGGCCACCTTTATTCTTGTCAAGCGGAATATTCAGACAGAACCGCCCGTCATTTTTCAACCAGCCAAAACAGCGTTTCATCCAGCGTTTTGAGAAGTCAAGGTATTCTTCGTAGGTCAGCTGGTCATCGTGGGAATTGTATTTGATATCGACATTATAGGGTGGTGAGGTGATGATCAGATCAATACTTTGCGCCGGGATTTTTTTTGTTTTAAAAACATCCTCATTGATAACAGTGACATCCTCACTTGAAAAAAAATCCCGTTTATCCACGTCTCATCTCCTTCTGTGCTTTTTTTCATGCCCAGTTACAAAGAATTTCGCCCGGTTCACCATCAATTCGTGAATGATTGCACACGGATATCTGATGCAGGTACATGAATCTCAAACCGGACGCCTTTTCCGGATGTTCCTGTTTCTTCAATAGTCATACCTGTAATGGAGAGAATTTCCCGGGCAAGGAATAATCCGAGTCCGGTATTTTTTCCGACACCCCGCTCAAAGATATGTTTCTTGTCTTTATCCGGAATTCCGATCCCATCATCTTCATAGATCAGCGTAAAGCCGGAAGTTTCCTGTTTTGACGAGATGGAAATATGCGTGATCTTCTCTCCATACCGGATCGAGTTATCGAGTAAGTTGTAGAACACTTTCTCGATTAGCGGATCCGCATAGAGACTGACTTCCTTCAAATTACTCTCAAATTGAATTCCCTTGAGATCAATCTGTTCCCTGTTCTTACGAATAACCTGATTAATATCCTGCCATTCCGGCTGGCGGACGCCAAGATCCTGGTATGTTTTGGTAAAATCAATCTGTTGGGCAATCGCCAGTGCGGCTTTCTCCTGTGCCTGTATATACATGTCCATTTTGGGGTCTGTCACCCGTTCTTTCATAAGGTCCATGTACGCCTGCAAGACCGTGAGCTTGTTAAGGATATCGTGGCGGGTAATATTTGAGAGGATGTTGAGTTTTTTATTTGTTTTCAAAACCGCCTCTTCAGAGTTCCTCTGTGCCGCAAACAAGCGGGCGTTTGACAATGCGAGGGCAGTCTGATCAGCAAGCCCTTTGACGAGCGACTGGTCAGCATCCTTGAATGTCCGGGTGTTGCCGAGCGTGACAACGGTAAGCATCCCCATCAGATCCCCTTTGCGTTCGATGATGGCCGCAAGAACCGTCCGGGTACCCGCTGACCGATCGGTCTCTAACCCCGGCAAGTAAGGCATCTGCTGGACATCCGGCAATACCGTCACCCTTTTTTCGTCAGAAAATATTTTCTTATAAAAGGAATGAGGAATAACTGACTGGAATTTCCTGAATTCCGGAAGTATGCCATAATCTGCCGTGGGTACAAATACCTTCCTTGTTGCATCGAATATGTAGAGCGAAACGACCGGGGCATCGAGCGATTTTGCGATTTCTTCACAGATGCAGTGCATCACTTCAGCCGGATCTAATATATTGTTTAATTTCGTTGCAACGTGAAGAATGGTCTCCAGACGGGCAGCGGTTTCTTTGATCTTCTCGATGTCCCGTTTCCTCTGGGTTGAAATATCCTCAAGAAATCCTTCAAGTTCCCGGCACCCGTTCTTTGAATTAATAAATGACCGGAATATCAGTCGGCCGGTAATTACCGTGCCATCTTTTTTCCTGTACCTGTTCTCGAAATGCTGCCATTTCCCTGAGTTCGTTGTATTCCGGACAAATTCAGCGTGAAGGTATGGATTTTCATAGAGTGCCTCCTGGACGGTACTGCGGTTAACAACCCCAATTATTTCTTCTGCAGAATCGTACCCAAGAATGCGGGCAAATTCATGGTTAACCCTGAGGAACTTACCTTCCGGGGTGGAGTTGAAAATTCCCAGTGGTGCATTGTCAAAGATTTCCTGGTACCGGCTCTCACTCTCAAAAAGAGTCTGTTTCTGGCGCTCCAGTTCCCTGAACTGATTAGCAATCGATTCATCCGATGTCCGGATCTGTTCGATCATTGCGGCCATCTGCTCATTTGATGCCCGGAGTTCGCTCTCGTTTTGTTTTCGCTCGCTTATATCACAGGCAAATGCAAAAAAATACTCGTTTCCATCAAAGGTAAGATAATTGCTGGTAATTTCCACTGGAAAGACGGATCCGTCTTTTCGTTTGTGGGTTGATTCGTAGCTCATCGATCCTTTAATCTTGTTTTCCCTGAACCGTTCACTCCATGATAAGGGTGTGTAGCCGGGGTTGATATCAAAGATCGTCATCGAAAGCAGTTCTGCCTGCGTATACCCTTTGGACTTACATGCGGCATTGTTTACAAAGAGAAATTTTCCTGATGGGTCGATCCAGAAGACTTCATCGGAAGCCCGGTCGACCGAGAACTGTGTCAGGTTGAGTCGTCGCTCCACTTGCTTGTGCTCGGCTGCCCGACGGATCATATTTTTGAGTTCGGCAAACTGTGCTTTTGGATCCCCGCCTTTCTGGAGGTAGAACGCCGCCCCATTGTTCAATGCCTCAATGGCGACGATTTCCCGGCCGCGCCCGGTAAAGATGATGAAAGGGATATCAAGACCCCGTGATTTGATGCTTTTTAACAGATCGATACCATTGAGATCTGGCATCTCGTAATCGGAGACAATGACATCGAACGTGCGGGTACCCAGCATGTCCAGTGCATCATTCGGATTTGAACACGTGTCAATTTTTAATTCTCCGCTTCTCTCAAGAAAAATTCTGGTAATGTCCAGCAACGCCTCTTCATCATCCACGTAGAGAACCGAGAGCATCTATTGTCAAGAGTGTTTCGTCTTCAAGTATGAATAAGTGCTTTGTTTATTATTTATGCCGGATGTCGGAATCGATTAATCTTTGGACACGCTGAGTGGCAACACCGTGCATGGAGCGGTAAAAATTATCCGGCCCTATTGCATTGAGCATTCGTTAGCTTAAGCAATCCTTATCTTTCTTACGGTTGATCGGTGATGTAATATGACCGAACCAACCACATTTCACGGAGTCCCCGGCATCCTTCGCCCGTTCAAGGAATATCTTACAAGTCTCAGTCTGAAAAACGGCGATCAGATTGTCTATTACGGGTGTGTGGGAACCTGTACTCCGTTTGTCGAACTGCTTGCTGTTGCCGTGCGTGGGTTGCATGCCGAACAGGTTTTTGTACCGATACTTGATGAATCAAAAGCGCGGACGATTGTTGATGTCCCCAACGTTGGCATGCAGGCAAGCGGAAAACCGGCAGAGATTCACCCGAAAGTTATTGTTATCATGGGCGGACTGGCAATGCCCCTTATGCCGGTAACAAAAGAACAGGTCCGGGATCTTGCCGCCCGGCATGGCGATGTAAAACTGGCGGGAGTCTGTTTCCAGAATATGTTTGAGAAGGCAGGATGGCTGGACACGGTGCCGTTTGACTTGGTGATCAACGCGATAATTGATCCGGTAACCGTGACTAAACGGGAATGGTGAACCAACCCAATGATGTTTCCTCCCCTCCTCTCGTTTTTACGGATTTATTATGTGTTTTTCCCGGACGATCCGTTCTTTTTCAGAGCCTTCTCAATAGACCATCGCCCCCGTCCGAGATGTTCCCCGAGCTGAGCGATGATCTGTTTTTTCGTTACGCCCTGTGCAACGAGCCGGGTAAATTCTTTATCAAGGTATTTGAGATCTTTTTTAGTCCATGATTTGTGCGGATTTTTAAGAGAACTGACAACGGTTTCGCGCAGAGTAGGCACCAGATAACCGGGTTGTAATGTTTCCAGTTCTTCGATCTTCGTGTCAAAGATCCCCTTTGCAATCTCAAATCCAGTTGCCCGTCGGTTTAGACCAATTGCGACTTTTGCAGTAGAAAATCCGCCAAGGAAAAAATCGCAGACCAGATCGCCTTCATTACTGCTGTACTGGATCATTTTAACAAGCAGTCGGGTGGGGAGTTCGTTCTTGTTCTTGACTTTGCCGGGCTTATATTCCCGGTTGATGCTCCAGACATCTTCGCGATCGCTGTTGTTGAGGGATCGTTTGTCATCAGATTGTTCGGCGAGACCATATCGGGATTCGAGATTGTACGTCCGTTTACCTCCCGGCTTCGCGTAAAACAGGATATGGTAGTGTGAGGATACGTATTTCCGGCGTGTGAATACCCCAAAATTGTATTTCCAGATAATGTGATTGATCTCGTTAAGGGTAGTCTTTTGTAACGCGTTGAGGATGTCAATGAGGTGGGTGTATCCCGACACGATATAGATGGAACCACCGGGTTTCAACACCCGTTCGGCCTCCTTAATCCATTTGAGGCTGAACTCCGCGTACTCCTTTTGTGGGATTTCAACATAGCCCTCTACGACAAATTTTTCGTTCCGGTTATAGTGCTGATGGAGTTTGTCGCCATTGATTCCATAAGGCGGATCGGTGATGATAAGATCCACGGAATTGTCCGGCAGGTACTCAGCTGCTCCGCTTATACTGTCGCTGTTGTAGAATCTGTTATTGTGGATGATGACGGGTTCCATGGGGTATCGTGGAATTTTTCCTACGGTATATTGAGAGATACTGGTATTTTAGGGATGTGTGTTGAGAGGGAGTAAACGCGAGGGGGATCTCGGGATTAAACCGGGATTCTCCCGGAAATTAATGTCGTTGTTATCAGTTTTACCTAGAACAAAAAATTCATTCGGTATTTTTTTCAGATTCTGCTGCAAAAAAACCGCAACTTTTCCATAACTCCATCTCCTACAAGTAACCGGCATGGATGACCTCACCATTGACCAGATTATCGCTGTCCACGCCGCGATTATGGCAAACGACGGCGGAGATGCACGGCTGTTGTCCGAGCCGAACCTGCACCAGTTTGTCTTCAGGGCTAACCTTATAGATGATATCTGGCGACGGGCAGAACTTGCACTTTTCTCTTTGTCCGCGTATCCTCCATTCCGTGATGGCAACAAGAGGACTGCACATGCACTTGCGAGCCTGATTCTCGGGCAAGAGCGCTATCATCTGGCACCGGATGATGAACGGGTTGCCGGATTACTTGCCGGTGTCGCGTCCTATACGGTTGAACCGGAGGATATCGAACACTGGCTCCGGTGTCATGTCACCAAAGAAGTTTAGGATTTGTTCATTATTTTTTTCAAAGAGAATTCGAACGTTTTTTAAAATTCTTGCAAAACCTGCTTGTTTGCATCGGGAGTTACTTTCGGAAGTACTGGCCGCTACCAGCCCTTTTGTATAAACTCCCCGGCAGTTTATTGCAGTGATCACTGACGAAAAAGCAGAATCCGGCAGCATCTGTCCTTCAAAATGGGGAAACGGGGAAAGCGGGACGCCAGAACCACACACAACCAGACAATAAATCAAGAGCATCGGGCCCCCCTCTCTGGACGTACTTCCATGCACAAAATTACCTGCAGGAATCTACACGAAGACTAATGTGAGGGCATCAGCTGCCAAGAATCCTGCACGTCTCCCAAAACTCATAAAAGATCCTTGGGCAGCTGTGGAGTCGAACAGGAATCCACAAAACAACAACGTTGCTGCGGTGAGCCATCGCTGTCACTGACGGCAGACCCACAATCTCTCTCTTAACGGAATGCCGATGAACATCCCTTTTTTAATAAAACCTGAAAACGTTCCTGCTATAAAAAAAGAAAAAAATTAGAGGTATGGGTTGCGGAGAGCCTTGCCCACACCGAAGGTTGCACGTGCATCAAGCGTTGCCTTGTTCTTCGTGATCTTCTCGTTTGCGAGCTTGGTCACGAGTTCAAGACCGGGCTTGACCTTCTCGATTGGCTGGGTTTCAAAGCACCCTGCTGCCATTGCCTTTGCCCAGACTGAGTCACCAATCTTTGAGCGTACAAAGATTGTGGACCAGCCGTCGGGGCTGCCAACGGAGCCGGTTGAGATATCTGCCATGTTTGCAACGTAGTCGAGGCAGACGTGGCATCCGGGCTGTTCATACTTGTGGGTAACCTTGAGCGGCAGCTGGACGACCTGTCCGCGCTTGCCGTATACCCAGAACTTGCCCTTGCCGATTTCCATCTTCTTGACAGATTCAAGCTTCATTGCTGCGTGATCTTCTACGAGCTGAAGGATGCTCTGGTAGGGGAAGTTCTCCATGCAGAAGATACCGACTGCAAGGGGGACGTTAACGTCGCGGAACCCGAACGGGTACAGCGAGGCTTTGCGGACAGCCTGCATCTGGCAGGGTGTACCAACAATACCGATCTTGTCAAGACCAAAGCTGCGGGTTGCTTCTTTGAGTAAAGCAATATTCGGGCTGAGGTTGTACTTCGTGCCGGCTGCTGCAATCAGTTCCGCTTTTGTTGTAACAATTGCGGGAATTGGTCTCCAGGGCTCAATTACATCAAGATTTGAGTTGTCCTGAATGCATTTTGACGGGTATTTTGCATAGAATTCCTTGTTTGCAGCGACAATTGCGCCGTCAATAATACCTTCGTCAAGTGCAAATGCGAAGAGCGAAGAGACAATTCCGCCATCCTGTGCGTGCTTGAGAAGCTCCTTGTCGGTGCTTCGTGCTGAGACGCATGATTTGTATTTACCAAGTTCTGCTCCCATTTCAATCACCTTCACTGGAGTGCCGCCATTATGGCCTCGTTGATCGCCTCGTACTCACCAATAACATCCGTGTTGAAGAACCCTCTCGGGCACTGCGCATAGCAGGCACCGCATTTGATGCACAGGTCGCGCTCACCGTTGGGTTTTCCATATTCCATGCTGATTGCACGGACAGGGCATACAGCAGCGCAGCTGCCGCATCCCATGCAGAGACCCTGGTCGATGACATTGGTCATCAGGTCGCAGAAGCAGGCCGTCGATGCGCCGCAGGCAGTTCCCTGTACGGGAAGGGCCATGAGGGGCTTGAGGAATGCAGTTGCGAGGTCCTTCTGTTCCTTGGTTCCCTTGAGGAGCAGGTATGCCATGACCGCAACGTTCCTGATCATCTGCGGGGTCGGGGCGCATCCGGGGATGTACACATCGACTTTGATTAAGTCGCCAATCGGCAGGAATGCTTCCTGTGCCGGCTGGTTCTGCTGGCCACCGCGGGAAAACCGGGTGATGTTGCCATAACAGGCGCAGCCACCGAGTGCTACGACCACTGTTGATTTTTCACGGGTCTCCTTGATCTCTTCAACTGCGAGTTTGTCGTTAATACAGACTGAACCCTCAACAAATGATACGTCTACCTTCTGAATGTGCCTTGCATCTGCAAGTGTTGGCATGTACTTCAGGTCGACATACTTGTCGAGGAGCGTTAACAATCCACCGTAGTTATCTGCTAATGCAACAGTACAACCGGTACACCCACTCAGGTGTGTATAGCCCACTGTAATCTTGTCTACCACAGGCTTAACCTCCTTTTTCGTTGTTTCCGCTTTTGTTGCTACGTCAGCTGCTTTCGGTGGAGCCGCAGCTTTTGGCGGTTCCTCGCTGACGTTCTTCTTGAAGACACTTGATAGTAGTCCCATAATCCACCCCTATAATCTCCAGTACAATATGTACTGTCCTAGGTATGGCCTTTTGAATCTCATCCGAGAGCCCGATCTCCATATCGGGGTCTGTAACCCGTGCAGGCTGGCATCCAATGACCGTAATGTCAATCTGGTCTTTGATCCGCTGAAGCGGTTCGGCAAGATCCCATGAATGTGCATCGCGATAACTGCCCGGAGGCAGATCTTCTATGCGGAGTTTTGTAATCTCGCCGGGTTTTGCACCGAAATCGGCAATATCGACAATAATAAGTTTTTTGGTCACTTCCGGATCCAGGAGTGTAAAAATAAAGTGCGGGCCGCCAAGGCCTGCATCAATTATTGTTACATTGTCGGGAAGTGTGAGTTTCTGTAACTCCTCGATAACCGCCGGTCCAAAACCATCATCGGCAAACAGGGGATTTCCGCACCCTGCAATTACGATCTCTGAATACAGCATCAGGTTACACTCACTGGATGAGTTTCTGGGCCACTAACCGGTTGTCCTCATCGATCACGATCATGTGGGTAGCACATGATACACAGGGGTCATACCCACGCATGATCACTTCGGCAAGCTGCCATGGTGCGCCAGTTAGTGCGGCGCTGCAGGTTGCAAAGTTCCAAGTGGTCGGAACCAGCATGGAATAATACTGGACCTTCCAGTCCTTGACACGTGCGAGGTGGACATCCGTCCCTCTCGGGGCTTCATTCGATGCCCATCCAAGAGTGCCGTCACCGTCGGGAATATAGTCTGCGACGACCTTTCCGCTGGGATTCAGCGCGTCAATGCAGTCTATCATCTCGTAGAAGCAGTCGGTGTATTCCATCTCACGGGCAATGTTCTGCCCGACTGTGCCCTTCTCATCGTAGCCTTTGTAGACTGCGAGACGTGCACGCGGACCGACTTCAACGGGCTGTCCGTCATACATCGGGATGCCGGTGCAGGCTTCCATCTGCGGGTTGACTTTGGTTCCCATCTTGGTGGTTCCGCCAATTGGGTAGCGTGGCTCTTCGAGTGATACTTCCATCTCTCCCATGTACCAGTCCCATGGCCGGACTTCCTTGAACCTGTTGATATCCCAGCTGGGGCATTCATCCAGGCTTGAGCTGCCGTAGAATGCGTGGGTTGCAAGGTAGCCCTGGTTGTGGTAACCGAGGGTCTTTGGGAGCGGGACTTTCATGCCGCCGACATCGACCGATTCTCTGGCCTGGTAGTTGCGCAGGATGGCGATCATGAGATCCATCTGTGCTTTGGCAAGGACAAGTCCTTCCTTTGCCAGGTCGTACATCTTGGTCTTTGCCTGCTCGGAACAGTTACGGTACATACCACCGACACGGGTGTTGCTCGGGTGGATAGCTTCTCCACCGGAGATCTGACCGATGGTCTGGCTGATCTCACGGAGTCGCTGGATACGCTTTGCAACGGTGCGCACCGGCTCTTCTGCCGTGAACGGGTTGATCTTGGTCTCGGTGCCTGGTAAATACAGGTCAGGCAGGATCAGGATGTCATGCAGTGCAATGCTGTGACACCGGTTGGCCAGCTGAAGGATGTGACGGAGCATCAAAGCATCCTTGGGTATTTCACACTTGATGGATGCTTCCATAGCCTCGGTAGCCGCCAGGGTGTGGGCAATCGGGCAGATACCACAGACGCGGGATGCAATCTTGGGCACCTGCTCCGGGGTCTTTCCGACGGCGAGTTTCTCAACTCCCCTCACCGGGGTAATGGAACACCAGTTACCCGTTTCGATGATGCCTGCGTCGTTAACCTTCAAGACCATCTTTGAGTGTCCCTCATGTCTTGTGGTTGGGGAAATCTCTACAACTTTCGACAATATTATCGCCTCATGTTAGGTTGAGTTGTTCATATTGCTTTACAAAAATTACTCTATACTTCTCTCATCTCTAGAGATAATTGACCGTACAAAGTACGTTCGATCTATCTTACACGAGCCCCTTTTTAACGTTTATCATATTATCTTCAAATCGTCAAAAAACAAGATTTAAACCCCAATTGCGTTTTGAATGGGAATCCCTGCCTGTTTAATTAATGTAAAAATAAACAAAGGAATGGCAGCAATAATGCTCAGGAAATTTATGTGGTTTTATAAAAATGATTGTGGATATTTCAATCTGAATATTTATTGTCACCATTTAACTCATCCAGCAGTTCGGCAAGCGTTGCCCGCCTCTCTGCATAGGCGTCGTGCTGGTGAATACTCTCCTCGTTTGTCTGCTTGATGGTGACTACGGAATCCCCGGGAAGATAACTGAATTCTGCAAGTACCCGCTTTGCCATCTCGCGAACACAGTCTTCCACAAACCGGGGGTTTTTGTGCGCGGAGAGAACCACCGCACCCTCATCGCCTCGTTTCAGGAGTTCATAAATCCCGGCGCTCATCGAGCCTTTGAGGATCTGGATAATCTTTTCGAGATCGACATGCTGGTCGTCATCGGTTTCGATGCAGAGGAAACCACGGCCACGCTGGTTGTGCGTTGCCATGGGAACCTCTGCGAAGAATTCATCAATCGTATCCTGTTTGACACCGAGTTTTTCAAGTACCTGGTTTGCCCGCTCTTTCATAATATTCTGTGCGCACGGGCAGGCTGTCATACCTGTCACTTCAGCCCCGATACTCTTTCGCACAATAGGGTCACGGAACGTGCGTTTGGCGATCGCCCGTGCATGCACTTTCACAACTTCGTGACAGGTCGTGTGGCTGACCGGGGTCTCCCGTTTTACCATGAACTCGCTCCTCATCAGGACTTCGGTCCGGTCTGCATATTCATGGCGATCAAGCAGTTTCCGTGCAACCGCACTGCACAGGTTTTCGATCTCGCTGACCTTACCCTCAATTGCCTGTTGAAGAACTTCATCAATTACTTCGAAATTTCGGGAAAGGTTTGCACCTTTCAGGCTCCCGGGCAAATCGACATAAACATTAAAATTCGAGATAAAAATAACCGGGCGCTTGTCAGCGCGGGTTACTTCCACAAGTTTTTTGACATTTTTTACGCCAACACGGGTCAGGTTGATTCGCACGTCCGGTAAGGTTGACTGCACATCTGGTAATTTCCCGCTGAATGGCTGGTCAGGCATATCCTTGACTGGTATTGAATTAATAAGTCATCGCATCCAGAATAGTTTTTCAAATCTGCTTCTTTAGTTTTTTTATATAATATTTATGTGCTTTGTTGCTGATATCAAACAGATCAATTATGTTAAAAAAATACTATGAGGCGGATGCCGATCTCTCGGTCCTGAAAGGAAAGCACATCGCTGTGATAGGCTATGGCTCCCAGGGGCGGGGGCAGTCGCTGAACCTGCGTGACAGCGGACTTGATGTTGTGATTGGACTGCGCCCGGGCAAGAGCTGGGACGCGGCAAAGAAAGACGGCATGCGGGTCATGACTGTTGATGAGGCGGTAAAAAAGTCAGATATCATTCAGATTCTTCTTCCGGATGAAAACCAGGCTGCGGTGTACCGTGCGGAGATTATGCCCCATCTGACCCGGAACAAATGCCTCATGTTCTCCCATGGTTTTAACATTCATTTCGGGCAGATCGTCCCCCCGTCCGATGTAGATGTGGTGATGGTGGCGCCCAAGGGACCCGGATTTATGGTGCGCCGCCAATATGAGGAAGGAAAAGGTGTGCCCGCGCTCATCGCAGTCCAGCAGGATGCGACCGGCAAAGCGCATAAAATTGCCCTTGCCTATGCAAAGGGGATCGGCGCGACTCGAGCTGTTGTCCTTGAGACCTCCTTCCGTGAGGAGACTGAGACAGACCTCTTCGGAGAGCAGGCCGTGCTCTGCGGTGGTATGACCTCGCTTATAAAAGCAGGATTTGAAACCCTTGTCGATGCCGGGTATGCACCCGAGATGGCATATCTCGAAGTGCTTCACGAGACAAAACTTATCGTTGACCTGATTTACGAAGGTGGGCTCACGAACATGCGCAAGTACGTCAGCAACACCGCGCAGTATGGCGATCTCACGAGAGGGCCCCGGGTCATTGGTGACGAAAGTTACGACGCGATGCAGGAGATCCTCTATGAGATCCAGAGCGGGGAATTTGCAAAGGAATGGATGCTTGAAAATACCGTAAACCGCCCGGTGTTCAATGCACTCACCAAAGCGGACGAAGATCACCTGATCGAGGAAGTGGGAAGGGAAGTCCGCGGACTGATGCCCCAGTTTAAGAAAGCAAAAGAAACAAAAACTGCAGAAAAGACCGTTAAAAAACCCAATAAACCCGTGGCAAAAACTGTTGTGAAAACAACCGGCAGGAAAAAATAATTCCCCTTTTTTCTTTTGATACCTTTTTTATGATGAAGTTCTCACACTAACACGATGAAAGTCTGCATCATCTATCATAGCGAAACCGGTCACACGCGTCATATCGCGCAGCACCTGTCATCAGCATACGATTGCCATCTGGTTGAAGTGTATGATCGTGCCCCGTACACTGCGCTGACACGGTTTCTTATGCGGTGCAAGCGGGCGCGAAGCGAGGAAACTGTTCCCATAGAGCCCGCCTCGATTGATGTATCTGATTATGATCTTCTTATTTTTGGGTCGCCCGTCTGGGCATTCAAACCGACTCCGGCGATCCATGCGGCGATGGCCTCTGTCAAGGGCTGCGGTGGCAAGCGCGCAGTTGCGTACTGTACGCATGGGGGCCGCCCGGGAGAGACAGAAGCGGTGATGAAAAAATGGATTGAAACACGGGATATGAACTTTTATGGTTCTATCGCAATCCACCAGAAGGATATCGAAAACGACAAGCAGAACGGGGAACTCCGCAAACTCGTCCAGGCTGCACACGATTCCGCATGAGCACGGACCGTGAATACCCGCTCCTTTAATTTATACCGCATTTTTTCAAAGGGAGTTTCTGCCTGGCATTGTTTTTCTTGCCATGTGCACAGAGGTGCATAGTCTGACCGAAAATGAATCGGGAGATCGCAGGTAGTTTTACCACGGTGTTTTTTAAATAGCGCGGCTCGACAATCACGTCATCGAAAATGGAACAGTTCAGGTCATATTTTTCTGCGTTGATCCCTTGAGCGTGCTGAATTTGAAAACAGCCTCATATGGGTACGAGCAAAATGGTGCTGGGAAAGCCTTTTGCATCGGCGGCGCATTTATATTATACAATTATGACGGACCCGTATGAAGATCTCTTAAAAAGCGCGTATTCCCATATCTCCGAGAAGACGGAGTCGTCTGAACGGTTTGTCGTTCCGGAGGTAAAAGCGTACATTGAAGGCAAAACGACCATTCTTGAGAATTTTGCCGAGATCGCTGACAAAGTCCGCCGCGATAAAGATCACATGATGAAATATATGCTCGGTGAAATGGGAACATCAGGAAAAATCGATGGCACCCGTGCCATTTTCAACGGCAAATTTGAGATTTCGCTCGTGAAGATGATCATCAAAAGTTATGTTGATGATTATGTCATCTGCTCTGAATGCGGGAAACCGGATACGCGCCTTGTCAAGGATGATCGGATACTTCTCCTGCGCTGTGATGCCTGTGGTGGACACAGGCCGGTCCGGAAGCGAAAAGTCCGCAGCGAACCGGTATCTGAAACGCTTGAAGAAGGTCAGGTTATGGATGTGGAGATCCAGTCGATCTCCAAACGCGGCGATGGTGTGGTGAAGATGGGACGCTATATCATGTATGTGGCGAATGCAAAGCCGGGACAGAGTGTAAAAATCAAGATCTCCCGCATCTCCGGCTCAATCGTCTTTACTGAACGCGCCACGGAATAACCTTTTTTTGAGGCACAACAGGTCCGGCAGATCTCCGCGCGTCATCTTTTTAGTGCGACCCTGTCTCTTCACGGGGATACTTTTTGTATTCTCATCTGCTCTAACACCGATTTCTTCTTACATTCTGGTTATGTGCGCGAATGAGGATGCATGTCCCATTCCTTTTGTGGACACTCGTAACAGACGGGCTTTTTTATATGCGAATTTATCAACAGATGAGAACGAAAACGATCAAAAAGATATTCAAAAAAGAGTCACTTGCGTTTTGAAAGACCTTTCAGGAGCTCGTCGCAATGCCCGGAAATCCGTTTGCATGCTTTTTTGATAATGGTGAGTGGGTTTTTCTTTCCTTTAGTAGTAACGAGCAATTCAGGGTCTGAGAACTGGAACTCGATGACGTATTTTGCGACATCTACATCAGGATCACTTACGATCTCATCGACAAGAGCGTTCATAAATGTATGACCCTCC
>PNBP01000123.1 GCA_003136075.1 Methanoregula sp. | reverse complement strand
ATTAAATTCGTCCAGCGAATCCAGCAGACCTGTTTCAAATTCGTCGCCGGATAAGGAAAGGAATGGATCCGGCTCTTTTTCTGATGGGTGGGTACTCCCTGCACCTCCCCTGCCCATGTCCGAAGTTTCCGCCATCGCACCGGCATCGGCAAGAGCGGAACTTTTAACTTTTTCTGTGATCGTTTTATCCAGCATCTTGTCGATATCTTCGACTTTTCTTTTGCTTTTACCGCGTTCTTTGAGGATTGCCCCCAGTGAGATTAAGGAAGAAACCAGTGATTGCAGGTGCTGTTGGATCCCTGTTGTTTTTTCCGGTTTTTTAACCGGTTNNGGTAAAGGAGTGTTTTTGGTTGTTGATTTTTTTTCAAACAATTTTATGGAATCCAGTTTTTGGATAATGGATATTTTTTTGATATTTTCCGGTTTTTTAACCGGTTTTTTCAGTGTCTCTTGTGCAGGTGCTGGTAAAGGAGTGTTTTTGGTTGTTGATTTTTTTTCAAACAATTTTATGGAATCCAGTTTTTGGATAATGGATATTTTTTTGATATTTTCCGGTTTCAGTCTAACAAGACCCGCCCGGATCTCATCTCTGGTGATTGCACCAAGCAGGATGAGCAGGATAAACCCGACAAAAATGACAAGCGGCACCATGAACAGCACCGGAATATCTGCGAGGATCAGAACCGACCCGGTGGCAACAATAACGACAAAGAGAATGACCCGCCGGATATTTTCTTTCATTTTTAGACACCTCCGGTGACATTACCGCCGACTCCGCTCATCAGCGCCGCAGGATTGAAGAACAGGTTCACCACAAAGGGGGCTATCAGCAGTACTATCCCGGTTAGTATACAGAATATTGCACCATAGAAATAATACATATACCGATCCCCTCCCCCAACGAGTCGTGCAGCGATGGTGTTGGATACCGTTAGGATAGTTACCGTGATCACGACATACGTGTACATAGCCGCTTGAGGGAAATTTGTAAACATGCCCATTCCCCCGCCAAGCACGGATCCAACTGAAACACCCGCTGACTGTCCCCCTGATGCAGCAGACATATCAGCAAAATGCTGCATCATGGTTGTAACTGATGATGTCAGGACAAGGAGGATCCGGTACAGCACGACAAAAAGACCAATCATTGCAACATGCATCGGAACGAGCAGCACAATGAAACTTTTTGCGTGCATATCCTTTTTCTCCCGTAAGAGTGTCTGTTCGAGCATGGATGAACCAACGACTGTTCCGATGGGCTCGGGCGGACCTCCCAGCGCGACCGTGTCAAGATAAATATTCAGGTACTTGTAGATGAGGTTCGATCCGGACTCCCCGATAAATTTGTTCCATGTCTGTTTTTCATCAAGTCCAAGGTTCATTTTTGAAAAGACCGAATTAACGAGGGGTTCCAGGGCGGTCAGGGATTTGCGATCGATGGTTCCCAGTGCCCGCACCGCCGTTGCACCCTGTCCCCCCATCACGGCCCCCAAGCTCCTGATGAAAACGGAAAAATCGTTGTCGCGTAGCGTGATATTATGATCATCGATGAACCCGATAATTCCTAACGGTGCCAGGAGAAGGCCCACCAATACATAGATCAAGCCCGCAGAAACACCCAGCACCGCCAAGAGAAAGATCGCAAGGAGACAGATGGGAACAATGATCCGTTCCATTGCACGGATGGTCTCCTGCTCTTTTGAGCAGCGATCAGTCAGACCATGGCTTTTTGGATCGTCAGGGACGGAGGTATACATCAGCATGATCCCGAATATGCAGATAGAGAGGATGATCGCGTAGGACATATTCAGGGTTGAACCGAGATCCCCCGGAGAATAAATCACAACGGAAACCATGATAATGACGGCAATCACGGTTCCTGACAGGAGCATCGCAACGTATGCATCGCCCCATTTCTGGAGCATGGTCATTCCCTGTTCAATCTGACTCCGGTATACACTCCGAACCGTGTTGAGTTCATTTTTTAAAAAATCGTCGTCAGGGACACCGGAATCTATCGAATTCGAGTACCGGTTCAGCATACTTTTTAAGATCTCATTGTTCGTCCGTTCAGCGACGATACTGAGTGCCTCGGCATAACTGTAATTCCATTTTTTGACAAATGTGTCAACTTTGGTGATGTACCTGACGGAAATGTATTCCTTGCGCCGTGATGCCAGTGAAAAGATCTCCGGCCGGGTGGCATTGGCAATTGCAAGAGAGGCCATATACGTGGTCAGAAAAAGGAGATCGGCCCCCATCTTTTTATCTTCGGTAACCTGTGCCAACTTGACCTTGAGATTCTCAATAGTCGAGGCAAATGGCAGTTTCCGGCCTTCGGGGGCATTTCCGGTCTCCTCTTTGGGAACCGTCATATCAGGAACCGATGGTCAGGAGACCCTGTTTTTTGATCTTGGTCATCATATGGAAAAGATCCCAGAATTTGACATACCCTGCCTTATGAAGCCGTTCGAGAATTTTTGCCCGTTTTTCGACTTCAAGGTAGATCTCAGCTTTTCTGCTGTCAGGGATACCGAGCATGGTTGCAATTTTATTCTCTAACAGGAACGAACTGCCCTTACCCGTCCAGATGAACGTATCGGTGATGGGTTCCCAGGTAAACATCTGGACAAAGGTGAAACCGCCGGTTTCAGCATTATACCCTACCAGTTCATTCACGCTGATCATTCTCCTGACGGTCTGCCCATCCGGGCGTTTCACGGCACTCTGGATGATCACCAGGTTCAGGTTATCGACATAGGTTTTGGGGATGTTAATCGGCTCACCGCACAGACGCTGGATCAGTTTTTCGACCGATGCGGCGTGAAACGTACTCATGACAGGGTGACCCGTCTGCATTGCACCAAAGGCAACACTTCCTTCGACCCCCCGGATCTCGCCGACAAGGATTTGGTTGGGACGCTGGCGGAGTGCAGCCTTGAGCAGGTCAAACATCGTCACTTCGCCACCGGTGCCGGTACCTTCACCTTTCCCCTTTGCAAGCGCCACTTCGCGGATCCAGTTACGGTGCGGGACATTGAGTTCGGGAGTGTCCTCAATGGTCACGATCTTGTTCTCGGGGGGGATGAATGTGGTAATTGCGTTCAACAGGGTGGTCTTGCCACTGGCAGTTTCGCCGCTGACAAATAACGACATCCCATATTCGACACAGATCCAGAGATAGGCCGCTGCGATGTAATCCAGACCATTGGTTTCAATAATATTGAGAATTGACATCGGTATTTCATTCACTTTACGGATCGTGAAGTTGCTGCCGTGCCTGCTGATGTCGGTACCGTACACGATGTTGATACGCGAGCCATCCGGGAGCGTGGCATCGACCAGCGGGCTGCGGTACGTAATGGGGCGCTTGATCCGTTCAGCGATTTTGATGACAAACTCGTCGAGTTCGCTGGATACCTTGAATTCAATAACCGATTTAAGGCCTTTGAAGATTTTGTGTTCGATAAAGATCGGGCCGACTCCATCACAGGAGATATCTTCAATGTAGGGGTCGGAAAGGAAGGGTTTGAGCACACCCATATCGATTTTGTCCCGTACTAACAGGTACTCGATCGCCCGGTACTCAATATCGGTGAGAATGATCTTGCCATCCGGTGTTATGGGGACATTTTTACTTTTTTTGGTGGATTTCATCTTCTTTTGCGCGGTAAAATCCGTGTTAAGGAACGTAACCAGTTTTGATTTGGAACCCGTCTCCTGTAATTTTGTCAACGTTGAAATATCCACATTCGCCGGTTTGATGACCGCAACGGATGCCAGCATATTCTTTATGACGTCCGCACGCTCTTTGTCTGTCGTGGGATCGGTCTCCAGCCCGTCAATCAGGTCGATGAGTTTGGTCTCAATGGCAGGCAGGAGCGAACTCACGCTATGGAGAAATGAGGGCTCAATCGGGATATAGAAGTTTCGTACGTCATCCGGATCCGGCAGGATATGGACATCGGTTGTTTCGTTGACGGGATAGATCAGGTTGGGAGCTTCAAGGGTCCGTAGATCTTTTTTGAGTTCTGACAGGAACAGGGGAATCCCATAGGTATTTACCGGAAATATGTGGAGATATTCGAGAAGGTGCGGGCTTGTTTTTACATATTCCTTCGCGTTTGCCGGAAGCATCTTGTAGAGTGCACTGGATTCGATATCTTTGTAGAAATCAACATCGTTGTCGATTGGTTCGGGTTTAAAGGGAAGGTTGACTTCGACAGACAGGGAGCCCATATTATATCCTCGCAAAACTCATGGGGATGATCTTCATACCATATCCGGGATGGACTTCGAAGCTGACAATGTTTCCGGTGGTTTTTCGTGCGCCACGGACTTTTACCACTTCCATCACCATGACATATTTGTCCCCTACGAGTGCTTTTTTCATGTTCAGGTGGGCATCGCAGATGGATCGTATGCGTACGAGCGTATCCTCCTCAAATGCATAGGTATGGAGCGTGACAAGGACGGTTTTTCCCTGATCGACAATGGATTTGCAGTTGGTAAAGAAGGTAAGGATGGTATCCGTCTGGGCATATTCAGTAAACAGGGTGAGAGAATCGACGACGACCACCTGTGATTTGCTGCTCTTGATGTGCTCGATAAGCCGAAAGAGAGTACCCTCCATTTCTTCTTTTTTCCATTCAAATCCAACGACATGAAGAGGGTAAATTTTGAGGTATCCCCACGAAAAATATTCGGAGATGTCAAGGCTCATGGACTCCATCTGCTTGATGAAGCTCTTGCTCGTATTTTCTGTGGTGAACAAGTCTACCGAGAATCCCTGTTTCATCGCGCCCCAGATAATCTGCTGGGTGAGGACACTTTTTCCGGTATCGTTTTCCCCTTCAATGAGCATGAGAGAGCCAATCGGCAGGCCATCAGCGATCTTCTTGTCAAGCTCGTTATTGCCCGTAGAGATGATCTGCCGGTCCTCGCCCCCCATCAGATCTGCAATGTTTTCTGCCATAGTGTCCTCACGTTCTCTTATTAGAGATATGCTGAAGAATAAACCCCGTTACTGGTCGTGATCTGGAACCATGTTGGGGTTATGGATGTAACAATATTAATATGATATGATTCGCCGGGATCCAGCAGGTACGGGTGAATGTCATCCCGTCCACGATCAACAATTGTCCAGTATCCGGGTGCTTGGTATGGAGCTGGATCTTTAACATAGGTATAGAGGCTGTAATCATTTGTAGATGCATCCTTCACTAAAATATCCATATGCTGGAAATCCCCGATTATCTCGTTGCCGGTATTATTCATGTAACAGGAAATGTTCGTTCCATCCAATACAGGGTCATAGATGATAAGATCTGTGTGTAATCGTGCTTCATTCTGGAGTGTCAGGTCTTTCTGGGCGTTTGATACAATCTCTGCAGTCGAAAGTGTACTTCCCACCAGTACATATGCGACGAGAACGAGAAGAAGAACTCCGACTGCTGCCCCGATAAGATCTGCAACTGCCATAGAGTGTCACACGGTAAATTCCGTTGACCTCCAGATGCCGTCTGGCAACACAAACTGGAAATANNCTGGTGTTCCAACAATCGTAACAGATGTTATCTGTGGGGATTTTGCATCGATTTCCAGAGTTTCGCCAGGATCCCAGTAGGTATTGCTATTGAGATCGCTCAATGTGTAACACCACGTTCCGTCAGGTAATGGCGTTGTGGTTGTAAGAGACATTCGTCCGAAATTGCTCATATCTCCATATATCACATCAGAACGTTCAATATCGTTTATCGGTATTCGTTCACTCCCGGTATTTTTCATCCAGATACGGGCAACATAACTGTTATTTACAACGGAAGTGACAATCTTAAAATCCGTACGGAGCCGCAGGTCTGATTCATGTGAAGACGCAGAAAAACTCCCGGCAGCGGTATAGATCACCGGTAATACTGCGTTGATCAACACACCTGCCGCTATAACCGCGGTAATCAGGAACATTGCGGTGGTGAATGTCTCAGCCGACATTGATTATATCCTATCCGGCAGGTTCATCCACTCTTCGTCTTTATCGTTGTTCCTTGGGGACTCCCGTTCCTTTAAGGAGATGCTTTGCGGGACTGACCGTTCTTTTAAGGGCATGGTCTGCTGGCGCTGCTCCATCATTACTTCGATCATATCCCGATCAAGCGAGGTATCGTTTGGTGCGAGAATCCGGTTTAATGCATAGAGTTCTGATACAAACTCGTCCGGGCCGACTTCATGCTCATCCCCGAGATTTGCCGGCATCAAGCGGGAGATCTCTTTGATCTCGTCGCAGGACTCTTTGGGGATATAACCCATGATGCGGTAGGATTCCAAAATGATCTCCAGCCGGTCATGTCCATACTTTTTGATTGCCTGGTTTGTCCATTTGAACAATTTATAGACTTTCTGTAATCTCAGTTTTTCACTGGATAGTGAGATCTGGTTCAGGTTGCTTTTATGGGTGGTGGGGGCAATCTGTGATTTGAGCACAGAGAGTATCTGTTCGTCAAGGAGTCTTCGATCCTCGTGGAGAACGGGTACAGGAGATACTGGTTGCGGGAGATCGGACCGGACAGGAACCGGTTCTGGTTTTTTGGTTTCTGCTTCCTGTTTTGCCTTGTTGGCTTCCATGGTGGATTCCCGGGCATCAAGCGCTGCTTCCCGGGCTTCGAGGGCGGATTTTTTCGCGTCGTCCATTTGTGCACTGGCGGCTGCACTGCTCCCTTCGGCACTTCCCCCCGTGCCCGCTGTCAGGTTAAACGGGTTTTCCAGTTCATTCATCCGCTCCCGTATATCCATCAGGAGCCTTTTTATGGATGTCTTGATCAGGTCAACTTCCCGCTCGAGGTTCTGGAGTTTTACCTCGGGGTCGTCCTCGGACGCGGCAGTGATGATATGGTCGACCTGAGACTGGTTTACCGCCATAATATATGGATATATTACGATAGTATTAGATATATTTTTGGATATCGGATCTGGTTCCGGAAATTGCGGATACCGTTTTTAGCGGTAATCTGGTGAAATAAAAAAAAGAGATTAGTATAGGGCTTGAACTGGTGTCAGGCCACCGGGGATTGTTCTTGAAATGGGGAGCACTGCTCCGACTGCCGGCTGGAGATTGATGGTGAATTTTGTATTTGGTGTTGCGGTCGTTGGCAGTCCTACCATTAATACCATCTGTGCATTGTTATCAAGCATAGTACCGGTGGTTGCGGTACCAGTTACATAATTAATTTTTTGTGCTATGCACCACTCTTGAGGTGTAGTGGACGCATTTCCTTTTACTGCATTGGTGCACGTAAATACACCCGCTGAATTATTCAGCACATTTGAATTGTGGCCTCCATTATTATCATTGTAGGATACCACCATAGAAGACAAGTCAATGGGAGTGCCACCAGCAGTGAGGGCTACGGTTATATTAACATATGCAAGGTACTGGTTACCGGCACTTTGATTCCCATAGACGTTACCTACAATCTCCATACTTGAACTTGCCTGAGACACGCCAGTATGGACAGTTGCCTGAGCCGTCTGTGAGGTAAAGAACCCGGCACCGAGTACCACGTACGAGAATACCGCTGCAACGACGACGAATGCGATAAGAACAATGGCGGCTTCTAGTCCCGTGAATGCATCCTCTGAGTAAAGATTTTTCATTTTTTTACCCTCCTTAGTAGACCTCATACCATGTACCAGCAACCATTCCCGCGGGAATTGATCTTGCAATGGGGAGCGCTGCACCGATAGGTGGTTTCACTTCAACAATAAACCTGTCATTGTTTGTCATTTCCGCTGAAGAGAACGCGGGATTGATAGTAACAAGAACCATCTCACGGGAATTCAGCAATCCGGCAGATACGTTCTGACCTGCATCGATCGGCGTGTTTTGTTTAACCCACGTGTAATTGACCTGCTGATTTGTAAAGGTCGTTACCCGTTTGGGCGTGGATACCGTATAGGTTACTTTACTCATATCCACACCGGTGCCTCCCGCAGCAAGCTGTAGGTAGAACGAGATGGTATTGATCGAGCTGGAATCAAGGGCCTGTACACTAACCGGTCCCGAAGGTTCCACAGCCGACGTTGTCTGTTGAACACCCGTGTGCACGGTCTCCTGTGCCTTCTGGGTCGTGAAGAACCCGGCACCGAGTACCACATAGGAGAACACCGCCGCGACAACAACGAATGCAATAAGCACGATTGCTGCCTCAAGGCCGGTGAACCCTTCATCATTACGTTGAGAAGAATTCATGAATTCACCTTCTATCGATAGTGAACACTGGAACACTCCAATGTTCTTACGTGATAAAGAGATTTAATAGTATATATATCATTCCTAAAAAATGCACCCTGTTCTCATGGAGTTCAGGTTTTTTTCTGAACATTGTGCAGGGATCTTAAAAAATAAACCAACTTTAATGCCCGGGATATTTTGTAAAAATGGCCTTTATTTTCATGAACATGTTCACGGTGATTTATCACGGTACATCAGTATTTATTAGTGAGCGCTGAATAGTTTTACAGTTCACATGGATAAAAAAGATGTCCTCTATGTTGTAGCAGCGCTGGGTATCATTCTTGTCATCGCTCTTGTCATCAAGCCTATTGCAACCGGCCAGCCGGTGAATACCGGGCTCGCATTCCTGTCACCGACCCCTGTGCCGACGTTAACCCCCTACCCGGTACCAATCCAGAATACTCCCCTGCCGACAATAATTACGACAATCCCCACGACCCCGCCAACGCCGGTTCCTACGTGGGATACCAAAACAAAAACCGTTACCTTTGTCAATCCGGCAACTTATGGCATCTCCATGAACCAGTCGCTTCCCACCGGAACCCGGTTCAATACAACGCAACCCGATACCAGCATGACCACCTATGCGACCATCTCGGGACACTACAGCGGGACAACCCAGGTTATCACTATCCCCTTCCCGTACTGGGAGCTCTCCTACACGGTTACCCCCACGGTTGGCCCGTCTGGAGGCACCCAACCGGGTATCGGTACGGCTACAACACCCATTAATAGTAATCTGGGAGGTTCGCATAGCGGCATCGAAGGATCCTATTCCAGCGTATTTCCGGTATTTACCATCCAGGTCATGGATGCCGGCGATCCCAACCGTATCGTGCGTTCCATCACCCCCCCCGGGGGACTTGATCCTGACCTCTGGGCTGGCATCATAAAAACAAGTAGCAACCCCACGCCCGCGCCAACAAAAGTAAAATATGCAGAAGTTTCACCAACGCCGACTACCATCTATACCGATCCCCGGCCATGGACGGAGAAATTCTATGAGGGCCAGCGGAGCTACTACTTCATCATCACGACCAAATATATCGATTCTTATAAACTGGATATTCAGGTTCCTACGCGGTATATTGGCAAATACTGATGTCTTTGTGATGAAATTTTTGTTGTAAGAGATTTTTGGTGGATAAATCTTATGAGAAATGCGTCTTATGGCACTGGAGAAAACCTCTTTCATAACACGCAGCCCCCCTCTTGCGCCACCAGTCCCCCAAGGGGGACGGGGCTCAAGGGTGATGATGCCGGAATAGGAAATACTACACTATCGCAACCGGGGG
>PNBP01000097.1 GCA_003136075.1 Methanoregula sp. | reverse complement strand
GCGCGGAAGATAGGGTGGGCAACATAGGCAAAGACAGGAGTGGCAATGACAAACATGATGTAGCCCAACATCTGCATCGATATGCCAGGCGGCACCCACATCGCCACCATGAGCGGGATACTGACGGCAAACCCGATGGAGAAACGCATGAACTTGTCATGCAGGTCTTTTTCCCGTGCCTTCTTCTCCGCCTCTTCGCTCACTTCACCGGAAATACCAAGATACTGGTAACCAGCATCTTCGATCGCCTTTTTTATGTCATCGATCCCGGAGATCGACGGGTTGTACGTTACATATGCTTTTTCCGTACCAAGGTTCACGACCGCTGAAACAATGCCGGGCAGTGCCTGCAGTGCTGCCTCGATTGTCTGGACACAGGTGGCACACATCATGCCGCCGACCTTGACCGTCACCTCCCGGTTAATCACCTCGTAACCAGCGTCTTTTACCGCCTTTTCGAGTTCTTTGAGCGTTACTTTTGACGGGTCAAACTCCACATGAGCCGTATCAGTCCCGAAGTTCACCTGGGCGTGGGTGACATCATTGAGTTTTGCCAACGATTCCTCGATAGTTATGGCACAGGTGGCACAGTGCATCCCTGAAATTTTCAGTTCGGCTTTTTTCTTCTCTGTATCGGGCATGGGATTCTCCGGGTGTGGATATCTATTATTCCCGTATCATCGTCAGCAGCATTTTGAACCGCTGGTGAGCAAACACTGCATGCGGTTTGTTTGCCGGGAGTATGATCATCTCTCCCGCTTTGATAGTAAAGGGTTTCTTGGCAATCTGAACGTCCGCTTCGCCATCAGTGACGGTGAGGATCGCATCGTAGGGGGCGCTATGCTCGGAGAGCCCTTCTCCTGTATCAAAAGAAAAGATGGTGATCGTGCCCGCTTTTTCAAATACGATCATCCGGCTGGCAACGGTTCCGGGCTGGTACGCGATAAGATCGTTTATTACCAGCACTTTTTCTGTTAATTTTTCACGTCTGTTCTCTGGCATTGCAATCAGTCACGCAACCTTCGCTGCATATGGGGTATTTTGCCCATCATATGCCTAATTTCTTCTGGTCTTCTTTGCTCTATGCAAATGATACCATCCGCATCGATTCAAATACAGTTTTTCATGAGCATGATTTGCACATGAAAATCTTGTACAGCAAGGACCAAACCGAAGCGGCAAAAAAGATCCATCATGGGCGGGACACATCAAAAATGAAATGTTACATCCTGTGTGACCCGGATGGAATAGCGGAAAGGGCTCTGGAGAAAACCTCAAATTAAATTGCCATAACGCTCNNGCAAGAGGGGGGCTGCGTGTTATGAAAGAGGTTTTCTACAGTGCCGCGGAAAGGCTTTTTTAAATAAATCCTAAAAATACCCAGTACACCATCACTTGCACGATCGTCAGCGGGATACCAACCCGGGCAAATTCAAAAAAGGTAAGTGTCTGGCCCTGTTTTTCCGCATTCTGGATAATAATCACGTTGCTTGCCGCTCCAAGGATGGTGAGGTTGCCCGCTATCGTGCTGCCGGCAGCAAGTGCCATCATCTGCCCGGTTGTCCCGCCCGTCTGCATAATCATAGGGAGAAACAAGGCAACAAAGGGCACATTGGAGATGAACTGGCTGACGACAACACTGGTCGCAAGAAGCGCCGGGACAGAGGTGATGCTGCCTGAGGTTACCAGCGTTTGGAAAAATCCCGATTGCCAGACGCTTTCCATCAGGACAAACATCGCGGCAAAAAAGACAAGAGTGCACCAGTCGATCGATGTTACCATTTCTAACCGCCGGGGTGAAAACAGGATAATGGGGGCAGCGGCACACAACGCGATGACCGGCAGCGGGATGAGGATGGCACCCGTCAGCAGCGATGCGCTGACATTTGCGACGGCGAGAATAATGATGATCAGAACGGAACATTTCGCCAGCCGGGCGAGTGGTGCATCGTGTGGTACATTGTCATCCTCTACAAATGGTCGCGATGGGAATTCATCGCGGTAGAACAACCGGAGGAACAGGTACGCGATACCGAGGCACACCAGTGTGGGCACAAGAAGGTAGATGCCAAACGTCACAAACGGGGAGTGCATCCCGCTGTTTACCGCGACAAGGAGGTTCTGGGGGTTGCCGATCGGGCTCATGACGCTGCCGGTGGTGATCGCAAATGCAAGTGTCAGGAGCAGGAGTTTCGGGGAGATTTTCGATCGTGCGGCGATGCCCAGCACAAGCGGTGTCCCGATGATCGCAAGGGTATCGTTCATCAGCAGCGCCGCGAGTATACCCATGCCAAAGAGGATGGCAAGCACAAGCTGATCGGTATTTTTTGTTTTCCCAAAAATCCGGCTCGCGACCGTGAAGAGATACCCACTTGTGACGAGTGCCTGCCCGACGACAAACATGCCAAACAAAAAGAGCATGACATCGGGGTTTACTGCCCGCAGAGCGTCCCACGCAGAGATCTGACCGGTAACAAGGACAGCAACCGCTCCCCCAAGCATGATCTGCCAGATCTTAAAGCTGAACCGGCCGACCTGTCGCACGGCAATCAGGAGAAAAACAATGACAAGGATAATGACAGCGATATACGTAGATTACTATTTTTAATGTCAGGTGATGAGAGTTGTGATCAATAGTATGCCTTCAGATGAGATCTCTCAATGAAATTAATCAGAGAGCCTGACTAAAAAAATTGTTACCGGGATAACCCGTCCCGCTCCACCATCCAGTGCAGCAGGATTCCCTTCTCAATCTTGCGTGCTTCCATTAATGCGAGCCGCGTAAACTCAGATTCCTGTATGAACCCTTCACCATCAACAAGCGTCGGTGCGTCTTTGCCCCCGATGATCATATTGCCCACAAACGTGTACATCTCATCAACCAGCCCGGCGTTTATCAGCCCGGCAATCAGCGTCCCGCCCCCTTCAACCATGAGACGTGAAATACCCCTGTTCCCGAGCTCATCAAGAAGCCGGGTAAGATCCACCGTATCTTCACCGGCAACAACAATTGTCGCGATCTTTTTGAGCTGGTCAGTTTTTTTCTGGCTCGCACGCGCTGACACGGCTACGATACGCTTGCCAGTCCCCTTCGTGAGAATCGCCGCAGTCAGCGGGATCCGGGCACGGCTGTCAACAATCACCCGCACCGGATGTTCATCCTCCCCCCGCTGGATACGTCGTTCACGGCAGATCTCTTCTTTTACCGTAAGAGAGGGATCATCCGCGAGCACGGTACCAATACCTACCATGATTGCATCGCTCGATGCCTTGAGCCGGTCGACGCGGGTGAAATCCTGTGCACCGGAGATCTTCACCTGCCTGCGCTCACGGGTAGAGAGCTTGCCATCAGCACTCATGGCGACATTGACAATGACATAGGGGCGCATGAGCAAAGATTAATCGCCTTCCTTTTTATAGCACACTCCCCTTACCTGATTCTCATTACCTGAATGGATTGATCTGCTTTATCGGACGGTTGTATCTGCAGGGCATTGGCAAAAAAGATTGTTTCCGTCGAAAAAATGCGACAATCATTAAATAACAATACTTGCATATGGCGTGATTGATTATGTCCCGTAATACACGCCCGCAAGGACCTTTCACATTCAGCGGTACTGACAAAGTTCGGGCGTGTGTAATTACCTCCCTTCTTATTTCCTGCTCACTAATCCTCGTTCTTGCATTCTCACGCACAGTCGGGATCATTGCTACCCAGCTTTTTTATATTCCTGTCCTATATGCTGTGTATTATTATCCAAAACGCGGGATCCTCATCGCCGGCGTCTGCGGAATTATCTATGAGATTATCGGGTATTTCTTTTACTATCCCAATCCTGACGCCCTGATAGCAACCGTCGGCCAGGCAATCCTCTTTATTGTTGTTGCCGCGATAATCGCCCAATTGATCGAACAGGTTCGCAGAGGGACATCCCGGTACCAAAGACTGTTTGAAAACTCCCGCTATGGCATGATCTGTTTTCACCGTCACGATCTTGTAATTTGTCAGTGCAATACCATGTTTGCAACGCTTCTCCACTACCCAGCTGAAGAACTGACCACGATGACTATCCTTGACATCCTGTCAGAAACCACTGAAAAGGAACGTTTTTCAGAACAGCTCACTACAAGCAACACCTTTGATAATTTTGCCACCAGTTTTATCACCAAGAATGGCAAGCCCTGCCAGGTAGCCATCTCCGGGAGTCCTCTGGATGACCGGAGTATCTGCTGCACCATCATGTACAGGGATGCCGACACTCTGTCTGATCCGTCCGTTCAGGAAACCATACTGAAATACCGGCAGCTGACCGATCATTCCCCGACAGGCATTCTCATTGTCAGGCAGGGAATCATCCAGTACGCAAACCCCGCATTTTCGCAGTTCTCCGGTTATTTATCGGAAGACATCACGGGAAAAGAGATTACCCTGTTTATTGAGCCGGAAGACCGTGAGATGTTTACAACATTCGCAAAACGATGGGAAGAACCCGGTGCCCGTCCGGATCAGATAGTATGCCGGTGCCGGTCACGTCTTGGAGAAAAAAAGCCATGTACACTCCATACTGCAACGGTTGTTCATGCCAACAACCCGGCAACACTCATTAACATCATAGATCTCTCGGAAAAACAGCAGCTGGAAGAACGAATTCAGCAGGAGAACGACCGCCGGCGGGGCATTATCATGACGGTCGCTCATGAATTACGGACACCGCTCCAGCCAATCCTCGGGTACCTGAACCTGCTTGTACTGGATTCCGAAAGCTATGGTCTCACAGAGGACACCAAAAATATCCTTGAACGGTGCCTGACAAGTGTCGAACGGGAACGCCAGATCATCAACCGTATGCTCGACCTGTCCGTCCTTGAATCCGGCAAACTCCAGTTGAGTTATTCCATATTTTCCCTCGCAGCACTGATGCGGAGCGTGATTGATGTCAGCGGATATGCAGCAAAGGATGATATTATCAAGGATATTCCGGAAGATCTGACCATCTCTGCAGATATGGACCGGCTGTTCATTGTGCTGGAAGCTCTTTTATCAAACGCGATCACCTATTCAAAATCGCCCCGTACGATCAGAATCAGGTATTATTCCAGCGAAAAAGACCCTCTTCACCATCTCTCGGTTCAGGATAATGGTATAGGCATCCCGAAAAATGCCATAACCTCGATTTTTGAACCATTCCAACTCGCCGATGCAGCAAAACTCTCCCGGAAGTATAACCGGATCGGGCTCTCCCTTTCCATAACAAAGAAGATCATGGAACTTCATGGTGGCGATATCACTGTTGAGAGTTGGGAACGGGAAGGGAGCACGTTTACGATTCATCTCCCTAAGGCAAAACCTCAGGCCCCATAACGGCAGGAAAGTTGACTTTACACCCCCTTCTTCTCCTGAACGGCGGGATACCATATCTGTTCTGTGGCGGATTGATTCTGAACCGGTTCTCATTAATGATGCCTGCAGTGCACCATACCTGACAGAATCGGTTCCTTCTTCACCACGCATCTTTTTTCCCCGAGATGACCCAGACCATAGTGTTCACGTCTGCACTCATGCACTCTTGCAACTATGATCCTGCGGATGTAAGCGTCTAAATCTTAAGGTACCATCCTATTGCAAGAAACGCATGAACCAGTGCCAGGCCAATCGTAATCCCGGCCATCATCATATGCCGGTGAAGAGTAAATCCCGGTTTTCCCTTTACCATGAAAAATCCCATCGTCGCCGTCGTGATCAACGAGAGAAAAAGCAGAATGCCCATTGCACCTACGAGTATAATCGGAATCCTGAGCGCCATGCAGTAACATCACGCAACCAACTATTTAACTCTCGTGGGAATGAGGATATGAACATATAATATTTCTCTGATTGAGGTCATGTTTTTTCACGGTCAACCCGAAATATGTTCCAGACCTTATCCGGGATTCCCCGGTTGAACCCCTGACATATCTGCAATCTCAAGATAATATGCAGCAAGCCCTTTCCATTCACCCCACTGTTCAGCAAAAGCCCGAGCTGCGTCTACCGTCATGCGGTTGCCGTTGTGATAGTACTGTGCGATAATCCGCCGGGTTCCCACATCATCAGCCGGGAACGCATCCAGTCGGTGCATCCCGCGAAGGATGGATGCGCGGAAGGCCTTGTAGGCGGTGGCCTCGTCGGTAAGCCGCGCGCCATAGAGGAGATTCGCGGCGGCGGCGAGGATGCGATTGGCGATCCGATTCTTCATCGCCATACCCGCCGGCTGGCCGAGAAAGCGGGAGCCGTAGACGATATCCGCCTCGCCCTTCACGATGGGTTCGAGGATTCGCGCGTAATCGTTGGGAT
>PNBP01000028.1 GCA_003136075.1 Methanoregula sp. | reverse complement strand
ATTGCATCGAACGATGCCACGTCTGCGATGGGGTCCGCAAGGGTGCGGACCGCTGATTTTACATTAGTGTTCTGTACGAAATCTGCCATTTCTGGTTCCTTCTTTTTTGGTTTTTTCTTTTAGGGAGGTATTTTGACCTCGAGGTGTTGGAGAATTTTTTTTGTTTCTCCGGGTGTCTTGGGGGCCCCTTTGACATACCAGTATACGTCGCACAAGGGCTTAGTCGTGGCTGAATCTTTTTTATTTTTGGGAAATGGTGGTTATATTGAAGGGGGTTTTGGGATTTGGACGCGATGGGGGTGGGGATGGTGCGGGGAAAAACGGGATTGGATACATCGCGATACATCCGCGAAATATGAACGGGTTATCATCACAGATGATCGGCATTGCCTGCAGAGGTTATTGTCGGGATGCCGGGTGTCGTCCTCTTCATCCAGAGACCAAAAGAACACTAACCCTTTTTTTGGTTTTTTTAAAAACCGTCGTGCGCCCGTGTTGCAGGGTTTGAACATAAAAAAACACGGCTGATGCCGGTTTTGCCAGTTACGTGATTTTTTTTTTTTTAAATTATTTTAAGAATTAAAGCGTCATTTGAACATTTTTGTAGTGTCGCATCAAAGCAACTCACGTGGAGTTCTTTTTTTTGCAGCAAGGAGATAGTATGTCTTTCCCGGTGCAAATCTCCGGTACCAGGGTTGTTGGGGGATCTGCATCTCCTGGATGTACATCAAATCCCGGTAGCTGATACCAGTGAATCCAGCGTGCTCCAGATCAGATACCATGGTTTCCTTTGGAACTCCACCGTCACAGGGGAACTGGCTCCGGAGTTTTTTATCATAATGGCCGCCGTGGGTATGACCAAAGATACTCGCCAATCCGTCACTCAAAAATCGTTTCGCCCGGATGGGAAAACTTCTGTCTTTCCAGACACCCTCGATAATGAGCACCACGCCCCCGTTTTTTAAGACACGGTGCCATTCCCTGAGGGCAATCTCCGGGTGAGGGAGCGTCCAAACGAGGTGCCGGTTGACAACCACGTCAAACGATCCGTCATTGAACGGAAGGTGTTCGGCATCCCCGGTCCTCAGATCAATCGAAATTTTTTGTGCATACGCTTTCTCGCGTGCTTTTGCCAGCATGGCTTGTGAAAGATCAATCCCGGTAACCTGATGTCCCATCTCGGCAAACAGAAGGCCCATCGCACCCGTTCCGCACCCTACATCGAGTACTTTTAACGGCGGTTCCGGCAGGTTCCGGTTCAGTTCCCGTTTCCACGCGATTTTCTCTTCCCCGGTTCCAATCCCGTGACCCGGACAGTTGTCATACAAAACTGACGAGTGGTCCCAGCTCTTCCGGACGGCATCCTTGATCTCGTGGTCAATAATATTGATACCATAATGTGTATCGTTAATCAGGATGATTTATTAGAGATTTTGGATCAACCTTTGTATCCACTAACGTAATCTCTTCCCCTTGCAGAAGATCACAGGCGTGCTTCCACCCATGAAAAAAATTATATCGTGCCGGCTATGCAAAACCGAATTTATTGCAGGTACTGCCGGGCAAATTACATGAGCGATTTCCCTGAGGTTACCGGATTGCCAAAAGTACTATGGTGTGAGAAATGACGCACTACCGTATCGATATCCGCTTGATGGGTTCCGTGAAGCAGCAGATTTACCAGTTGAGCAATCACCTGGCGGAGAAATTTAATCTTGGAGAGAACCTGGTAACGCCGCATATCACGCTGGCCGGGCCGTTTTCGACCGGCGATGAGCCAAAACTTGTCGAAGATTTCGCAAAGGTATGCACGAACCAGACGGCAATTCCAAAATATGAGGTGGGGGGGTATGGGTTTTTTGACGATACACGGGTTGTTTTTGTAACGATTACTCCAGATGAGACCTTAAAACAATTCCGCTCCCAGCTGGCACAGGCACTCTCCCCGTATTGCGCATTACGGGACTATGATCGGGATTCTGCTGACGAATTCAAATTCCACGCGACGCTCGCGATGAAACTTGACTGGCTGACCTTCCAGCGAATAAAATGGTATTTCCGGCGACAGGAACCTGTCGTCTACCGGCACCACCCGATACGAGCGACCCTACTCCGGAATTCCAGGATTCTCTGCGAATATGATTTTATCCAAAGCAGGATGCTGACCCGGTCACAGGCGCTGAGCAAGGCGACACGGATGCGGGATTATGATATTCTCAAGTCGTGGGCGGATGGGAGTTGGGAGTGAGAGTGCTGCTTAGCCGGGTTGGTGTGAATGCGCAAAAAGGTGTACAAAGCATGCGACGTTGGCGATGATGACATTTTTTTATCTTCTCAGGCAGATGTGGTCATCCGGACCTCTGCATGATGCAGCATCACGACTGTACATATCGCAAGTGTTCCGATACTCACCGCCCTTTCTTGATCATCTTCACAGTTCCCGGGATCTGGTTTTCGCGCACTGATCTTCATGGTTATCACCACGTGCATTCTGGGCGGTTTGTATTTAATCATATCATCAAGGGGTGCTGTTGCGTTAACGGGACTTAATGAAAATGAAATCGTCGTGACCTATCAATGTTGACTATTTAAAAGTCCCGACAACGCAACAGAACCTTTAAACATATGATAGTGAAAAATCATCAACATCGGCACCATATATCCCGGGGCCTCCGTTCCATTTTACCGATACCGTATGGATCCCGGTGTAACCGGATACAGGAACTGTGTACTGAGTCCAGATGTTTGAAACCGCATTGGATGTCTGAACCTGTGTGCCATCGATATAAATATAAAATGGCCATGTATCACTCTCTCCCACACCCCAGAACGTGATACTTGCTGCATTGGTCAGATCAATAGACTGTGAAATAAAATCGGTTGCCTGAGTTCCAGACATATCGAGGTGACACGAGTATGTTCCGCTGTGACTCCGATCTCCAATAATACCTGTTGTGCTTCCCGCTGTCCACCCACCCAGATTTCCGGTTTCGAACCCTGGATTGGTAAACTGAGCTGGATGTGTTATTGATGCTCCATGAATACAGGATGATGATAACTGAATAGCCAGGATTATAACAATCACCCCCAAAATGACGATTACCCCCATCAAAGCTACCTGACCTGGGCTTTTTTCTTTTTGGGGTGCGGGGGGTTCTTTAATCCGGACACCGCATGAAGGGCAAATTTCAGCTTCCTTATATTTTAGTTCTGCTCCGCAATTCGGACAAAAATTTGGCATATCGTCTTCACTAATAAATGCAAAGCGATGTTGACTTAAATACATTCACGCTAGGGTTCCTACGCTTTTTTTAATTATTACAATCAACGATGTATTATTTAAAAGATCAAATGATTTTAGGTTCTATGAACGTGTTGAGGGATGTTTTGCACATTGCACACGCCCGAATTTAAGTTGGTTTAAAGTCTTCGTTTTGAAAAATAATCAAAAATATTTAAATTTTAAACTATTGCTCGCGAGCAATAATCTATCTCACGATAAAAAACAGAATTGCAAACTAGTAAAAAGCTGATTTTACGGAAATATTCTCCTTCATCGAGCAGAATCTCACAAAGCCCATGAGATCGTAATATTGAGCAATGTGATTGAGGTTATGCAGCAATCTGCTGCATAGGGAGGCACTTCAGGTTCTGTAAACCTGTGCCTGCTGAAGAAATTTCAAAAACTCCTTCTTCGTTTCAGGGATTCCGTGGCTGCATAACAGTCGCATGGGCCGGGCAGACCGTGACACAAAGTCCACAGCCAAGACATAAACCGGAATCATAGAGCATCCGTCCGTCATCAAAGGTCCGGGCATCAAAAATACATCTCTCAACACATTTGCCACAATTGATGCAGGAGTCCTTGTCAGTCACTGCGATATATTCAGAGCGAACCACCAGATCCCGACGGTTGTATACCTTCATGAGCTGGAGGTCATGGCAGCAGCAGGGACAACAGTTGCAGATCAGGTTGGCGCGGTCAGCGCTGTTATTGCTTGTATGAACCAGCCCAGACTCCTCTGCCAGATCGAGCACCTTCATTCCTTCTTCTTTGTTGATCTGACGGGCAAAACCCCTCTCCACCAGAAACTCACCCGTTTCACCAAAGATGAGACATACTTCTTTAGGTTTGTCACATTTGGCCACGCTGACTCT
>PNBP01000103.1 GCA_003136075.1 Methanoregula sp. | reverse complement strand
GATGTTGGATGAGTTCCAGAGTACGGTACGGGTCCTGCCGGAAACATGGAGGATGGGGATTTCAACGGACTCCCAACGCTCACCGCTCACGGTCCTTCTGATATGCTCAAGGGAAACCTCCCGGCTCGTTTCCGGGAAGAGGATATCGAGATGCTGCCCGACAACTTCCTGCTCGGTCCTGCCCGTCAGGCTTTCGAAAGCATGGTTGAAGCGGGTGATCCGGAACTGCGGGTCCCAGACGATGATCGGGGCATAGGCATAATTGAAAAGGTTCTGAAGGTACTCATTTGTCTCCCTCAGGGAATCTTCGGCCTTCTTCCGTTCGGTAATGTCAACCCACTGGCATACCACATTGGTCAGTTCGCCCCGTACATTCCGTATCGGAAACAGGGAAACCTCGATATACGTATCACGTGCGCCTTTGAGATCGACAGCTCCGGCATCCGATGCCTTCCACGGAATACTGAAATGCGCCGGTGTGGACGTATCAAAAACAGCCCGTACATCGGGCATGACACCCTGGATCTCCAGGTTTGTGTCACGGAGCACATTATATTTGCCTACAATTTTGTCAGGAGTGAGATTGAGGGCCTGGCACAAGGATCGGTTTACTCTTGTAACGGTGCCCGTTTTATCGGAAATCCACATGGAGAAGGGGCTCATATCAATAACCATGTCGAGGAATGCATTGGTGGATTTGATCTCTTCCTCTGCTGCTTTGCGCTCCGTGATATCGCGGAAAACAATGAGATCCGCGGGCTGCCCGTACCACGCGATCTTCAATGATGACAACTCGATGGGGATTTGCCTGCCGTCTTTCCCGAGGAGGATTGTTTCATAATGGTTCGGGGCCGGCTCGCCCGCCATATGTTTCCTGAACCGGTCCTGTATCACCCGTTCGAACTCATCGGGATGTGAAATCTGCCGGATGCTTGTATGGACCAGCTCATCAATACTGTAGCCGGTTATTTCCGCAGCACGTTTGTTGGCAAAGACATGCATGCCATTCGCTGCGCCCACGAGGAACCCGTCACTGGCATTCTCGGCAAGGGACCTGAACGCATCCTCGCTCTTCTTCAGCGCTGCTTCCGCCTTGCGGCGTTCGGTGAAATCCAGGTGCTGGATAACCGCGTTGGTGATCCTGCCGGTGGTATCCCTGACCAGGAATATCGTGACATTCAGGTAGACTTTGGCAGACTGGTACAGGTGCAGGGAACTCAGGAGTTTCGTGTCGTATTCGAGATCGAAATTAACAGATTTCCCCTCCTCAAACACCGACCGGACAAGGGACATCCTCCCCTGTGCCTCGAGGATGCTGTCCTCGAAGACGTTATATTTCCCGATCACTTCTTCAGGATTGATGTGCAGCACGTCACAGCACGCTTTGTTGAGCCGGATCAGTGTTCCCTTCTCATCGGATATCCAGATTGGGTTCGGGCTCTGTTCGATGATACGGTCCAGGAAATTTTTCGCATTCCGGATTTCCGTCTCTGCCTCCTTCTGCACCGTGATATCGATGATCGTACCTTCGGCCACGTCCCGCTCATAATTGAACCGGGCGGAGAACTGCGCCCAGAAGATCCTGCCGGTCCGCTTGTTCCGGAACTGCACGATATGGTTCTCGATCGATCCCTGTTCCCTGAGGATCCGGCCCACCTCCGTGCGATCCTCCGGGTTCACGTAGAGCCCGAGTACGTCTTTTCCGATTGCGTCTTCAACGGATGAAAACCCGGCGAGATCGGCGTACTGCTGGTTACAGGCCACTACCGTCCCGTCTTTGAAGCTCGTCTCAAAGAGCCCCACCTGTGCGTAGTGGTACAGATTCCGGTATTTCCGCTCGCTCTCGGTAAGGGCATCCTGCAATCCGGCAAGATCTTCATAATTCGTCCTGAGTTCTTCATCGGTAGCGGTGATCTCCTCAAAAGCAGCTTCGAGGTCAGTGGTCTTCTGGCGCAGCAGCTCGTCGGCAGAACGTTTCCGGAGATGGTTCCATACTCCCTGTGCCAGAAGCGTTAGGTTGTCCACGTCGATAGACGTATAACCGGTTTCCCTGCTGGCAACGGTGAAGACCAGGACGAGTCGCTGCGCCTCAAAGATTGGAACCGAGACAAACCGCGTGGCAGGATCGTATCCGGGCGGAGATCTGCTCTCTCCTTCAGGGGGTGCTATGTGACCGTTCACGATAACCGGCGTGCGTTTCCGTACTGCCTCTGCCCAGATGCCCGCTTTTTCACAAGGAAGGAAGCGGGTCATCCTGGCCAACGGGCTGTCCTCCTTTACAGGTTTCGACCAGGCCGCGGTCTCAAAGACCGTTTCGTCCGGTGACAGCTTGCCAATGAATGCCAACGGGCTTTCCGTGAGCCGGCATCCTGCATCAAGGACAAACTCCGCAAGCTTCTGCTCATCCACAGAATCCATTTCCGCAAGATGCAGCAGTATCTCCAGCCGCTCGCGGTTCCGGAGTTCTTCCCGGGTACGTTCTGATTCAAGTGCATAGAGGGACTGGTAATAGTATTTCTGCCGGCGCTGCCAGAGCAGCCCGACGATAATAAGAGCGCCGGCAAGGGTTATGGCTACCAGTACAATGATGAGTGCAGAGAATCTCTGCCATGAAGAGTACGCTTCTGCCGTATCGACTTTTGCAACCATAAACCAGGGCGAGCCCGGCACCGGCCCCAGCACCGAGATCACATCAACCCCACGGTAGTCCTTCCCGACAAACGCCCCGGTTGTCCCGAGCACGGCTTTGACTGCCGGGACATCCGTCCGCGTGAGGGGGATCGTCAGGTTCAGCGCCGTATTGTTCTGGTGCCGGAGTTCGTTCAGGTAAAGGACATGGTCACCTTCGCGTTCAACAAGCAGGGTCTCCGCACTCCGGCTTGGCACCGGCCATGACTGGACAAGCGGGTACAGGAAACCCTCCGGGTTGATCGATAACAGGACCGCACCAACCGGTTCTGAAACCCCGGCCCGGGTCATGCTCAGCGGGGCAATGACGTCCATGCTGGCACGAGACGATCCGGGTATCCGGTAAAAATCGGTCAGGGCAACGGTACCGCTCCGGAGCGATGTATTTACCAGGTCCGTTACCGGTGGCTGGAGCGAAGTAACAGAGGGGTCAAGACTCAGCCGTACAGTCCCGTTGAAATCGACCAGCAGGACATTATCGTAATGGGGAGACGTATTCATCTCACGGAACCGGCGGAGAATAGTGTTTTTACTCTCATCATCACCATAGGTCAGGTAGTGATTCACCCCTTCGATAAAAAAAGCGCTTGATGAGAGACCCCGTGCATCGTATAAACGGTCCTGCCGCCATGCCGCGATCTGGTCTCCTTTCAGGGTCTGGATGGCAGTGAGATCGCTGGTCACTCCCGCTTTAATCTGCCCTTCCTGCGACTGGTAGAAAAGAATTCCGGTTCCCAAGATAACGAGAAGAAGGATAACTATCGCAAGAATCATGCCCCTGGGATCTGCATCCGGCGGCACGCCCGCGGGCGGCATAGGGATTCTCTTATGCCGGTCACCTGATATACCTTCCTGTAACAGAACCAATGGCGGGAGAAAATTTTTCTGGTGCGAGATGGATTTGGTAACAATCCCGAAGGGGACCGTTCGCACCTACACCGGCAGATTGCCGGTCACACTCCCGGACCGCCATCCCCCCTTCGGCACGGTAATTTCGAATCTCGCCTCTTTGCCCGGCTCTCCGTTTTCAGTGATCGTAAGACCGGTAATTGAAAGAATCTCGCGGGAGAGGAAGAGGCCAAGGCCGGTATGCTTTCCGAACCCTTTTTTGAATAACTGCTTTTTATTATCAGCGCTGATGCCATTGCCATCGTCCTCATACAAGATAGTGAGATCTTCACCCTGTTCACTCGCGGTGACACGGATGGCAGTCATGGTGTCTCCGCCATAATGCAGGGAGTTGTCAATAAGGTTGTAAAACACTTTTTCGAACAAGGGGTCGGCAAAGACCACGAGTCCGGGACAAGAGATGTCAAGTCTGATATTTCCCGCCGGAAGTGCAGCTCCCACGTTCCTGACAATCGCTTCCACATCCTGCCAGACCGGGGATTTCACACCAAGATCCTCATACTCCTTCATGAAAACGATCTGGCGTTCGATGGCATTTGCAGCCTGCTCCATCTTGATGATATAGTCGGAAATCTGCACAGCATCGCCGAGATGTTCTTTTGAGAGTTCGAGATACGCCATTAACGAAAAGAGCTGGTTGTTGATGTCGTGCCGGGTGATGCTGGAAAGCATGTTCAACTGCTTGTGTGCCTGCAGCAACGCTTCTTCCGCCCGTTTGCGTTCGGTGATGTCGCGGGCAATACCCCGNNAAACCTGAACGGGGGATCGGCAAAAAAAAGAGACGACCATTGCACGATAAGCCACCAGTACGGGACGAGGATCACGGCAAGGAAAAGAGCGAGGAAAAATGCTCTCCAGACCGGACCGATCGACCACGGACAGTACTTTTTATAGCGTGCGAAGGCATTCTCCAGATACACCATCTCATGAAGTAATGAAACCCACCCGTATTATATAATTTGGGTCTGTATTGTACTCTGATCCAAAGTGTCAACCGTCAGCAATCCACCAGGTACACCGGTCCACAAAACCCCCCCGTTTGCCGTGTATCTCGGGTTGTTCTTCCTGGTTCTCTGTGTAAATGCCCTCCTCGCTAGGTTTGCCGTATTTTCTTTTGCCGCGGCACCGGGAGTTTCATCATTTTATATTGTGGTTGCCCTGATGGTCGTCTTTACCCTCTGGTTTGGCATGTGGGGGGCGGTGGCCGCGTATACCGGGTGTTTTATCGGGGCAGGACTGTTAAGCGGGATTCCCGCGGATGTCAGCATCTACTGGTCGCTCGCTGATTTCTGGCAGGTACTCATTCCCCTCCTCGCGTTCCGGTATTTCCATGCGGATCCTGCTCTCGTGAGCCGGCGGGATGTGGTTATCGTCCTGATCTTTGGGGTTCTTCTCAACAATCTTGTCGGGGCACTCTGGGGTACCACGACACTTGCTTTCGGTGGCATAATCCCCTGGACCGGTGTCGGCTCCGCACTGTATGACTGGTGGCTGGGGAACAGTATTGTCTGCCTGGTCCTCCTCCCCCTGATCCTGTATATCTTCACGCCATTGGTCCGACAGCATGAACTCTTTATCAAAGCATACTGGACCTGATCAGGGTTTTTTTATAACCACCACATCCCCCAAAAAAAAGGGATGTAAAACCCGGTCCCGGTGTCATGCACGTTTTCGATCAAATCCTCACAACTGCCGGACATGAGGGTAACCATGAATCAAACCCAGAGCATCCGTATTTTCCCATGCATCTCTGTTGGATATCCCGTGCCGTGCATCTGCCATACCTGAACACTTAAATAGTTCTGAAATCCACCCCCCGTGAGAAGGTTGCAGATGTTTTCAGCACGATCCGGCTTCTGGAAAAGCAGGCCGTCATGGGTCCTCCCGGTAGTTATATGGGGTAGTACCGGCGTNNGAGCCACATCGAAACCGTTTTCATGCACCTGTATTACCTCCCGCTCGTCCTCATCGGGTATTACTACCGGCGCCGGGGCATCCCGCTGATTCTGATCCTTGCAGGCACCTATTTTGCCCTTGCCGTTTTTTTCCTCTATCCTTCACTTGTAGAGATCGAATCCGCGGGTCTTCGTGCAGCGATGTTTATCATCATAGGCGTTATCGTTGCCGTGCTCTCTGAGCATCTGAAAAAAGAAACGGCAGACTACCGTAATCTCTTCACCCGGATGATCGGAGGAGGTGCACTCCATGAGATGGTCTACGACTCATATGGGAATCCTGTCAATTACCGCATTATTGACGTGAACCCGGCATTCGAAACGATCACGGGTATCCGCCGGGAGAGTAGTGTCGGGAAAACCAGCACTGAAGTGTATGGTGTCGACACTCCCCCGTTTTTGGATCTCTATGCACGGGTGGCTGCTACCGGTCAGCCGGAAGTAGTTGAGGAATATTTTGCACCGATGGAAAAGCACTTTGCAATATCGGTATATTCCCCGGAAAAAGGAAGGTTTGTCACGATTTTTGAGGATATCACCGGCCGCAAACAGATAGAGGAGGAGCTCCACGAAAGCGAGGCGAAATTCAGGGGTATCTTTGATACCATAAATGACGGGATCCATATCCACGAGATTGAACCTGATGGGTCACCGGGGAGATTCATCGAAGTTAATGAAGTTGCCTGCAGGATGCTGCAGTATACCCGCGATGAACTGATCAGGCAGGGACCCCTTGATTTTGTCACCGGGTACTACAACCGTCCTTTTTTGGAGATCATCGCTGAATTATCGACGACCGGCCACTCATTTTTCGAGACCGAACACCGGAGAAAGGATAAAACCATTATTCCGGTTGAGATCAATGCCCATGTTACTACCCTTGACGGGAAAAAAGTCGGGGTGTCGGTTATCCGGGATATCACGCAGCGGAAGCTGATGGAACATGAGATCCGGGAATCCGGACGCCGGCTGATGGATATCATCAACTTCCTCCCTGATCCGACGTTTGTTATCGATACCGGCGGCACGGTGATTGCATGGAACAAGGCAATACAGTTCCTGACCGGAGTACCGGCACAGGAGATGATAGGGAAAGGTAACTATGAATACTCCTACCATTTGTTTGGAAAACGCCGTCCGCTGCTGATCGATCTCGTCCTGCATTCCGATGAACAGGTACGAAAGGCCCACTATCCGGATCTTATCGAGAAAGACGGGATGCTCTCCGGCCAGATGAAAATCCGATCACTCAAGGGAAAACCGTCATTTTTGTGGATCATCGCAACACCGCTCCGCAATGAATCCGGGGAAACAGTCGGTGCGATCGAATCCATCCGGGATATCACCGGGATCAAAAAGATCGAGAGTGACCTCAAGGATCTCAACCTCACTCTTGAACAACGCGTGCAGGACCGGACCCGGGAACTCGAAGATGCGATGAATTACACCCGGAGCCTGATCGAAGCGGATCTCGATCCCCTCATCCTTATCGACGCTGACGGCAGGATCAGGGATGTCAACCGGGCCAGTGAAAAAATGACAGGACGTGATCGCGAATCACTCTTGGGAACGCTCTTTGTGGATTATATCGAGAACAAGGAACTGGCAACAACCGGCTTTGAAACCGTACTGCGTGACGGAAACGCGACCGGTAACCGGTATGCAATACTTCACCGGGACGGCCACACAATACCGGTGATTGCCGGCTCAGCCCTCTACCGGGACAGCGAAGGTTCGGTCAGGGGTATATTTATAACACTCCATGACATCACACAAATCCTGCATGATGAACAGCTGATCGATGCCCAGCTCGCGGAGAAAGAAGTCCTCCTCCGCGAGATCCACCACCGGGTGAAAAACAACCTCCAGGTTATCACGAGCCTGATCCGGCTCCAGAGACAGCAAGTCACGGATGCCGGTACTGTCGATGTCCTGCTCGACAGCGAAAGTCGGATCCGCTCAATGGCGATTGTGCACGAAAAACTTTACAGTTCTACAGATCTTGCGTACATAGACTTTTCGGATTACAGCCGCACGCTTGCCACAAACCTCATCACCGTCTATAACACCAATCCCCAACGGATCCGGCTGGTAATTGATGTGAAAGTNNTGGGATTACCGGAAGGAATGAATTGGAGATATGTCCCTACGCTCGGACTTCATCTGGTCAGCACACTCATCCAGCAGGTACAGGGCAGCATTGAACTGAACCGCACCGGAGGCACCGCGTTTGAAATGTTTATTCCGTCGGAAAAGAAGGAGACT
>PNBP01000041.1 GCA_003136075.1 Methanoregula sp. | reverse complement strand
CCGAGTTCATCAACAACATTAATCTTCACGGCATCAGCACCGCGAATGACCCGGCCATCATCAATATCAGATCGGGCGATCACCCGTTGCGTGGTCACATCGTTGATGAAGGTATCAAAACTGGCATTCACAATTTTTTGGGCATAGTCATGTTCATCTTCAGTCAGCGGGCGTGAGGTTGAACCCATATCCTTCTTGCTGCCGGATTTGATAACAGAGACATTGTAACCCTCGGTGCTCATCCAATGGCTGATATCAGAAAATGTCCATATGACCCCAATCCCGGCAGTAAACGTGTCCGGATCTGCATAGATTTTGTCAGCATGGGCACTGACATAATATGCGGCAGAAGTTGCCATATCACCCATCGAAACTACGACAGGTTTTTTTGTCTTGGCATATTCCAGATCACGGATGATCTCCTCAGCTGCTGCCGGCGTGCCTCCGGGACTATCTACCCGTAACACGATTGCTTCAGCCATGGGGTCATCAGCTGCTGCTCGTAGTTCCTGACCTACCACTTCGCTCCCTGTGGATTCATCGTCTGATACATCTCCAGTCTTCAGTGTACCTTCCATCCGTACGACCGTGACACCCTGGGTATTGGCCGTATGGTTAATGTAAAATGCCACAATGAGGATCCCGGTAACGAGGATTAAACCAAGGACGAGAATGATAAACCATTTCAAGCCTGCATTCTGGTGATGGGGTGCAGGACTTACCGGAGGTTCAGGAAATACTATCATGACTTGATTCCTTGTGCATACAGAACGTCAAACTCGGATACAAGATTGCTGCCGCACAGGTAGAATTTTTTCAGGTTCAACCGGATCATCTCATCTTCGGTATTGATATGCATTCCACCGACAAGCGAGGGGGTGTCGGATCCCCCGACAATAAATGGCAGGTGGATAAGCCGGATCTCATCAACCAGCTTGTCGTGAAGCATATGCCAGTTTAAGGTCGGGCCCCCTTCAATCATCAGTTTTTTCACCTTGAATTTTTCAGCAAGGATATGCAGCAGAAGCGGCAGCTCAACATGGTCTTTACCAGCCACGACGACATTCACACCTGTTGCCCGTAGTGCGTCTACCCGGTCTTTGGGTGCTGTCTCGCAGACGGCAATTACTGTGGGTGCATCAGCACCAAGCACATTTGAATTAAGCGGCAGATCAGCCATGCTGCACGGGATAACCCTGATTGGACTTTTTCCGGGCACCAGCCGCACAGTTAAAAATGAATTGTCAATACGGATGGTATTTGCACCAACCATTATCGCATCGTATGCGGCCCTTGTTTCATGGAGCAGGATTTCGGTCTCATGTGCCATGTATTTCATTAAAATTTTGCTTGAAGCGCCCTTTTTCAGGGTAAGCTTACCATCCGCAGTAATCTCCGACATCATCAGCACATGCGGACGAATTATTGTATCTGCCATAACCATTCCACTCGTATAAGAGAGATTGGGCGCGGAATATAAAGAATATGGCGCTGATAGGGACACAGGTATTTTTATGCATTTCACTCCAGCAAAAGACCGTAACTATTAATGGTTTAGATTCCTATGAATGGAGCTATGAACATTACTGCACTCCGGCCACGGTTTATCAGGTATCTTGAGCCGGTCGCAGGCTTCTTTGTGAAATGCAGGATTACACCAAACGAGATCTCGGTACTTTCGCTTATCGCCGGGATAGGTTGTGCATTCCTGTTTTTTGAGCACCAGTTCCTGTGGGGCAGCTTTGCCCTTCTGCTCTCTGCCCTCCTTGATCTTATTGATGGCAGTGTGGCACGCATGACCAATACGCACACAAAATTCGGTGCGGTTTTTGACTGGATTGTTGATAAATACGTGGATGCGTTGGTCCTGCTCGGCATTGGACTTGGTGGTACAGCAATCATCAGCCAGTTTGTCATCGTCCCCCCGCTCACGGATTTTGCAATCGTTGCATTTGCCATCATCGGCTCCCTGATGAACACGTTCATCAAGCCCGTGGTGTATGCCGAGATTGGCTACCAGGAAAAAGTTGAAGGAAAAATTAACGACCCGCTCGAAGGAGTTGGTTTTTTTGGCAGGCCGGAAACGTTCCTGGTACTCATTCTTGGTGGTGTAACCGGATTTATCTGGGTATCGATTATCATTATTGCGATCTGCACAAACCTGTCGGCAATCCAGAGAATTATCTACCTTTATAAAACTCTTTCCTGATTTTTATCCACTATTGCCAACGGTTGCAAAGTATGTCCGGAATCAACCGGAACAACAGGGTAAAAAAAAGGTTAGTTGAGATTTAGTCATCGTTTCCGTCCAAACTCATTCTGGATCTCTCCAAAGTAGAGCTGGAACAGGTCATCAGCAAAATTTCCCAGTTTTGGAATGAGTGTAAAGAGACCATAAGCAAGAACGATCAGAACGACAAGCGCAAGCAATTCCGCAATCACGTTATGTGCCCAAAAAAAACTTTCATACCCCAGCTCACCATTACTTGCAATCTCGGGCATATAGGGAAACCATTGGCTGCTGTAGGCAATGATAACAAAAACATTCCTGAATAGGTTAAGGATATAAATGGTCGGGGCAATCAGCAGAACTGCATAAAGTTTCTGAAGGTATGTTGTGGGCACCGCCGCAGCGACTCCCAGCATAATCGCAATACTCTGGATTCCGGTACATCCGAGGATAATCTCAACACGGAAGCCGTTCCGGGCGATAATATTCCAATCTTCAAGAAAAATCGGGTAGTTAAACGCATGGAGCAGCCACACAACCTGGTTTACGACGATATTGATGAGCCAGTCCCCAATCATCGGGATATATTCAAACGGTGCATAGAGTAAAAACGCGACAGCAGCTGCCCGTGAAAGATGCATCACACGCTCATCTTCGGCAAGCAGGTACTTGATGGTGATATATAAAAACGGGATCGAAAGGGCTGCAATGAGTGGATACAGGAAATTATTGATGGAAAAGTAATAGGGCAGCTCGGCGAAGAGGAAAAGAACGATAAAAGTCCAGCCGGTAATGGCCGCATATTTCCGATGGTGACCGGGCACGAGGAAAGCAAGAAATCCAAGACAGGAAATCAGCACAAGATACTCGATCATTATAGATTTATCCACCTGAAACCAATAAAAGGATTCTCTTGATGCCAGAACAAGAACCAGTTAAAAAATCGGGATTTATTAATCCGTAAACGAAAATACGGCAGAATATCGTTATTTGATAAAAGATTTAATCTCCTATCATCACTCATATTATACGATGTTTTGTCCTGAATGTAAAAGTATGCTGATCTCGTCGGCAGGTCAGCTCAAATGCCGTAAGTGCGGGTATATCAGAAAAATTGACAGTACAGATCAGGCAGGTATGACGCGCGAGAAAAAGCGCACGGAAAACGAGATCACTATTGTTGATGATGAAGATGAAAACCTGAAAACAATGCCGACTATCCAGATCAAGTGCCCGAAATGTGGTAACAATCTTGCAATCTGGTGGCTTCGCCAACTTCGAGCTGCAGATGAAAGTGAAGTCCGGTTCTTCCGTTGCACAAAATGCGATCATACGTGGCGGCAATACGACTGAATAAGAACCCTATGTATACCATATATTTTTAGAACTATTTCTTATCCGTTGTCCAATTATTTTTTTTCATTTTTCAAAGTGTATACTCCTTTAGGGATAGTAAACACCGGAAATATCTTAAAATCACAAATCAATGCTGCGATGCCTGATAAAACCACGAATTGAGGGAAAGCAAGTTTGGCAAAGGGTATCATGGCAGTACGACTTGGAATGCGGATCTATACTGTCTGATGAACAGAGTATAATAACCGATTTTTACATCAATAAAATTCGGCAACCAACCGCCACCATATCAGAATCGTTGAGAGATTCATTCCTCGGTCTTATCCCAACAAAATTAATATATCAGAATTATTCAACTTTTAGAGATAAAAATGTATTAAAATTGTAGATTATAAGTTAAATATATTTAAATCAGATACAAGCCCCAGATATGGTACGAATGAACCGTTATGTTACCATAGGGGGACACGTATTCTCAAGAACTAATTTGGTCCGATTTTGGGTTATAGCATCGCTCATTTTTTCAAGCACGTTTATTACGCTCCTTGCATTTGCCAGGAATATTGACACGATATTCCCCCAGCTCTTTTATTTCCCTATCCTGTATGGAACCTATTTCTATCGTAAAAATGGGATTTTGATTGGAGGAACCTGTGCAGTTGCTTTCCAGACACTTGCCTATATTTACCTGTACCCGGATCTCACCAAGCTGGGTTTAGCAACTGCACAGGCCATCATGTTTGTCTGTGTCTCAGTTATTGTCGCATATTTCCTTGATATGATGGATACCATTGAAATGCGGTATAAAAGTATTTATGGGGATTCCCGGCTTGGCATTGTGTTGTTTGATCCGTATACGTTTAAAATAAGTCTTACCAATAAACAACTGGAAAACACGTTGGGATATTCTTCAAAAGAGCTGGAGAATATGATCTTTACCCAGCTCTTCCAGACCCGGGAAGAACAAAACCGGTTTTTTGAGCGGCTGGGTTCCGGTGAGGATACTGTCGATTTTGAAGCACGTTTTGTGACGAAAAATCATGAACCCTTCTGGGTAAGTCTTTCGTGGGATCGGGTTGACCGGAATAGTATCAGCTGCCTTGTTATTGATATCGAAGCCCGTAAACATATCATTCCCGCATCAGAAGATAGGCTGGATCAATACAAACAGATAACTGAGATCTCCCCGTTGGGTATAATTATCCTTCAAAATAATATCATTACCTATACAAATCGTGCATTCTGTACATTTTCCGAACATGATGCTGATTTTTTTATTGGAAAGAATATTATCACTACACTTTATCCGGATGACCAGGACAAATTCCTTGAGTTCGTCACCAGGTTGCAAACACGGATACCTCTTCCGGACATGGCTGAATTCAGGTTTCTTTCACAATCCGGCAAAATCAAACGCGCCAATGTATTTTTTACACCTATCGAACAAAACGGAAAACCGGCCCTGCTCATCCATTTGGTGAATATTTCTGGCGTGAATTACTCGATTTTTTCCGTTCCAGATCTGATGAAAATCATCATCGATGAGGGAGATTATGCAGCAAAAGCGAATATCACTGTTGAAATTCCCCCAGATCTCACATTTGATGCGGATAAAAAGAAGATTGCATTGGTTATTGATACCTTGCTTTTTAATGCCGTGAAGTATTCGCATACCCCCCGGAAAATATGGATTTCCTATTCATCCGGGGAGAACGATCCCCAGTGTCACTTATCTATCAGGGACAATGGTATCGGAATAACAGCAGGAAAACTTGATGAGATTTTTACCGCGCCTCAAACCACCAGTATGGTACAAATGACCGGGAAATATGGATCGACCGGAATGTCGCTTTCGGTTTCTAAGAACTATATCCAGATGCATGGTGGTTATATCAATGTTGACAGCACGGTGAACATTGGAACCACATTTACCTTAAACATCCCGAAAAAAAGACCGGTGTAAGGGAATTATCGTTTTTATATCACTAAGGTTATTGTTTCCCGGACTATCAGGTTTTTATTTCTCTACATTCCCCGTGAGGTAATCTGGCAGGAATCATTCAATTATATACAGACGGTCATCACAACATGAAGAAGAGATCGCGGTTTTTTACTACCCATGTTTTTGGTTTTTTGGAAATACTATGTAAGAAAAATTATGGTCTTCTTGGATCTCATACTTCAGATGTTTGAGATCTAAAAAGCAACCGCCAACACATTGAACCACAGCTGATCATTTAATCATTGTGTATTCGTTCGCTTCCCAGCGGTGTAATAATCGTTAACAGAGAAATTGCAGGAGCGAAACAATTATTGCATGAACCGGAATAGTTACGTGAGGATGGACACTGAAACCTTCCGTTCGCTGCTCTCCGGCAGAAACATCACGATTCTTATTGTTATTTCACTTTTTGTCTGCTTCGGTATGATTATCATATTTCTCTGGGGCGTTTCTTCCGGCACACCCTCCGTAACATCTGGTTCAGAATGGACACTTGAATCATATACCGATGCCACCGGCATACTGGTTCCGGCCATAACAGGTTCGGATATCACTGTACGGTTTGGCAGGGATGCAAATATTACCGGAAATTCCGGTTGCAATCAGTATGTCGCGGCATACCTGGTGAAAGGTAACCTGATTGCGATAACCTATCCGCTTTCAACAAAAATTACCTGCAATAAACCGGGAATTATGCAGCAGGAAAATGCTTATATCTTCGATCTCTCCCAGGTTACATCGATTCAGCAGAGTGCAGGAGAGATGAAACTATCGGATAAAAACAACAAGATCATTTTAATATTCCGGCCGGAATAATGGACCGGCAAATCCAATAAAACCGGACTATTTCCCGAACGTAATTTTTTTGTGTTGTGCCCAGGAATTTTGTTTTTTACTACATATGCGTCCAAAGTTGGCATTTTAAAGATACATCAGGAGAATCCAAGTTTGTTTTAGAAAAAAGTATAATACGCCGCTATGCGTATCACACGATCATTCCTATAATCTTCTCACGGGTGCAAACTGAACCGTACATTAGTAAAAAAAACTATGCATGTGTATGATCACAAGAATATGGTTCAAACGATACAGGTTGTAATATGACCGGCAATAAAATTCTCAAATTATTACAGGAGATTCTCGATTACATTGCACAGATCGAAAGCATTGCAAAAAAAATAACCTATGAAAAATTCCTGGAAGATGATGAATCGTACCTTGCCACTGTTGAAATTATTGAAAAGATTTCCAATGCCGGTAAAAGTGTCCCGACAATTGTACGGGTTCGTTATTCGCTGATTCCCTGGAACGAAATAGCAGGACTCCGGCAAACGGTGAATCACGGAAATCTTGGTACTGATCCGGTAAAAGTCTGGACGGTGGCAACGGAATATCTACAGATTCTGAAACCGCAACTGGAACAGATGATCGAAGAATATTGCCGGTGATACTTCTATAAAAGTTGCACTATAATTTTTCTTTGACAAGGGACACCGGGATAAAATGGATTTTAAAAAGAGGGTTCTCTCCCGTAATTTTAACAAAAACCTCTGACCAATTACCTGACAAAAAAGGGGTAATCCCTGTAATTGTGAATGTGTACTATGAATGATTATCCAGAAAATAACCCGGACAATGCAGATGATTCAATCGAAGAACCATCGGAACCTGCTCCGATGAGTCGTAATTTTTATATTGTGATGGCGTTGATTGCATTCCTGGTATTTTTGATTCTTTTTATCAATATCCCCGGTACGAAATCATCTGCAGCAACGTCACTGACCCAGAACAACTGGACAGCGCAGTCATATTCAGATGCATCAGGCATCCTTGTTCCTGTCCAGAATGGATCATTTATCACAGCAAAGTTTGACCCCTCGGGAAGCGTAACCGGCTACTCCGGCTGTAATCATTATTTTGCTTCATACACCGTCAAAGACCATTCACTTTCCGTCACGACACCGGGAACCACGGAGATGTACTGTAGTTCTCCGGGCGTCATGAATATGGAATCAGCGTACATCTCTGATTTGGTCAATTCAACGAATATCAGGATTCGCAGTAATGAATTGTTTCTCTATGATGCAAAAGGAAAGCCCCGGATTATCTTCAATCAATCGGCTGCCTGATCTCCGGATGACGGGTTCACCAGTGTAAGGAAGAACGTATGCGTTTCAGCTGATGGATAGTACATTCCCTTGTAACAAAAATCCATCAAAGATTTAACCGTTATAAACACATAGAGAAAACAAGACGGTTTGCCATCCATGGAAGATACCTACCTTATTGAGATCCGCCTTGCCCGGACCCGGTGGACAATCAAAAAAAACAATTTTCTCATCACCCGGATGTACAATGTCCTGCACCTGATGGAACGCCACCCGCATATTACCCTCTATGGGCCATTTTCCCTCAACGCGGATAGTGCCCCACAGAAGGTTCTTGACCGTATTCAGGAAATTGCCCATAACTATGACCCTTTGGTATTTTCAATTGGCAGCTGGGAGCAAAGAGAGGGTATGCATGGCAGCGTTATCGCATACTCTGTCACGCCATCCGATCAGATGAAAAAAATCACCCGGGAGATCGCAGATGCATTTTTACCACTATCTACCAGCATGAACGCATGGGATGGACAACCGGAAAAAAAATGGTTTCATATCACGGTGGCAAATCTCTTAAAAAAGAGAAAAGCGGAAGAAATCTTTGAAGAACTCTTTCGTAAGGCTGATGAAACCACTGGTAAAAAAACGGTTTCTGGTATCCATGCCCATGTGCGTGATCTCCTCCGGCAGGTGCGGTTCTGGGAAAAAGAACCCCCGGTTTCTCCCGTGCTACTTGATGATGCAGGATTGCGGATAACGGTCATGAACGGTGATGGAATCTTTGGCGAATATGACCTGCTCCAGAAACGGTGGCTGCCAGAAAAAGAGATCCATGATGAACGATCATGGCAACAGTCCATGGGACTATACCGCCGGTTTGCCGGGTTTGAACGCACCGATCCGGTACTCCCGCCAAAAGAAACCCGGTTCCTGATTGGCGACCTGCATCTTGGTCATGCAAATATTATCCGCTACTGTTCACGACCCTTTGTGTTTTTTGACCCCGGGGAGATGGATCATGTGCTTATCAAAAACTGGAATTACACTGTTTCCGCAGCAAATACTGTATATTATCTCGGCGATTTGCGCTATGGCAACCGGGAGATTCCGGTCGGACACTATAAGAAAAAACTCAAAGGCAATATCATCTTTATCAACGGAAATCATGATGCCCCGGACCTGGGAGCAATTTCCTCTTAAACAATCGATTTTGAGGGGTACCGGTTCCTCCTTATCCATGATCCTGCCGATGCACCACCGGCATTTGACGGGTGGGTGATACACGGGCACCATCACAACAATGATCTTCGGAGATACCCGTTTATCTGTTTTTCAAAAAAGCGGATCAATGTCAGTGCCGAAGTGGTGGGCTATTCCCCGGTAAATCTTGAAGAACTGGTGGGGATCATTAAACATCACGAATCAACCGGAGACATGACTCCGGTTCTTCTCCGGTACCCTTTTGTTTCCCCATTATCTGATCATGGTTGAACCTCTGAACAGGTATCCATAATCTATTTACAACCTCGCGGCACAGTTTCACGGTAGTGATGGTGAGGCTATGCTGTTTGAAAAAATCGTGTCTGAAGGCATCGCGGCAAACTCCTACCTGATTGGATCGGGTGGAAAATCTGCGGTCATTGATCCCCGGCGGGATGGTGAAATATATCTTGAGCATGCCGATCAAAAAGATGCGGTCATCACTCACATCTTTGAAACGCACCGGAACGAGGATTTTACAATCGGCTCACTGGATCTTGCTGACCAGTGTGGTGCCGGAATTTATCATGGCCATGCGATGCCCTTTACTTATGGGCAACCGGTAAAAAACGGTGACCGGTTTACTCTTGGCTCGCTTGAACTTCATGTCATTGAAACACCGGGCCACACGCAAGAGAGCATATCCCTCGTACTGACAGATACGGATGTTTCCCGTGAACCATTTATGGTATTCTGCGGTGACACCCTCTTTGCCGGTGATATTGCACGAACGGATTTTTACGGGAAAGCTTGCAATGCTGAGATGGCGGCAATGATCTATGACAGCATCACCAACAAAATCCTCAGTCTTGGTGATGGTGTGATACTCTGCCCGGCTCACGGTGCCGGATCCATCTGCGGGGGAGAAATCGCCGATCACCCGTTCACCACCTGCGGCTATGAAAAACGCACTAATCCCCAGCTCGCGCTTGGCCGGGAGGCATTTGTACGCCAGCGTATGATTGCGTCCCCCTATATGCCTCCTTACTTCAGGCAGTCAGAGATTAATAACACACAGGGAACCCGTCTCCCCCATCCAGTACCACGCTTAAAACCAATTGCCATTCCGGAACTCAAAAAAATGATAAAAGACGGTTGCCAGATTGTGGATATCCGCTCCCCTACCAGTTTTGCAGCCGGACATATTCCGGGAAGCCTCTCTATCTGGCGTGAGGGCATCTCTGCATTCATTGGCTGGTTTGCAGATTACACCTATCCCATCATCCTTGTGGATGACTTCAACCTCAATCTGGATCCCGTGCTTCGCCAGTTCATACGGCTCGGGTATGATAATATCATGGGTTATCTGGCCGGAGGATTTCCTGCATGGTGCCGGGCAGCACAGGATCTGAATGCACACAAAACTCTCACGGTTTTGGCACTGAAAGAACATCTGGAGCATCATATGCCGTTCCTGCTGGATGTCCGGGACGATAAAAACTGGAATGCTGTCGGCCATATTCATGGAGCGCACCACATCTATATTGGCGAACTTCCCCGGCACCTCAATGAAATCCTCAAAAATGAATCCATTGTTGTATACTGCGATTCCGGATACAAGGGTAGTCTTGCGGCAAGCATCCTTTTCAAAAATCAGTATCGCGATGTGACAAATGTCCTTGGTGGAATGACTGCATGGAAACAGGCAGGATTCAAGATAGAAAAATAATTATTTTTAAATTATTCGAACGGATTATTTATCAGATTTAACAAGATTTATCATGTCATGTCCAGAATCAGGATGGTGTGAGTTTATGGACATTATAAAGATCCCCAGAATGGAAAAAGAAGAATACGATCGGCTGATAGAAAAGGGATATGTCTGCCGTATTGCATTTCAGGGAGAAAAATATCCCTATATTGCACCATTTCTCTACGTTTTTGATGGCTCGTTTCTTTATTTTCTCTCGACCAAATACGGGAAAAAACTTGAATATTTCCGTAAAAGTCCCCATGTCTCGGTAGAGATCGAGAAATATACAAAAGACCTTTCATCCTATACATTTGTCACGCTCCAGGGATATCTTGAAGAAGTGGAAGATTCTATCGAGAAGAAAATTATCCGGGAAAAGTTTGTTGACCTGATTGTGGAACGAAAACTCTCCGGTAATATCCTTGCAGCACTCGGCCACTCCCCGATGGACCCTCCTGCGAAAATCGCAGAGGAAGAGCGATCTCTTGTCTGGAAGCTGGTCGGCGTCCGGGATCTTGTCGCGTTAAAAAATTTGTAATTTTTTTATTGCTTTCAGGCCCAGAAAGCCTGCTATTTCATTAATCAGATTGCGTGATTGCCCGAAATAATATTAGGTCGAGATTTTTGTGAGGGATACGATATATCTACACGAATCACAAAATTTCCACAACGTCAGATAACCTCATTTTTTGATACGAATGCCTGCGTTTTTCCTGAACCTGCATTCATCATAAGCAGTTCAGCTAATAATGATGGATCGTTCACGGGCGCCCGACAGGTATAATCATGGCAGACATACGCCGTCGCTTTACCATCCACCATCGCCATCAAACGTGAAAATGGTGCAAGTGTTGCCAGCGCATCCCCCGACTGGTTGCCGGGGCGAAGAAGAGTAATCAGTGAAGGACGGTAATTGGATCGCCCGACAGAGAGCATCGCTTCGGTATCCGCACGTCCCGGCTCTCCCGCAATAACTACATCCTGTTTTGGTCCGGTTGCAAGATCAAGGGCACACAGGAACCATGAAGACGCAGATGGTTGAGTCCCGATATTTTCTGTGCAGAACTGGAGGAGTACTGATGCGCTGTGCGCAATACCGGGTTGTCCGGTCATACGCGACAGCCGGAGGAGGTTTTCGAGCACCACAGAATTGCAGGAGGGGATGGCGCCATCATAAGTTTCTTTTTTTCTGACAATAAGGCGTTCTGCACGATCGGAAGTAGTAAAATAACCGCCCGCGGCAGGATCCCAGAAGTGCGTTGAAAAATACTCATTCAGTTCAAGTGCCGCAGCGAAATACCGTGTATCAAATGTCGCATCATAGAGACAAATCAGTGCGTGGATGGCAAATGCATAATCATCAGCAAATCCGCTGATCCCTGCCTGTCCTTTGCGGTACCGGTGCAGGAGCCCGTGTTCTTCGGAGCGCATGCGGGTAAGAATAAATTCCATTGCGCTGCAGGCAGCATCAATATACGCTTTTGTCTTAAATGCCGTGCCTGCTCGTGCAAGGGCAGCACAGAACAGGGAGTTCCAGTCGGTAAGAATTTTATCATCCAGAGACGGTCTGGCCCGCATATTCCTGGCTGCAAGCAGTCTTGCTCGAACGGATTCCCGTCTTGCGTAAGCAATTGACGTTGTTTTTCCTGGATCTTCGGTGAGTGCTGTGGTTAAACCGGTTTCATAGATGATATGCTTCTCCGGGTCAGTCTCACCGGTTCCGGTAGTTCCTCCTGAGGGAATATGAAAAATTTTTGCGGCCACTTCAGCATCTTTTTCGCCAAGAATGCTCACAAATTCATTATATGTCCAGAGGTAATACGCACCTTCACCATCAGGGCTGTCTGCATCTTCCGCAGAAAAAAATGCACCTTCCGGAGACAACAGATCACGGATTACATAGTCAATAATTTCATCGGCCATCGTTCGATAATCCGGATTTTTTGTGGCCATGTACGCTTCAGTACAGGCAATAACCATCAGCGCCTGGTCATAGAGCATTTTTTCGAAATGCGGAATTGTCCATTGGCGATCCACACAATAGCGAAAAATACCGCCTTGCAGATGATCGTTGAGCCCCCGCAAACGCATGGCATCAAGAGTTTTGCGGCAAATGGTTTGAACATCAGGATTATTTTCCACACAAAGGAAATACAAAAGATATAACAG
>PNBP01000115.1 GCA_003136075.1 Methanoregula sp. | reverse complement strand
ACCGCTGCCGGTACCGCTTCTCCACATCCGTGAGCCCGTGGAACTTCTCGGGGAGGGAGCAGACCGCCTTGCAGAGCAGGGTAAATGTGTCGACCCAGATAGTGATCTCGCCGAGTTTCGTCCGGAAAACGTGGCCGGTGACCCCGATGATGTCCCCTCGCTCGATGTACTGGTTGAAGAGTTCGAACTGCTCCTCGCCGAGATCGTTCTTCCGCAGGTACAGCTGGATTTTGCCGGTTTCATCCCCGAGATCGGCAAAGATGGTCTTGCCGTGGTTCCGTACGATATAGATCCTCCCGGCCGTGGAAACACTCTCGGCACTCTTGTCATGGGTAATATCGGCGTAGGTTGTTTTTATCCCGGCAACAGTATCGCGGCGGTCAAAGGTGTGGGGATAGATCGCGATCCCTTTCTCTTTGAGTGCGCTGATTTTATCGAGCCTTGTTATGTCAAATGCGACATTTTCGAGAGGGTTGGTCATTGTAAAAGCACCATGGTCAGTGAGGACAAGTCTGTATCGTAATAATGCGGTTCCGGGGGTAATAATACCTTTTTTAATGCCGGGTTTTTTAATGCCAGGTTGGTACCCCGCGTTGTTAACCTGCGGTGTTCTTCGGGAACAGGTTAGGGTAAAATTTATGGAAAAAATGCGCTATTATCATCTGGGCCAGAAATCACGGCCGAAAAAGACTGAGCGGTACAGGAACTTCCCGCATCCTCTTGTCTCGGGAGAAAATTCCTTTCGGATTGCGGAAATAAAAAAATGATTCAGGAAGCATTACGCTTTTTCAGGATCTCCGACGTGTATTTTGCAAGCCNNGTATACCCCATCGGTTGACGGGTGGACTTCGATAAAATCCTCGAATTCGTGCACCGAGAAATGGCGCTGCATGAGAAATGCCATGTACCCTGCAATCAGTCCCCCGCCGGGGCCGGCGCTGCATATACCCTCTATCGCTCCGGATTCCGGATCTGCCATGATCTTTGCAAGTCCTGTGTCGCCTGAAGGGACTGACCAGAACGTTCCCGGGCCGGCAGGGCCGGGAATGGTGAGTTTTGCCGCACCGTCGCCTGGTACTCCGCAGTACGCGAGTTCGTGCGTCNNAACGGGAGTTAGATACGGCGGGCCGGTAACGTCTCCCCCGGCATACACTCCTTTCACACTCGTACACATATGCTCGTCGACGATGATACTGCCGTCCGGTCGTTTTTCAACACCCTGAATCAGATCGGACCGCGGGACGAGACCGGTGGTGATGAGAACAGTGTCGCTCTCGACTGATTCAGTGCATCCCCCGGTCCTGACGAGGACCGATTCCACGCATGCGTCGCCGGTGCACGAACAGAAATCGCAGCCTTCCCGGATTTCCACGCCTTCAAGCTCTTTGCGGGCAAGCGCCCTGAGGTGGGGATCGAGATCCTTTAAGAAGCCGCTCCGGCTGATGACAGTGACCTTACTTCCGAACTGCCGGAAGATATACGCGAATTCGGCGGCCATCACCCCTCCGCCGATGACTGTCAGGTTTTTTGGGAGATCTTCGATCGACCATACCGAATGGGGATNNTAGATCCCAGCGAGGTCGAGTCCATCCGCTTTGGGGATATTCGGCCGGGATCCCGTAGCGATGATCACATTGTCGGAGTCGACCTTTTCGTCTCCGATGAAAACACTGCCGTTTTTGTAGCTGCCGGTCTTTCCGTAGACGATGTTTACGCCCGCATGCCGGGTCTCGTGGTCGAGGATAGAAGCGATCTTATCCTGGATCGCCCTCATTTCCTTGAGTATTTCTGAAAAGTTGAGCTTCGGAATAGTTTCAATAAGCCCGAGCCCGTGAAACGTACGGCCCGTATGGACGAACCGTGCGACATCATTCAGGGCGCAGACCGGCATGCAGCCAACATGGAGACACTGGCCGCCGATTCCGCCACGCTCAACAAGTGTGACTTCCTTTCCTGCTGCCGCGAGACGGATTGAAGCGATCCTGCCGGCGGGACCTCCCCCCAGAACCGTGATCATGCGGGCGCCTCGTTATAGTGATAAGGGCAATGGGAAATCCAGGAGAAAAGAACGGCAGGACGATTCATAGCTTTGGAAAATTATGGGATTGAACTCCCCGTTTCATTGAGGAATTCACGAGTCACCGTTTTTAGAATACTTCGACACCTTCATCCATGGGTTCAGAGAGGAGTTCACCGGTGAACGCGTTTACTTCGACGATCTTTTTACCTCTGATCTGCCAGACCGGGATGAAGACCTGTTTTGTCTCGACCGTTATGTTCTTCTTATCCGGTTTGAGGACTTTCTCCTCGTAAAAAATCGCGTCTCCTTTCTCCTGTTTGATGCGGACTTTCTGGGTGAGCCGTTCGATTAGCTCGGTGACCATGCGCTCGCTTGCCTCTTCTTTNNGGCATTGGCGGGAATAGCGGTTTCTTCGACAAGTGTGCCGTCGAGCTCCAGCTTGATGCCGTTGATGGCGTTTATTGCCCCGTATCCCTCAGCATCGAAGGGTATGCGGCGATCCTTGTACACCTGTTCCCCTGAACTGACGTAGTGGATGAGGAAATAGGGGATAAAGCGCAGCTTGGCGGTTCCCTGGACCCCTGCAGCACGCATTGCTGCCTGTTCGGACAGTTTGACCGGGAAATGGGGGATGATAACACCAGGCTCTTCTTCACGGGAGGGCCCGGCAGACGCTGCAATGGTTGCCTTTTTCGCTTTTGTCGG
>PNBP01000140.1:6263-10989 GCA_003136075.1 Methanoregula sp. | reverse complement strand
TGATGGGGGTTGAGACCCCCATCCCCCGGTTGCGATAAACGCCGCCGCCCCCGAAGGGACGCCCCCGCGGCGGTTCTAAAATATGAGGTCGCCATATATGACGAACACCATTCATTCTTGTTGAGAATAAAAACCATCTTGCCCAGCGAGGGGTCGACGAGGCACCTCAAGCGACCCCAGCAGGGGTGGGACAAATCTTAATAAATCAAACAGATTGTCACCTCCTCGTTTTTTCTAAAAGACCACAATCAAAATAAAGAGACATTTTTTAACACATCATCGTCCGCATATGTGTTAGCTCATCATTTGGTACAAAAAAAGGTTTACAGCATATTTACGGTTTCTTCAGGCTGGGATCAAGAGCAGTTGCATTGGCATAGGCAGCATCCGCTTCTGCTGTTTTCCCAAGCGCCCGGAGCGCATTGCCCTTGTTATAGTACGCGATGGAATGCGTGGTTGTCAGGTTACCCCTGGCGTTAATCGCCACATCTGCGGCAGTTATTGCTTCCTCATTTCTGCCAAGCATGACGAGGATCCCGGCACGGTTAGCTTGTATGAGGGGAGTGAGCGAACTTGCGTTCTGTTCCATTGCCAGGTCTGCAGCCTGCAATGCATCCTTATAGTTCCCGGCATTTGCAAGATCCACGCTTTTTGAATACAGGGCTCCGGCGGTTGTAAAGGAGTCAGACGTATTGACCGAAGTACCTGCATTCCGGGCCGTGGGCATCAGAGTAAAAACTGCGATGGCGATAATAACGATAACGGCAATAACACCGATCGCCAGAACAGAGGTCCGCGATATTCTGGTTTTCTCCGGCACGGTTTTCTTTTTCATGAACTATAAAAAGGGAGGATGAAAAATTAATACTTCCGTCTCATCATGACCGCAAGCGCTGCCATACCGATACCTGCAAGCGCAATCCATACCGGTAATGGCGTGTAGGTGGTCTTTTTCGGGAGTGCCGTTTTTGTGGGCTGCGGAGTTGAGAGAGATGTCGCCGCAGTCACCGGGGCATTGGTTTCACCGGCAGAAGCCGTCTTCGTCAGCTGGGGAACTGTGGTTGGAACCGTGGTGAGAATTTCCGGGATAAAGGTGATGGTCTTACCGCCGCTGGTCAGTTTCCCGACAAGGGAGTCTGCTGAAGCGGTGCTGTAGGCGTCGCTCATGTGGTTGAGGTTCTGGCTTGCGGTGAACGTATAGGTTCCCGGGGAATAGATGGCCGAACCGTCAGTCCCCTTCGCATCCCGGTCCCAGCTTCCACCGTTTCTCCAGTAATAGACCGGCGTATTCACAAACGGGTTGCTGTCAAAGTTCAGGATCTGGGTATTTTTCCCCCCGGCACTCCCGGTATAGATCTGGGGCACGGATATGCCATTGGGATTGGTGAGTGTTATTGTATAAAAACCATCTGACGGATTGTATTTTGGACGGGCTGAATAGTTGAGCGCGAGGTAGAGGTTTGTGTCGATCCGGTACGTGATATTTTCAGACATCGGCACCGACTGCCCGGTAACATCCGTGTTCTTATCGAGATCCCAGACTTTGAGATCCAGTTGCGGTTCCAGAACAGTAAACACCATGATATCAGGTTGCAGATCATGAGAATACCATTTTCCGGTACAACCGGTAAAATCAGATGGGCTGATGTTGAAGTTCAGCATACCTGCTGGACTGACCGTAAGCGTTTTGCCGGGCGCCCCGCTCCTGTCGGCACCATCCGGCCACCATGCGATCACCGAATGCCCGTTCAGCGGCAACGATATATCGAGATTTGTCTCACCAATAAAGACCGTGGCACCCGACGCAATTTTATTCAGGCTGGCAGATACCGGAACACACAGGAGAAAAAAAACCAGAAGAACAGGGAATATATGGTACCGATTCATGAAAAGTAATTTCAAAACCCTTATGATAAAGATTATGTCATTCATCTGTTTAGAAAAAAGACCGGTTTTTTGGGTGCTCCCGCAACCCGGATCGCGTGGGATTGCGACCAGAGACTATACCAAAAAGAACCATCATATCTTGTATATCAGGAAGATGCTCTATGGACGAGAACCACACCATATGGATAGAGAAATACCGCCCGGCACGGCTTGTGGATATTGTCGGGCAGGATGAGATCGTAGAGCGTCTTTCTTCATATGTCCGGACACACAACCTCCCGCACCTGCTCTTTACCGGAAGTGCCGGTGTCGGCAAGACAACGGCGGCAGTCACCCTTGCGCGGGAATTCTTTGGCGAAACATGGCAGATGAACTTCCGCGAGATGAATGCCTCTGATGAGAGGGGTATCGATGTCGTGCGCAACCAGATCAAACAGTTTGCACGCACGTCCCCGCTCGGGGATGCGACCTTCAAGATCCTGTTCCTGGATGAAGCAGATGCCCTGACAACGGATGCACAGGCCGCGCTGCGCCGGACCATGGAGAGTTATGCGATTACCTGCCGGTTCATCCTTTCCTGCAATTATTCCTCAAAGATTATTGATCCGATCCAGAGCCGGTGCGCGATCTACCGGTTCAAACCGCTGGGTTCCGCGGCGATAAAAGAAGAGATCACAAGAATTGCAGCAAAAGAGAGCCTTGTTGTTACCCCGGCGGCTATGGACGCGATCGTCTATGTTGCACAGGGGGATATGCGAAAAGCGATCAACGCCCTGCAGGGAGCGGCGATCCTCAGCACCACCATTGAAGAGAAGATGGTGTATGCCATTACTTCCAATGCCCGCCCGGATGAGATTGAGGATCTGCTCGCACTCTCGCTGGCACAGGATTTTGATGGCGCGGAATCACTGCTGGCACAGCTCCTGCACGAGCGGGGCATCGCACCCAACGAACTCGTCAACCAGTGCTACCGTGCGCTCGTGAAACGCGATATGAATCGCGGTCTCAAAGTGGAACTGATCGATCATCTCGGGGAGACGGATTTCCGGCTTTCCGAGGGGGCGAACAGCGATATCCAGATGGAAGCACTGATCGCCCGGTTCGTGCTTTCGGCACAGAAACAGCGGTGAGGTCCAGGTATGGCAAAAGCTCCTGACCTGCATGAATCAGATAAAGCCGGGGACTGGAGCCGGTTTTTGAAAAGCCGGTACAAAAAACAGCTCGGCGAACTCTCCCGTGAATACCCGTACAAGCGCTCGCTTATCATTGATTACCGGGACATTGTGCGGTTTGGAAAACCCGGTATCAACCTCGCCGATGAACTGGTGGAAAACCCGGGGAAGGTGCTTGAAGATGTATGGGACGCGGTAAAAAACGACCAGCTGATCCGGATCAAAGATGGAAAAGAACCTCGTGGCATCAATATCCGGTTTATCAATCTCCCCAGAAAGACCCCCATCAGGGAGATCCGTTCCGAGGATATCAATAAATTTGTGTCCTGCGAAGGCATCCTGCGCAAGATCACCGAAGTCCGTCCGCGGATCATCGAGGCGGTCTTCAAGTGCCCTGCCGGGCATTTTACCACAAAAAAACAGAAATACGGGAAATTTATCGAGCCGGACGGCTGCGCGACCGATGGCTGCACGTTCAAGAAACTGGAACTTATCCCCAAACGGTCCACCTTTGTCGATTCCCAGAAACTAAGGATACAGGAATCTCCCGAAGGGTTGCGGGGCGGTGAGCAGCCGCAGACACTGGATATCGATGTCACCGACGACCTCTCGGGAAAAGTTGCTCCCGGCGACCGGGTGATCATCAACGGCATCCTCCGCTCGATGCAACGCATCGTCAAAGGTGAGAAGAGCACGGTGTTTGATATCTTCCTTGAATGCAACTCCACCGAGATTGCCGAGAAGGAATTCGAAGAGGTCGAGATCGATGAGGCGGCAGAAAACGAGATCCAGCGGCTCTCCTGCGACCCGATGATCTACCGGATGATCACCCACTCCATCGCTCCCACCATCTACGGCAATGAAGACGTAAAAGAAGCGATCTCGCTGCAGCTGTTCGGCGGTATTGAGAAAGAGATGCCGGACGGGAGCCATCTCCGGGGGGATATCCATGTGCTCCTCATCGGGGACCCGGGTATCGCAAAAAGCCAGCTGCTGCGATACGTCGTAAAACTCTCACCCCGCGCTATCTATACCAGCGGGCAGTCATCCACCTCTGCCGGGTTAACAGCTACTGCAGTAAAGGACGAGTTTGGGGACGGGCGCTGGACGCTGGAAGCGGGAGCGCTTGTGCTCGCTGACCGTGGTGTTGCCGCAGTCGATGAGATGGACAAGATGCAAAAAGATGACCGGTCTGCCCTGCACGAGGCCATGGAGCAACAGTCCATCAGCGTCGCAAAGGCCGGCATTACCGCGACGCTGAAGTCCCGGTGTGCGCTGCTTGGCGCGGCAAACCCGAAGTACGGGAGGTTTGACATGTATGGGGATATTTCCGACCAGATCAACATGCCGCCATCCCTCCTGTCCCGGTTTGACCTGATCTTCATCATGACCGACCAGCCCGAACAGAAACGGGACCTTGCGATCGCCGAACATATCCTTAAAGCGCACGGTATCGGTGAACTGATGGCTCAGCACAAAAAGACGCCCATCCCCGGGATAACGCAGGAATACATCGACCAGCAGCTCAAACCGGTCATGCCGGATATTGATCCCACGCTTTTCAGGAAATATGTCGCATTTGCAAAACGCAACTGTTTTCCCATCCTTTCGGCGGAGGCAAAAGAGGCACTCGTGACCTATTATCTCAAACTCAGGGGAATCGCCGA
>PNBP01000140.1:0-6252 GCA_003136075.1 Methanoregula sp. | reverse complement strand
AAAGAGAAACGGGATATCGTGCGGGTGATCAAGGATGCGATCCGGGATATCGGCGGCGAAGGCCGTCGGGCGTCCATTGAACAGGTGGTCGAATCCGCAGCAGCCCGGGGATATGCACCGGATAAGGTGCGGGAAGGCATCGATATGCTCCTGCGCCATGGTGAAGCAATGGAACCAAAGCAGGGGATTATCCAGCTGATTTAACGAGAGGTATGATGCACAGCGATAGGGAACAGGCAATATTTGAAGCAGGGATCAAACTGGGCGCGCTCTACCACCAGTGGGTCGGCACCCCGATCTCGCGGGAGTCTGCCGGGAGCGTCGAGGCGGCAATCGAAAAAGCCGTGATCCTCCAGCCGTATGTCGAGGAGATCACGGTCAGGCTGGACCGGGACTTAATGACGCAAAACATCTTCGGGTACAGCGAGCTCTCGGGCCTGATGTACGACGTGGAGATCATCACCCGCGTCGGGTTTGCCTACTGCCGTGCGCGGTTGTGCCCGAGCAGGGGCTATCCCCTGATGCAGATCGTGGAGTGCCATGAAGTTACCCCGGGTCCCGATCACTGACGATCATATCCATTTCGATCCGGTGAACGGGCGCGGGGTTGACGCGGCAAAGGACTTTCTGCATGCCGGCGGGACACATATTTTTCTTGTCTCAAAACCGTCTTGGTCGCTTGGCATTAATCCCTGCTGCGGCGCCGATTACGCGAAGGTCTTTGATGAGACACTCCGGGTTGCTGATCTGATTGCAGAGACCGGTCTTGTCGTTTTTCCCGTACTGGGTGTACATCCTGCCGAGATCAACCGGCTTGCTGAACGGATGCCGATTGCCGAAGCGGCAGACGTGATGCGCGGCGGGCTTGACTGTGCCGCCCGGTACGTGCAGGACGGCCGGGCAGTGGCGCTGAAAAGTGGGCGACCCCATTATGAAATCCCCCCCGATGTGCTCGAAGCCTCAAACGGCGTTCTCGTTCATGCACTTACGTTAGCCGCTGAATGCGGGTGCGCCCTTCAGATCCATGCAGAAACCGGACCGTGCCTGGATATCCCTGACATGGCACAACGGGTGGGTATGCCGGTTGCCCGGGTAGTCAAGCACTATGCGTCTCCGGACACCCCATTGCACCCTTCGCTTATCGCGAAACACGAAGCGATCCCGCTCCTTATCCGCGAGCACCGGGCATTTACCATGGAAAGCGATTTTATGGATGAGAACTCACGTCCAGGTGCCGTCACCGGCCCCAAGTCAGTGCCCCGTTACACAAAAAAACTGCTGGAATCCGGGTTGATGACCGAAGAGGACTGTTTTTTTATCCATGCCGAAACCATCGGGCGCGTTTACGGCGTGACGATCATCCTCGCGTGATGCCACAACTCACCTTTTTTATCCCTGCCTGCCAATGAGTGATCAATGTTTCTCAAATGCCATCAGTCGCCCGGTATACCGGACGTGTTAGCGGTGTGTGATGCGGAACTGCACAACACCACGATCGTGCACGGCGACATGACGGTGCACATCCACGAGTGTTTCTACGGCACCCGCCGCGTAAATGCGGATGAAGTAAAAGAAGCGCTCAAAAAAGCGGAAAATATCAATCTCATGGGAGAGCGGTCAGTTACGCTCGCCATCGAAGCGGGTCTTATCACCCGTGCTGACTGCATCATGATCGGCCAGATTCCCCATGTTCAGATCTTCAGGTTATAATAATGACAGATATTCAGGACCGGTTCTGCCCGAAATGCGGTAAACCTTCAAAAAATAACGGGCTCTGCAACCACTGCCTCGTGGAAAATACACCATGGGTTACCTGTGATAACCGGGTCACGCATATCCACTGCCCCAGCTGTGGTGCAACAAAAACCGTGAATACGTGGACGGACACGTCACGGGAACGCGCCGACATGGCCCCGGATATTGCACGAAGCGCGGCGCATTTCCACAAGGATGTAAAAAAAGCAGATATCGCCGTCGATATTCGTGATATCAGCATCAACCGTTCGCGTGCCACGCTCTCAATCACCGGCGTGCTCTACGGGGAGCCGGTGGAGAAGACCTGCACGGTCGAGATCGTCTGGCAGCGGGAGCAGTGTGACCGGTGCAACCGGATTACAGGCAGTTATTATGAAGGGCTCGTACAGGTCAGGGCTGATGACCGCGATCTGAGCCCCTACGAGATGCAGACGTCTGCAGCAATTGCAACCCAGATCGAGGATACGCTGCAGGCAAGCGGCGAACGGCTCTCCTTTATTTCGGATATGAACGAGACCCGTGACGGGCTGGATATCACGCTTGGCTCCCAGCATATCGGTGTGATGATCGTTCAGGCGATAACCGCCCAACTGGGGGGCAGGTACACGACCCACCCGAAACTTATCGGGGAAAAGAATGGCAGGCAGCTGTTCCGGATCACTTACCTTGTCCGGCTGCCGCACTACCAGAGGCATGATGTGGTGGCAATTGACCGGATCTATGCGGAAGTCGAGCAGGTGGATTCCCACCGGGTCCGTATATTTGACCTGCATATAGGCAAAAGCCGGACGGTCAACGCCGATACGATCAAACGGCTCATCGGCAATGCGCGGAACGCCGAACCCGCGCTCGTTACCTACCTCTCGCATGACAGCATCGGTGTACTTGACCCGGTAAGCTGTGCCAGTGTCGAGCTGCGCGTGCCTCCATGGCTCTCGGTAAAGGCCGGGGAATATGTCCGGGTCCTCCGGGATGCGGACCGGCTCGTGCTCGTGAGGTGAGCAGGTGAGGGCGAGAGCGGTTCCAAAGGACCAGCTGGGTGATGCGATGGCGCAGGACTGGGTTGACCGGAGCCGCCGTCCCTACGCACAAGGAAATATTGCATGGGTCCCGGTCAAAGAGGGGGAAACATTCACCGATGACCTGCCAGAGAAAAAGCCGTATAGCGGCCGGGGATTTTTCATGCTGGGAGATGTTGCGGTTCTCCACGGAAAAAAACCCGGCCGTGAAGCAATCGAAGAGATCGTCAGATTCCGTCACCCGCGCGGGGTGATCTGGATTGAGTCACTCAATGATGTAACCCGAAAACCCCGCACCGAAGTGCTCTGGGGGGAAGCCGGGGACGTCTGCCACCGGGAAAACGGGTACGTGTACGAACTCGATCCACAGAAGGTGATGTTTTCGCAGGGCAACCGGGAGGAAAAGATGCGCATCGCCCGGCTCGTGCGCGAAAGCCCGGGCGCGGAACGGGTAGCGGATATGTTTGCCGGCATCGGGTACTTCACCATTCCGATGGCGGGGAGCGGTGCGATGGTCCATGCGATGGAGATCAACCCGGTCGCATTTGCTTACCTGCAGCTCAATAGTACGCTCAACAGGCTCGATGCTAACGTGAAACCAGACCTTGGCGATTGCCGGAACCTGCTGTGCGGCGAGTATGACCGGGTTGTGATGGGACATTTTGATGCCATAGATATGCTGCCCTCTGTTCTTGGTCACGTTCATCCCGGAAGTGTAATCCATCTCCACAGCATCGGTCCGGTCGAAAGCCGGATACAGGAAATTTTCAAAGGCACAGGTTTTTCTGCCACTATCCAGGTACATAACGTGAAGAAATACCGGCCCCATGCGTGGCATGTGGTGCAGGATGTGACCCTGGCATGACCGCTCAAACCCTCCCTGGCAGGCAGATTGTCATCGCTGTCACCGGGAGTATCGCCGCGGTAGAAACCATAAAACTGATCCATGCGCTGCGGCGCAAAGGCGCAACCGTCCAGCCGGTGATGAGCAGTGCGGCACAGGGCATTATCCATCCGGATGCACTGACCTATGCAAGCGGGCAGANNCCGCATATCGGGGATGGTGGAGCATGTCCTGTTCTGCGGCGATGGGGGTTCTGCGGACTTGCTGCTGATCGCGCCCTGCACGGCAAACACGATCAGCAAAATCGCGTGCGGGATCGATGATACACCGGTGACGACATTTGCAACCACGGCTCTTGGCAGCAGGCTGCCCGTGCTCGTGGTGCCGGCAATGCACCACAGCATGTACCGGCATCCGGCGGTGGCAGAGAATATTACCCGATTACAACAGTGGGGAGTCCTGTTCGCCGGGCCAAAGAGGGAAGAGGGAAAAGCAAAGATCGCCGATACCGATGAGATCGTGCTCTGGTGTGAACGCGCCGTATCCGGTATGCCGCTTGCCGGAAAACGGGTGCTTATCACCAGCGGCGCCTGCCGGGAAATGGTGGATGATGTCCGGGTGCTGACCACCCGCTCAAGCGGGCGGATGGGTCAGGCGCTTGCCATGCAGGCATTTCGTTTAGGTGCGGATGTCACCATCGTCCATCGCGATATCCTGCCCGGCGTCACCAATATCCGGGTGGAGACAGCGCAGGAGATGCGTGACGCTGTCCATGCAGTTTTCAAAAAGAGCGGGGCTGATATCTACATCAGCGCAGCAGCTATCTCAGATTTTGCCCCGGAACGGGTAACAGGAAAGATCCCAAGCGGTGCCCCGGTAACCCTCCGGCTTCTCCCCCTCCCCAAGCTGCTTGACGAAGTCTGCCAGCAGGACCAGACAACCATTGTCGCATTCAAGATCGGCGAAGATACGGAAAAACCGGCACATGCGCTGCTTGAAAAAGGCATCGCGATGGTGATCACCAATACTAGGGAGAGCATGGGAAGTCCCAACGGGGCATATCGTATCATGACCCGGAACACCGATCGCGGAGTGTCCGGAACCAAGGATGAGATCGCGATTGCGATATGGGAAGACCTGCTCGCAAACCTGCGGAAATCCCATCCGGAATAGCGAAATCACTTTTTTCCCGTTCGTTAATCACCTTTATGTGAAACGTTGCGCCCATACCCGTGCGATGAAGATTTTATCCTTTGCTGTCGATCCAGCCAGAGGACAAGATAGTGGGGGCGTTCACAATGAAGAAACTAATGGCAATTTCTTAAATCACTTCACGCCCTACACTTTTTCATCACGAATTCCTGCTTTCCATGACTCCTGCATCGGTAACCGCGTTCTGTCCCGGACACATCTCCGGCTATTTCAAGCGTATTGATGGTCACAAACCGCAGGTGACCGGAAGCATCGGTGCCGGCATTGTCATCGATGAAGGGGTCAGAGTGTCCATCAGCCGGGCAAAAAATTCCTCTATTGCAATCAGGACCCTAGACCCATCCGGCGTGCTCATTGATGAAGCGCACGATTCCCCCCCGCTCGCGACTGCGCTTTCACGTATCGGAGTTACTGCTGCAGTAACGACAACATGCCGGCTCCCCATCGGTGCAGGCTTTGGTCTTTCTGCGGCGGCACTGCTTGCAACACTGGCAGCAGCCAACCAGATGTTTGGATGCGGTTTGAGCCCGGAAGAACTCGCAGAGATCGCTCACGAGACCGAAGTTCTGCACAAAACCGGGCTTGGCGATGTTGCCGCATGCCAGGGAGGGGGACGTGTCGTCCGTACCGGCCCGGGAATTGGCGGTCCGATTCTCCGGCATTTCGATATGCCCCACCCTATCTATGCGGTCAGCTTTGGCCCGATCCCTACACCGTCCGTGCTGGGCTCCCCGTCACAGATGCAGCTGGTGACAGCAGCGTTCCCGAAAGTTACACCTCAAAACGTGGAGGAATTTTTCCGGTGTTCACGCGAATTTAGCGATGTCAGCGGACTGGAAACACCGGAAGTAAAAAACGTTCTTGCGGTATGTGATCGCCACCATGTTCCGGCGAGCATGACAATGCTCGGAAACGGTGTGTTTGCCTACGGGAGTTCAGCAGAACCGGTGCTTGCTGTGTTTGGCCGGGTATTCCGGATGCAGATGGCACAGAAAGGCGTCCGGGTTGAGGAGGATACTTCATGATACCACCGGACCACCCACGATACAAATCGCTGATTATCCGGGAGCACCTTGCGAAGTGTGCAAAAGAGGGAATCATTGCCGGGGAAGGCCTTATTGCGCAGGGACGGGGTGAAGCGTTCGATTACCTTCTTGGCGAATGTACTACAGATAGCGCCCGTCATGCGGAAAGGACAGCTGCTGCGATGATTTTATCCGCGCGCCACCCGGTCATCTCGGTGAACGGAAATACAGCAGCGCTTGCCGCANNAGATTGCTGCACTCCAGAAAGCCTGCGGTGCACAGGTGGAGGTAAACCTGTTTCACCGGACAGAAGAAAGAGTGCGCCAGATCGAAGAAGTACTCTTCAATGCCGGCGTGGACATATTTTCAGGCCCTGCTGAACGCCTGCTCCCGCTCT
>PNBP01000095.1 GCA_003136075.1 Methanoregula sp. | reverse complement strand
AAACCAGGGTGCTGCCAGCATGTTTGAGAGTTTCATGCTCTCGGCCGCCGGCCAGCAGGACCTCAAGGACTACGGGTTCCGGTCCCTCTAACCCAGCCTTTATTTTTTTCCCGGACAATTTTCTAGAGTCCGTATGATCGCGGCCTGCTGGTTCACCGGCAAGGATATCCTGATGCAGATACCTGTTCCCAGAAAAAAGAATCTCCGGCGATCGCTCACCTACGCAGGTGCCGCACTCCTCATCCTTGTTGTCACGCTGTACCTGGCGCTTCCGGTCGCTGCGCTCTTCTTCCGGATACCTCCTGAAACATTCTTTGCGGCCCTTGGCAACCCGGAAGTCCAGTCTGCACTGTACCTCAGTCTTATTACCACAACGATCACGCTCACTGTCGTTGTTATCGTGGGGACGCCGTTTGCGTACTTCCACACCCGGCTCGATTATCCCGGGAAAATGATCGTGGAGACGCTTATTGACCTCCCGCTTGTCCTCCCGCCCGCAGTTGCCGGGGTTGCACTGCTCGTTCTCTGGGGACGGGTCGGGTTCCTCGGCCGGTACTTCAACCTGTTCGGGATATCGATCGCGTTCACCACGACAGCCGTCATCATGGCGCAGATCTTCGTCGCGTCCCCGTTCTACCTGCGGCAGGCAAAATCCCTCTTCGAGCAGTTTGACCTGAGTTACGAATACACGGCACGGACACTCGGGGCATCACCGGCAAGAACATTTCTTACGGTCACACTTCCCATGACCGCAGGAGGTCTCGTCTCCGGTGCAGTTATGACCTTTGGCCGGGCCCTCGGGGAGTTCGGGGCCACGATCATGTTTGCCGGAAACCTGCCCGGCGTCACCCAGACGATGCCCCTTGCTGTTTATGTTGGGATGGAAGGCAACCTCACGATCGGCCTGACGATCTCGATTTTGCTGGTGATCATTTCGTTCGTCATCATGATTGCGGTCCGGTACCTGGCACACCGGGAGGCATCGCATGCTTGACGTAGTGATTACCCGAACTCTTCGTGACTTTACACTTGATCTGGAGTTTGCGGTTCGAGCGGGGGAGATCCTCGTGCTGATGGGCTCCAATGGCTCCGGCAAATCCACCACCCTCAACATTATCGCCGGCCTCCTCTCACCGGATGCGGGATGTATCCGGCTCAATGGCAGTACGCTCTGCGAGCCGGCCCGGGGAGCTGACACACCTGTCGAAGACCGGAAAATCGGGTATGTCTTCCAGAACACCGCCGTCTTTCCCCATCTCACGGCCCGGGACAATATCGCCTTTGGTCTCCGGGCCCGCAGGATACCACCACTGGAGATCAGGAAACGGGTCGATGCGTTGCTTGGCGCAACACATATCAGTGACCTATCTCTGGTGAATGCCGGAAACCTGTCCGGTGGCCAGAAACAGCGGGTTGCCCTTGCCCGGGCCATGGCGATACAGCCGGCACTCCTGATGCTCGACGAACCGTTCACCGCACTTGATACAGAAAGTACACGGGACATAAAAGGTCTTATCAGGAAATTCGTCACTGAAATGCAGATCCCCTGCATTATTGTCACGCACCGGCAAACTGATAGTACTGACATCGGTGACCGGGCCTTAGTTCTGTGTGCAGGAAAGAAAGAATGGGAAGGTGTTCCACGGGAGATGCCGGAAGAATGCCTGGTGTGCCAGTGCTTGTGAAATGTAATAAGCGTGAATTAAAAAAACTGGTAGAAAGTGACCTTATAGTAAGCGTGGTCTAATGGAAAAAATCATCCTCGCTATTTTGTGTGGGCAGAATAAAGCAATAGTCTGTTACTGTTCACCCTTGTAACGAAGTGGACCTACCTTTCTCGGATCTGGTCACCGATCCGTCGCACAGGAGGCCTTTTTGGAACAACAGCCCCCCCCATGCATGATTTCTCTGATTATTCACACACCCATACTGATCAGCGAAGGGCCATTTTTATTCGGTCTCATCGTCTCTTTGGAATTTCGCTAAAAAAACGCACATCCAGAGGCTGGCTGAAGGGTAATTCCCAGCGGGGGCTAAATAAAGGAATATACATTCCTTCGTCATTCATATCAATAATTTTAGATGGATTAGCTTTTTTTAGAAAACCTCTAATATCTCTCATGATTGATGATATCATTCTCACTACGGATTATTGATGAGGAATTCACCAGAGAATGAATATTCATCCGGGATCAAGCTGCATGTTCATGCACGTCCGATGGCCCATCGATCGCGACATCGGAATTCCAGATCATCAGCACCATACAGATTGCAAGTGCAGCAACGCTTACCATCCATTTCAATGAGTCAGGGCAGGCTATCTCAATGTTTACCACGATAACCGCCACAACAGCCGTACAAATCAGGATATGGAATCGGCGGATACGGCAGTCCTCCTTGTTACAGGACCGTATGCTTCCGGATATCCGGTATGTTTCATCAAACGGGTACAGGAGATACATTCCCTTTTTTGTGCAGATATCTTCTGTGAGATGGAACAGGACCCCAAGAATGACACCGGCAAGGAGGGCTTTGATGTAATACGTTCCGGCAACCTGCGGGAAGAGGAACGAGAGCAGAATAATAATGGATCCAAACAGTCCGGAGATCAGAAACAATCCCGGCAGAGAATGGGTTAACCGCTTGTCTTCAGATTGAGGGGAAAACCCGGAGATATGCCGGTACAAGAAGAGGTAGACCTTAAGCACGGTCTTTTTGAATACATGGATGATGATCCATGCAAGAGACAGTGTCCGAAATGTTTTTGGTTTTTTCATCTGGATGTCAGGCAGGACCGCACCCATGCAGACCCCCAGAGCAATGACCGGGAGCGCCCACAGATTTGTGGATACGAGCGGGAAGTAAAGGATGAGCATGCTTCCCAGTGCAAGAGCAATGTGGTGCCGTGTGATCATGATAATGTCTGCCGTAATAGTGTAATTGATTGTTAAGGGGTCGTGGTCAGGTAATGATAGTGAGACTGGCAAAGAGTCCCAGTGCCAGTATACATGCAACCAAGGACAGAGCGATAAGAGTTTTTTTCCAATGCGCTGCCATGGTCAGACCCGTTCCTGTTCTCATCATGCAGATGCCGGTGTGCAGACTGGATAACGAACGGCATTTTTCTTTTTGGTGAGCCAGACAAGCCTGCCTTCCACAAACCCGAATGCGTGCATGAACATGATCCGGATATCGGAAGGTACCGCTGATACGTCGGTGTTCTGCGGGACGAGCAGGTATTTTTTTATGTGTTCCCGGTTTTCACCTTTTATTGCAGAGAGCTGAGAGATACCCTCTGGGATCATGCTGGTATCAAACACAACCAGCAACACAGCAGATTCCTTTTTCCAGTCTATTTGTCGCGAGATCTGGTAAAGGATGCCGCAATGATTCCGGTCTGCGTCCAGTGAACATTTCCACCCGTCGTATTCTGAGAATGCTGCCCGTATATCCATACAGGTAAAGGTTTGCATAACATCCTGTGCTGAACCCATGGTATATCACAAGATCCATGGGATGGAAGACTATTTTAAGTTATTGTGATTTGATTAATTTTTTAAAAAAATTAACATAAAATAATTTACAATTTATCAGCACTTTCGATTAAATATCCGGAAAAGAAATTTTTTTCAGCAATCATTTATGATAGAAGACCCCGGAATAGTAAATAAAAAAACAGCCGTGAGATTATGTCAAAGACCTTTCTGGATCCTGTTCCTCCCTTCCCGGGGTGGAAGCGACGGATATACCGTCTTTCCCGCCCGGTAACCGGGGATGATATCCAGGCGTTTTTAGGATCAGAGGAATTGTATATCCGGGAGACTGCGTCCGGTCCGGTACATATGATCCATAAATATGGTCTCCTCGAGATCCATTGCCTGCCCGGCCAAGAAGAAATTGAGGTATGGTTCAGTCCCGACCAACCTGCATATGCCGCTGAATATCTCGATGCCCTGCTCGCGACCCGGTTCTAATAAACACCCGTATTTTAAAAAGAGAGAAGATTAGTCAATCCCTACCATCACTTCGGAGGCCTTAACGATCGCGTAGACCTTCGATCCTTCCCGCAGATTCATTTTTTCTGCAGAGTGGGTGGTGATGGATGAGACAATTTCGTTGCCACCGGCAATTGATATAACAACTTCCGTGCTCACCGGCCCTTTCTTAATCATCTTCACGGTCCCTGGGATCTGATTTCGTGCACTGATCTTCATAGTATTCACCATGCATACATCTTGCTCGTTGTATTTTAATTTTTGTGCCATTGAATGAGAAATGGTATGGGACAGTTCTTTTCATGCAAGTATACAAGATGCAGGAAAATATTCGCAATTCAGGCTCTGTTGGAACCCCCTCATTAAACTCCAAGATACTCTCATCTAACACAATAAAAACCGCAGTTTCAAGGATTTGGGGATTCAATAAAGCCAAAAAATAATTACCTTAAGAAAAAATGGATTATCATTGAGAGATTTCTGCCCATGACATCCAACACGTTTCTTTTTAGTGAAACCCTGAGCGCTGAACGCTTGTCCTGGCTCGCAGAATCCCTGAAATATTTCTTTGTAAACCTCCATCCCGACGCCCTGCGCCACCCGTCCCGGGAAATAAAACCGCTGTTTACGTTTTTTATCACCGGTGATGCCTTATACAGCCTCCATGAGGAGGAAACGCGAAATACTTGGGACATCATCCTGTCACTTCCCTCGGTACGGCTGGTCTGTGAGCGCAGGGAACTCGACCTTCGGGGATTATCGGTTTCTTCGCTGAAGATGAAATTTCCCGAACAGATCCTTGATCAGAGGGGGACTGAAGAAACAGATACAGATTCATTCTGGAACGAGATCATTCGGGTCTGCAGACAGATGGATCCTGATGAAAAAAACCTGGGATATTTTCAGGTTTCCTCTCCGTACATGAACCGGTCGTGCCAGAATTCCCTGACCTGCCTCCAAACAGCTGTCGGAGAGATGATGGCCCCGGAGATTTATGCGTACCTTGACGGGATCCATATCACCCATAGTAACCAGAATCCCGTTGAGTTCATCAATATTGGTGCCGGTTTCCAGGATTTGGCGGATCTTGCACGGAAGAACAATCTCCCGCTCCTGATGATTGCATGCGGGCAGAGTGCTGCCGCACGAGGCTATAACACATGGGATGATGGTAAAGGTTCGATTATATCAACCTGTACTATTGAACCATGCAAAATCCGCAACCTCAATGTTATTGTCGACCGGTTCCGGCGCAGTCATTGTATTTTGGGAGAATCGGTTGGGATAATTACTATCTCAAAGGATCAGGAAACAGGACGGGATGTATGGAGTAAAAATGAGTCGACCCCGCCATCGCTGGTCATCCTGATTACCCATACCCCCTATAGTACGGAACGTGCGTTTGGAGGATTATCTTTTGCTATTGCCTGTGCACACCACGGCATAGCAACCCGGGTAATTTTTTTAGAGAATGGGATCTACTCGCTGACAGGGATTCACAATGCCGAGCCCGATGATATCTTTTTTAATATTCAGGAAGTTCTTGATTCTGCCGGAGGAAATGAAAATCTTGAACTCTATGCATACCAGCCTTCATTCCATATACGCACTATCCAGAAAAACAGGAAATTCAATGCGGTTCTTGATATCGGCTCGAATGAACTGACAAAACTTCTGTTCTCCCCACCCCGGGGAGTTTTAGCAAACCACCAGCGAATTTTGTTTTTTTGAAGAAATATTAGACTGAAACACCGTTCCAATCACAGAAGGTATGCATTTTTTTATTTTCAATTGAAGGTTTTATATGTGGAACCCGTTACACAGCCGGCGTAGATTAATGGATTTTTTAGAAAAGAAAATTTGGTTAATATAAACTGCTTAACACAATAGCATTTTCATAACATTTAATTACAATGTTGAATAACGATCAAAATCATAAAACTTTTGTTGTGATGTGCATGGCGTTTTCAGTACATGTAAACATAAACCGGTGTACCGGCTGCGGCAACTGCGTGGTTGCCTGTCCGGTGAATGCGCTCGAGCTCCATACGCTCGACCCGGTGACCAAAGACAAGATTTACACCGTCTTAGACGGGAAATCGGTCAGCCTTGATGTGAAGACAGAACTCTGCGCCGGCTGCGGTGTCTGTGTCGGCGCCTGCCCGTACAAGGTGATCACCCTTTCCGGACGGGGCGAGATCGGTGCACTCGGGATAGTTTGAATTCCGGGGATGTGACTATGCCAAAAATTCACCTAAATATGATCACCCAGCGCTCCATTGAGGAAGGCGCTGCCATGGAGAAGGGCAAGACCAACCCCGATTATTTCGAGGCCTGCTCGATCTGCGAGATGCACCCTGACGACATGAAGAAAGCCGGCATCTGGAAGAACACCAATGTTCGGGTAACCAGTGAGTGCGGTACTGTGATTGTGAAAGCCATTTATGCGACCCAGTTCGTGCCCCCGGGCCTTGCCCACATTCGGCAGGGCGTCTGGGCAAACCAGGTCGTCCCGCCCCGGACCCAGTCCACCGGCACCCCGCAGTACAGCGGATTCCCGGTCACCATCGAACCAGCTCCCACGGAGAACCTGAAAACTGCCCTTCAGCTCGTGCAGGGTGCTGTCGGGCTCTGGAAAGGGGGTCAATAATTATGCCGAAACTTATCAAAGGTGTCGGGTGCCCGTACTGCGGGTCATCCTGTGATGATATCGAAGTACTCGTTTCCGACGATGAAACCAAGATTCTCGAGGTGCACAATGCCTGCATCATCGGGACGAACCTCTTCCACCACGCAAACGACCCCACCCGCCCGAAGCTTCCACGCAAGCGTCAGCCGGACGGTACCATGAAGGAGATCCCCTACGATGAGGCGATCGACTGGATGGCAAAGACAATGCTCGCAGCCAAGAAACCCCTCATCTACGGCTTTGGCTCCACCAACTGCGAAGGCATGAGCGCGGTCGGCCGGATTGCTGAGAAGGCCGGCGCCGTGCTCGACAACTGTGCGACCATCTGCCACGGCCCCTCGTTCCTGGCGATGTTCGACAACGGGTACCCGAGCTGCACGCTCGGTGAAGCGAAGAACCGTGCCGATGTCGTGGTCTTCTGGGGATGCAACCCGATGCACGCCCACCCTCGCCACACCTCCCGGTACTCGATCTTCCCCCGCGGCTACTTCACCCAGAAGGGACAGATGCAGCGGACTGTTCTCAGTATCGACCCGCGTGAGACCGACACCGCGAAACTTGCCGATGTCCATCTCATGCTCGACCAGGGACACGACTACGAGCTCTTCGATGCATTCCGAACCGTGCTCCGGGGCTTTGATATCCCCGAAACCGTTGCCGGTATTCCCCGGGATACGATCAAGAAGTCGGTCGAGATCATGAAGAAAGCGAAGTTTGTCATGATCTTCTTTGGCATG
>PNBP01000106.1 GCA_003136075.1 Methanoregula sp. | reverse complement strand
CCCTTCTGGATCTTGCTCTTCCGCAGCTGATCGACAAGTGCTGTCATCTTTTCGGGAGGTTCCATACGGAGTTTCGCAAGGCTCATGACACACATGTAGATGCGGGTCAGGTTCCGGTCAGTCCCGGTGATACAGTCAAAGAAATTCCGAATCACCTGTGCCTGGTATATCTCTCCACCCATGAATCCACCTCCTACCGTTATTTTTCATCTCGGTAAATCCAGTGTTCACATTATCTGTGTATAAACTTTGTGGGAAAAATGCTCTTTTTGACCAGAAACAGAGAGATTTCAAGGGCTTTTTTAAAAAGAGCGGCAGGATTGTCTGACAATTGGATGACAAACGTCAGACCACGTCGATTCCTGCGCCTACTTCGCGGCACTCACGATTTTGATAATATCACCGTCTTTTAACACATGGTTCTCCTTGATACGCATTTTCGTCCGGGCGTCGATCGCATATAAAAATCCCTTGCCGATATCGGTATGGACCTGAAATGCCAGGTCATGCGGGGTCGATCCTTTCTTCATGAGGAATGCGTCCGGAAGAACATCACCCTGCTTATTGCAGAAATGGGTTTCATCTTCCACAGGATACACAACAATCCGGTCAAGAAGTTCAAAGACTGCCCGGTTAATTGCCTGCTGGACACCGGTGCCACCGTTCTGTTTCATGACACCGGCAATCTTTGTCAGCCCTGCTTTCTGGAGAGCAGATAACGTGATACCCTCTGTAACTTTAAATTCAGGATCTCCCGGAAGGTAGGTAATCACATGCGCCGCTGCGGCATTCCTGAGCGCAAGCTCCGATGCCGCGCTTGCAACTGCAACCTGTGCTTTTGTAAGTTTAGCGCGTAATGCTTCCGGCGCCTCATCAACTTTGTTCCCTACGATGAGCATCGGTTTTGAAATTTTTACGATTTCCGCACAGAAAGGGACAAGATCTTCCATGGTTGCATGCACAAGATCGATCTTGAGCAGCAGCTCCGCATCACGGACTTCTTCCGGTGTAATTCCAAGACCCGTAAATACTTCGGAGATGCCCTGGTGAATGGAATAGGTCTTGACCGAAGCCTGACGGGAAAGCCGTGACCAGTGCTTGTCAAGTATCCCATAGACCCACATCGTCATTTCATAGCCGAGAAATTTGACATCTTCGGCCGGGTCATGGCTGCCAACATCGACGGGGTTTCCCTCGCTGTCAGTACCGCCGCTTGCGTCCACGATATGCAGGATCGCATCAGCCTGGCGCAGGTGATCAAGAAACTGGTTGCCCAGTCCTTTGCCCTNNGGCACGAGTCCTGCAACATCGATTAAGTTGACCGCGACAAACCGGTTCCCGTCCACACAGTGTCCACAGGTAAGGTGGAGGGCATGACACGGGCAGGTTGTCCGTACATAGGCAACACCAAAATTGGGATTGATAGTCGTAAAAGGATAATTTGCAATTTCTGCGTTCGCCATGGTCGCCGCCTTGAAAAAGGTCGACTTTCCGCAGTTTGGCTTTCCTGCAAGAGCTAGGGTGATCATGTTAGTTCATCTCAACAATGTATGAAAATTTTTAATTGTTACCAATTGATAAGAATCTGACAAAGTTTTTCATGGCTGCTTATTAAAATGTACTTATGACGTTTACCGCAAGAACAACCTATTATTTTGATAACCCCGGGAAGATCAACACATCGGATTCTGCACGTTTTGCCATCGAACGGGCACAGGAATTAAAACTCAAAACAATTATTGTTGCAAGCAGCTCCGGGGAAACGGCACAGGTTTTTTTTAATGCCGTAAAAGGCACCGGTATCCAGCTGATTGTCGTTACACATGTCGTAGGATTCACAAAGCCCGGCGAATGGGAGTTCTCACAGGAGATTGCAGCGCACCTCATAAAAGAGGGGGTAAAAATTGTTACCGGCACCCACGCGCTTTCAGGACTTGAACGTGCCCTCTCGCGTTCCTCAAAAGTTGGCGGGGGATCACGTACCGAGGCAATCGCAGAGGCACTCCGCCGCATTGTCGCAGTTGGTTTAAAAGTTGCCGTTGAATGTGTGCTGATCGCCGCAGACCAGGGTGCAATCGGTGCGGAAGACGAAGTGATTGCCGTTGGCGGCACAGCCAGTGGTGCAGATACGGTCTGTGTGATCCGTCCGGCGCATACGGCAAATTTCTTTGATCTTCAGGTGCGGGAAATTGTTGCCATGCCGCGGGTCAGGTAATCATGGCACTCGAAGAGTTGAAAGGAGCGGTTCGGTGCGTTGGACAGATGCCCGCGCTCTGGATTCCCGGCTGTATTGCCGGTCTGCTTGCCGGCGCATTATGGATTCTGTTCAGTCTCTTTGGAACATTTTTTGCCAGCCGGTTGTTCGTTATCTCGGGACTCGTCATGATCCTGTTTGTTGCCGGCAGCTATGCAATAATCAATTCTGGTGAGAAAAACGCCGGGACCCTGCTGGCAAAAGGAGCGCAGTATTATTTTAGGGTGCTACTGCCCCTGCTGGTCATTGCATTTGCAACATTGCTTGTTTTTGTACTCATCGTCATTACCGCAACTTTTGCAACGGGCGGAACCCCGGATATGCTGGTGCTCGCCATGACTTCGATCTTCATTATGATTCCCACGTTCTTTCTCACCTTTTTTTCTGACACTGCGGCAGTCTTTGAAGACACGCGGGTGTTTAATTCCATCCGGCGCAGTATTGAACTCACGGTCACCCATGCGGCCGAGGTGATCGCATTTTATGTGGTATGTGCCATCCTCTGCTTTGTGGATTTTTTCCTGTGCTCTGTTATATGGGAAGCACTTTTGTACAATCAACTCCAGCCACTTACCACATACAACGAGACGCAACTTGCAGCAATAACCCCGTCAGAACTCGCCCGGATGATAGGGCCGGACGGGATGTGGGTTACCGCAGTCATGATCTTTATCGGGATTGCCCTCATCCTCCCGGTTCTTCTGGCATATAAAGGAATTTTTTTCAAAAAGATTGCCGGGAGCCCGGTCCCGGTTCGGGAAACCACCGGGGAATATGACCGTAAAGGGCGCTGGTATAAATACTGATTTTTATTTTTTTGGATATGGTTCCATTTTAATGACTGAAAAATATGCTCTGTAGAAATCATATGATCTTTTTTATGACGCTCTTGGGGGCTAAAGCCCCCGCCGCTTTGGCACCCCTAGTTACGATAGTGTTGTAGTATTACCTGTCTGGCATTATCGCCCTTGCGCCCCGTCCCCCTTGGGGGACTGGTGGCGCAAGAGNNGTATGAAAGAGGTTTTCTCCAGAGCGGGAAAAATGAAAATTTCCCATGAAAATCGTACTGTTCAGAAATAATTATGGGGTCGAGACCCCCAGTCTCCCGGAGATGACGAACGTCACCGCCCCAGAAGGGATGCCCCGCGGCGGAGGAGGGACTGAACAATCCTAAAAAATCTTATTTGCCCGTCAGTGCTTTTTAAAGAGGCCCTGGTGCGGGGGAACATCACAAAACGGTTTTCATAGTTCCGGTATGAACCCGATTCGGTTCAAGCCCGTTTCAACAGAGCCCTGTATCGTAAAACCACCCATCAGATTTTTGTTGTCCGGCAGACCGGTTAATGAACTGCAAGATAAAGCGCCACAGCAAAAAGCCCGCCACCGATCGTTGCTACCAGATTGGTACCGGCATTGCCAAGAAAACCCCGGTTCTCAAGCGTCGCTCCGACAATACTGTCAATATTTGTCCCGACAAACCCTGCAATCGTACAGACTACAACCATCCACGGGGAGATAACATTGAGTGCCAGTGCAACAAGTGACACCAGAAAACCACCAAGAAGTGCAACCAGTTCTCCAAGGGGAGTCACCCCGCCATTTGTGCCGATGGGGACTTTTTTAAGCGTCGTGATCATAAAGGGTATTCCTCCCGTCACGCCGATTTCACTTGCCATCGTGTCCGCTGCTGCAGTCGCCACACAGCCGACATACATGACAATAAAGACGGGTTCAACAAAGACGCCATAGAGCACCGCTGCTGCCGCGGCAATAATCCCGTTTGCAAAAACATTGCGATATCCCCGTGCCCCGCTCTGCCCCTGTTCCACACCAATCCGCTTTTTATATTCAAACTTGTACCGGGTGCAGACCGAACCGAGGATAAAAAACGCAAGCATAATGATGAACCAGCGGGCATCGGCAAAGACCATGAGCGTAATCCCGATAAGTGCCGCAGAGAACAATCCCGACAGGTCCGCGGTCTTGAACCGGAACGCAAAATAGCCGAAGGCAAATGCAATGAGTATAGCTATTATCAGGATCTGAAGATTTGTCTGGTAATTCAGCTCCTTGATCAGGTACATGGTCATCGCGATGCCAATTCCCTCAAGGACAAGAGAGTCTTCATATTTCAGGAGTATCACTTTTAAGAGTACCCCGGCGATGATGCCAAAGACCAGCATAAGCATCGCTTTTTCATTAAGGTACACCATGACAAGCATCCCCGCCCATGCGGTCGAGATCACATAATAGAGATAGGTATTGAGATCGTCAGCTCCGGACTGGAAAACCAGTTCTCCAAGCGCGAGCATTGCAAGCGTTGTTGCCAGAACAAAAAATGGCAGAAGCCCGACACCATAGAGCCCGGCAAGAATACAGAACGTATACGTGAGATATTTTGTATTGAAAAACCGCATGAGAATCAGGGCAAACAGGATGATGATAAGTGCCATCAGCCATGGGGGTTGAATGTAGGGGCCAACAAGAATTGCCCCGCCACCGAGTGCCGCAGCGTACCCCAGTCCCCGCTGTTTTTCCATTGGTTTAGCTATGTGTTGTTACATGACAAGAGTCTTATCGTTGTGTATAGTTCGATCTGCCACGATTGAAATGACTTTTTTTCATGACACCGATACGATCACTATATTTTATTTAACGACCAATCCTTTGCGGAATGGTACCCTCTGATCAGCTGCCAAAAAACTATGATTTTGCTGTGGTGGAGGAGCGCTGGCGGAATACCTGGCGCGATGAGGACCACTACTTTGATCCTGACTCGGTCAAACCGCAGTTCGTGATCGATACTCCCCCACCTTATCCGACCGGCAACTTCCATATCGGCAATGCATTGAACTGGTGTTATATCGACTTTTTCGCCCGCTATAAACGGATGAAAGGCTATAACGTGATGTTCCCCCAAGGGTGGGACTGCCATGGGCTTCCCACGGAAGTGAAAGTGGAGGAACTCAACCACATCACCAAAAACGATGTATCACGCGAAGAGTTCCGGAAGATGTGCCGGGATCTCACGATAAAAAATATCGAGCAGATGCGGCTCACGCTCCGTCGCATGGCATTTTCCACCGACTGGAGCAACGAGTACATCACGATGATGCCGAACTATTACTCAAAAACCCAGCTCTCGTTTTTGAGGATGCTCAAGTCCGGCTATATCTACCAGAGCGAGCACCCGGTAAACTACTGCACCCGGTGCGAAACGGCAATTGCATTTGCAGAAGTTGCTTACGAAGACCGCGAGACCCAGCTCAACTATTTTGATTTCGATGGCGTGGAGATAGCAACCACCCGCCCTGAGCTCCTCGCTGCCTGTGTTGCCGTTGCGGTTCATCCCGGCGACGAACGGTATCACGCGCTTAAGGGAAAGACCATGACCGTTCCGCTCTTTGGACATCAGGTCCCGGTTGNNTGCAGGACGAGGCAGTTGATCCGGCATTTGGTTCCGGTGCGGTTATGATCTGTACATTCGGGGATAAGCAGGATGTCCACTGGTGGAAGCAACACAATCTTGCTTTACGAAAAGCAATCGACCGCCAGGGAAAAATGTCAGAGATTGCCGGCAAATATGAAGGAATGAATACAACGGAATGCCGAAAAGCAATCCTTTCCGATATGAAATCGGCAAACATTCTCCACAAACAGGAAAAACTCGAGCAGCGCGTCGGTACCTGCTGGCGCTGCAAAACACCGATCGAGATCCTTTCCGAGCGGCAATGGTTTGTCAAAATCCGCCAGAATGAAATCCTTGAAGCTGCACGCCAGATCAAATGGTATCCGGAACATATGTTCCTGCGGATGGAAAACTGGATCACGCAGATGGAATGGGACTGGTGCATTTCCCGCCAGCGGGTGTTTGCCACACCAATCCCGGTCTGGTCCTGTAAACAATGCGGCGAAATTATGGTGCCGGATGAGAAAGATCTGCCATGCGATCCCACGCTGACATCACCAAAGCACCCGTGCCCGAAGTGCGGCAGTACGGAATTTGCCGGGGAACAGGACGTGCTTGATACCTGGATGGATTCATCGATCAGCGTCCTCAACGTTACCGGCTGGGACGGCAGCGGAAAACCAAAAATTTTCCCGGCGCAGATCCGCCCGCAGGGACACGATATTATCCGGACATGGGCGTTCTACTCCATTCTCCGGTCGGTCGCACTGACCGGCGGGAAGCCATGGGATGAGATTGTTGTCAACGGCATGGTGCTGGGCGAAGACGGTTTCAAGATGAGCAAGAGCCGGGGCAATGTGATCGTTCCTGAAGAGCTTGTCGGAAAATACGGTGCGGATGCCCTCAGGCAGTGGGCAGCCACCGGCGCGGCGATGGGTTCTGACATCATGTTCAGCTGGAATGACGTGGTTGCGGCATCTCGGTTCCAGACCAAGATGTGGAATATCGCACGATATGCCCTGATCCAGCTGGAAAAAGAAGGGCTTGACAAGAATGCGCCGGTTACAGCTCTTGCCGATCGCTGGCTGCTGGTCCGGCTCTCAGATACAATCCAGACAGTAACGGATGCACTTGACCATTACCAGTTCGATAATGCATTAAAGGCAATCCGTGAATTTGCATGGGATGTTCTTGCTGACAATTATATCGAACTCTCGAAAGGCCGGTTATATGCTAACGATGTATCGCGCCGCAGTGCGTGTCTTGTGCTGCATACTGCGTACGACGCGCTCTGCCGGATGCTTGCACCGTTCACACCCTACTTTGCCGAGGAATGTTACTCGTATCTTGGCAGTGGAAGCGTTCACAAGCAGTCATGGGTTTCCTTCACCTATGACGATGATGCAGCCCGCGCAGAGGGAAACCTGCTCGTGAAGGTGGTCGCAGAAGTCCGCAAGTACAAGCACGACTCCGGTCTTGCCCTTAACGCACCCATCGGGAAAGTTACCGTCTACGCACCGCATACGGTAAACGATGAAGGTGATACCGGGCGCACGCTCAATGCGGATGTTCACTGGCGTACGGACATGGCAAAACTTGACCGGGTGATCACAGATATTGACTTCAACCGCTCGGTAATCGGGCCCACGTTCCGCAAACAGGCGCAGGAGTTCATGAACGCAATCAATGCCCTCTCACCCGAAGAACTGGCTCACCCGCCAACAACGATCAACCTTGACGGAACCGTGGTTGCGGTCCCGGACAATGCATTTACCCCAAAGTATTCCTATTTGGAAGAAGGAGCCAAAGTGGATGTCATCACGGTCGGCGATGTGATCGTGACGATTGCAAAGTAAACCGGATCACCTGTGCGACAAACGCCGCCATCTCATCTTTATCTTTTTTGGCGTCAACGATGACAAACCGGGAGGGTTCTGCCCTAGCATATTCAAGATAATTGTTCTGGACTTTTTCAAGGATCTCGCGCCGCTCAAAGTGTTCCCGCCCATTCTTTTCAGAGAGCCGGAGAAGTGCGTCGTCTATTGGTATAACAAGCAGGAACGTTTTGTCCGGGACAATCGACCAGCCGTTGTGCATCGCTTTGAGCCACGCAAGAGGATCAGGGATCACGCCTTCAAGGGTAACGGACTGGTAGGCGTACCGGCTGTCCGTGTACCGGTCGGAAATAACGAGCCGGTCAGAAGCAAGCGCCGGACGTATGATCTTTGCAAGATGGGCAGCATGGTCCGCAACAAAAAGCGTTGCTTCTGTGATCGGATCGATCTGTTCGGCAATCGCCCGGCGTACTGATTCGCCAACCCATGTTGCACCCGGTTCCCTGGTAAAAATCGGATCGAGATCAGCTAGTTGCCCTTTGAGCGCTGACAGCAGGGTACTCTTACCGCTCCCGTCAATTCCCTCAATTGTTATTAACAACAGGTTCCCCTCCGGATCCATGCAAGCGGGACTGCGCCCCGGTGCACAGCTGTTGCAATAATTGCACCGTCAAAACCCGCTCCGCTGATTGCTTCGAGATCACCAACCGTTGCAACTCCACCGCCATAGAATAATCGGCCGTCATAGGCTGATCTCCAGGTATGANNTTTCCAACCGCACCGAGATTCAGCAGGATACATCCGTCAAAATCCGCGTCCTGCACAGAGGTGAGCATGTCAAAGGGATCACCACCCGAGGGAAGGACATGCCCGTCTTTCACGTCAATACTCAACAAGCCCCCATGATATTGCTGCAGATCGGCTCCCCCGGTTTCCGTGCCGACAATAGTTGTTATATGCTCACCTGTCAGCATGTCGCCGGGAAAACGGCACCCCCGGTCGACGTAGCAACGGTCGACAAGCCTCGCACAATCCCTGATGATCTTATCATGGGAACCGGTGCTTTCGATACGATCAAGATCTGCGATATACAGGTACCGGGGTTCG
>PNBP01000024.1 GCA_003136075.1 Methanoregula sp. | reverse complement strand
TCATTGTTTGCCAGGCGTTGCTTTTGGGATTCGGATAGTTCCAGCACGTCGATCAGATGAAGTTTTTCGAGCTGCTCTTTTTCCCGGGCGCCGAAAATCTTCATGAATGCGGGGTTAACGTCGACAAGCGATCCCTGCGCATCAAGAATTTCCATGCCGACCGGCGACTGGGTGAAAAGTGTGTGGATCCTCTTCTCCTGTTCGGTAAGTGCCCGCCGGAGACCACGTGTTTCAACGGCATTTCCAAGAATCTTCATCAGCCCAACGATAGAATCTGCCGGTGATCCGGGCCTTACGTAGTAGTCTGCATCCAGGATGAGGGCTTCGAACGCTCTGTCGCGATCAGGATTTTTTACGGCGATGATGATCGGGATCGTATCGCCTGTGGTTCGGATATTGTGAAGGAGAGGCATACCCTCATTCCCATCCCCCGCAGACCAGACGACGATCGCATCTGCCCCTTCACGATCTGCAACAGCAGGAACCAGCGGTACCGGGAACCCGATCACAACCAGCAGTTCGCGATTCCCGGCAAACTGCTCCCCAAGCCCCGGGACGTCCTCCGCGCTGCTCGTAAAGAGAAGAACCCTGATCATACGAAAATTCACCATATGCCCGTCCGCACTACCGGATAGTGCCTGTTGGTTTCCCAGATGGTAATGGATCTCGTGTATTCATTATGGTTATTGGTGGTGATTTATTTCATTCCCGTAACAATCGGATAGGTTTCAATAGATATGAGGTGAATCTCTGGTTATGCAGCGACCGGTCCTGACGTTTTCGCGGAATGTTTTTTTACCGCTGACAACGGTCTGCCGGAACCGGTGCGGGTACTGTTCATTCCGCACACCCGTCCAGGAAGGATGCATTATGGCGCAAAAAGAGGTGGAGCAGACCCTCAGGCATGGCGCACTGATGCGGTGCACCGAGGCGCTTTTTACGTTTGGGGAACATCCCGAAGAAGAGCCCGGGTTTAATGCATACCTGCGCAGGATCGGGTATGCGACCATCCTTGATTACTGCAAAGCAATGTGCACGCGGAGCATCGCCTACGGCATCCTCCCGCACACGAATGCCGGCATCCTCACCTATGAGGAGATGAAGCAGCTCCAGCCGGTGAATGCAAGCATGGGCCTGATGCTTGAAACCACCGCCGACATTCCGGCACATACGACATCACCAGGCAAGGATCCTGAAGTGCGAATTTCCATGATTGAGGATGCCGGAAAACTCCGGATCCCGTTCACGACCGGTCTATTGCTCGGCATCGGGGAAACACGGGCAGACCGGGAAGACTCACTTTTTGCAATCCGCGACATCCACCGCAGGTACGGGCATATCCAGGAAGTCATTCTCCAGAACTTCTGCCCAAAACCCGGCACACAAATGGCGGCGTTTCACGTCCCGACCACGGAAGAGATTGGTACTACCATAAGAATGGCGCGGGACATCCTCCAGAATGATATCGCCATCCAGATTGCACCGAACCTGATCGATGCATCACTCCTTATCGACTGCGGGGTGGACGATCTGGGTGGGGTGTCGCCACTCACGATCGATTATGTAAATCCCGAACATCCATGGCCGGCGATTGACGACCTCAAAAAAATTGTGGGAAACAATACCCTCCGGGAACGACTCTGTATCTACCCTCAGTTTATTGAGAAGGGCTGGTACCACCCCGACTTGCAACCCCTAATAAACCGGCTCGCACAAACAATTAAGGCAGGGAGCAGTTGACCGTGAAACAGAAAGATCTCCTGTACACAGGCAAAGCCAAATCGGTTTACCGGACCGATGTAAACGACCGTCTCATCGTCGAATTCCGCGATGACATCACCGCGTTTGATGGCGGGAAAAAGGATGTGTTGAAAAACAAGGGGGGGTATAACGCGGAAGTATCCGCATTCATCTTTGAATACCTTGCAAAAAACGGCGTAAAGACGCATTTTGTGGAGATGCTTGATGAAAAACGGATGGTCGTCCGCCATCTTGAAATGATCCCGCTCGAAGTGATCGTGCGAAACGTTGCGGCAGGATCGCTTGTCCGCAATTACCCGATCAAGGAGGGCACACCCCTCAACCCGCCGATCATTGTCATCGACTACAAGGACGATTCACGGCATGACCCGATGCTCAACGACGAGATCATTATCGCACTTGGAATTGCGACGGAAAAGGAACTCAAAACAATCAAGACGAGTGCGCTTAACGTAAACCGGCTCCTTTCAGACCTGATGGCAGCGCAGGGCATCACACTTGTGGACTTCAAACTGGAGTTCGGGCGCGGGAAAAAGACGATTTACCTCGGTGATGAGATCAGCATGGACTCGATGCGCCTGTGGGATAAAAAAACCGGTGAATCGCTCGACAAAGACGTGTACCGGTTTGAAAAGGGCGATGTGATGGCAATTTACAACCGGGTCGCCCGACGGATTACACAACAGCAAGGCTAAAATGGTAATAAAAACACGGATACTGGTGATGGATCATACAATATGATGATACCGTAACGGTCAATCACAAAGAATAACGTGTCTTGTAGAGAAATATCGTATCACTCCCCTCCCACCATAAGGCTGAACCATTATGTCTGAAGAAAAAACTGCTGAAGCGGATATGCTGAAATGGGCAAAAGCACTTGCACAGGAGAATAACTGGATTGTTAACCCTGACGAGAAACATCTCGGTATTGTGATCCGGGGGCTGGTGCGGAACCAGGAGAAATTCGGGAAACGCTACTGCCCCTGCCGGCTCCGGAGCGGAGATGCACAGAAAGATCGCGCAATCGAATGCCCCTGCATTTACCACAAGGACGAGATCGCGAAGGACGGGCATTGTCACTGCGAACTGTATTTTAAACCTACGTAAACAAGCCTCATTTTTCCTTTGCCGATGAACATCACTTTCGGGTCACCTGCGCCAAAGCCCGATACCGGTCTTGCACCGGTGACCGGCAAAATGCCGTACCTTCTTATCCTCGGTAGTTTTCCCAGTCGCCAGTCATTGCAGAATGCCGAGTACTACANNACTACGGCAACCCGCAGAACCAGTTCTGGAAGATCATTGAAGCGCTCTATGGCATTGACCACCGGCTTGCCTATCCGAAACGGACAGAGCAGCTCGTTGTACAGCACGTAGCGCTCTGGGACGTGATCGCCTCGTGCCAGCGTGAAGGGAGCGCAGACAACTGGATCCGTGACCCGGTTTTCAACGATATTGCGGGGTTCCTTCGGGCACACCCGTCATGCCGGTTCGTCGCGCTCAATGGTGCTGCGGCTGGAAAATATTATCACGCAATACAAGATCCGTCCTTTGCCCGGATGCCCGCACACATTTTGCCGTCGAGCAGCCCGGCAAATACCCGTTTTTTGCTGGCTGAAAAGATCCACCGGTGGGAGGAATTCTGCCTGGTACGCGGTAAAAAAGGATGAAAAAAGGTTGACGGGGTTATCGTTCAAGCCTGAATTTCAGGAATATAACATGATATATCGCATAGAACCCGCAGAGCAGTGCGGCGGTATACCCAAGGATCGCAACCCACATGATCTCTTTTGGCAGGTTGAGCGGCGACGACAGGAGTACAAGGGATGACCCGACAATAAGCGCCGCAACAACAAGCCCGATCATGATTTTGTCGCTTGCCCGGTCAAGTGCCATCTGGAGTTTCTGGAGATCCGTATCGACGACTTCTAACTTGATTGTCCCGGTGGAGAGCCGGCGCAGCATCAGGTTGAAGTTGCGGGGGAGATCAAACATCCCGTCCACGGCTTCCATCATCGAATTTGTCGCCCGCTTCACATATGCAGCAGAGAGCGTGTTAGTATCGGCAAGTTTCCGCAAATAGGGTGTAATTTCATCGCTGAAATTGAACTTCGGGTCGAGCCGGACACCGATATCGAGCACCATGACAAACACTTTTAAAAGAAGCATCAGGTTCATGGGCACTTTGAGGTTATACCGGCGCATGGAATCGGTAAGTTCTGTCACCACAAGACCGAAATTGAACTGCGAGACATCGTCACCCCCGGCGCCGAGATCATGCATCATGATGTAGAGATCGTCCCGGAGCGCTTCCCGGTTCTCCTCAGCAATGACAATCCCGAATCCTTCAAGTGATTTAAGCATCATGTCGATGTCTTCCGTCGTCATCGCAAAGAGCATGTTGATGAAAAGCTGTCGTTTCTCGGGACGGAGCACGCCCACAATACCGAAATCAAGGAACACTACATCCCCGGTCTTTGTCACCAGCAGGTTGCCTGCATGCGGGTCGCCGTGATAGAACCCGTCTTCAAAGATCATTTTCAGGTATGCCTGGAACCCGCGGACACCCACACCGTGCGGGTCAACACCCATTGCGATAATTTCTTCGGGATTGTCAATCCGGACACCCTCAATATATTCCATGACCAGCAGGTGCGGGGAAGAGAACTCCAGGTAAATCCTGGGGAAATGGATGCCGGGCACATCACGAAAGTTGCGCGCCATCCTCTGGGCGTTCCGGGCATCACGGGAGAAATCCATCTCTTTTCGGATCTGGTGGGCAAAATCCTCGACCATACCCGTGGGGTTGTACACCCGGGTTTCGGGAAATACCGCCTCGATCCGTTCTGCNNTAAAATTCCAAGATCGTTTTCGATGACATCGGCAATCCCCGGGCGCTGGACTTTAAGAGCGACCGGCGTCCCATCCTTGAGCACGGCTCGGTGCACCTGCCCGATGGATGCCGAGGCGACGGGGATCTCATCGATCTCACAGAACCATTCGCTTGGATCGGGGCAGCACTCCTCAATCACTTTGCGGACTTCAGAAAACGGCAGCGGTTTTGCATGGTCCTGCAGTTTTTTGAGTTCCTCAATCATCTCAGGCGGCAGCAGTTCGGTTCTGGTGCTCATGATCTGCCCGAACTTTACAAAGGTCGGGCCAAGTTCTTCGAGCGCTAACCGTATCCGTTCATAGATCGTGGAGGTTTCCGCAACCTGCCCGCCGGCGCCGGGAAGACGGAACCCGGCCCTGCCGGGGAATATTTTTTCAAGACCAATACCGAAACCGTATTTCCCTAAAATATCAATGATCTGCGCATACCGCCTGATACGGGTGACCATGGCTACAGATTGGAGTTGGGAATACTAAAACACTGCCCTTTTATTAAACCACCTGACGGTCAGCAATCTTTCCTGAAGAGGACAATGCGGTTTGTATTGGTCCCGGACTGCATATTGTCCACACCCCAGATGTTTGCAGTTTTTGTAAAGACCTGCTGGTTAATTCAAATCCCGACGCATGAGAAACCTGCCGCTGCTCCGAGCGGCACCACATGCTCATCCAGCCGCACGGTCTTTTTGCGCACCTCACCGACTTCAAATGCAACAAATCCACCAGTCCGCGTGATCCGGAACAGTTCAGTAAAAACGGCTCTCATCACGGTCTCCCAGTGCTCAACGGTCCGTGACATGGTGATCGATGTGCCGATCGCATTCCCGTCCAGCCCGTTGAACCAGCACCGGAGCCAGTTGTCAGAACGATACTGCACGATATCAAGAAACGGAGGCGACGTAACGGTAAGCTGGACAGATGCATCAGGAATGCCGGGCGTAGACCGTGCGTCCCTGCAGAGGAATTGGGCAGTTTTCCCTGCTTCAGAGAGGTTGCTTTTTTCTAAGGGGGTCAGGGAGGAGAGCAGGCTTTTTGTTTTCCGCAGGATGAGCGTGTGCGTGTCACGGTAGGCAGGCTCCTGATGGCGTTTCCGGTTAATCCGGTTCTGGCTCTCAGGAGATACAGCCTGGTTAGGGGGGAGTGTGTACACGGAAAAAAACCCGTTTGAGTGCCCCGTGAGCCGGTTTGTCGCCACCATCGCGATCCAGCGATCAGGTGCATCTTCTCTCCCCTGCGCTTTACGCTGATGCAGGTACTCCCGCAATGCGACAATCTCACGCTCCGTGTCCGGATGGTAAAACATGGAGAGATCGATATCCGCACGTTCTCCGTCACGCGGGATCATCGCCAGCCGTTCTGACACATCTTCAAGGGTGGGGGGAAAGAACCGTGGCAGGGCCAGCAGGGTGGACAGCGGGTTTATGTCATTGGCGATAATGCGCCGCCCGCATATCCCGGCTTCGATAACGGTAGTCCCCCGCCCGCTGAAAGGGTCATAAACACTGTCGCCCGGGCAAGAAAGGGACTGAATAAAAAAGCGGGGCAATTGCGGTTTAAAGCAGGCACGGTACGAGATCTCGTGGATCGACGATGCCTGCCGCTGTCGTGCAGTCCAGATGTCATTGGTATATTTGTTTGCGGTAAAAGGGCCGACCACGGTCTTTTCAACCAGCGTTCGCTGTCCGTCATGGCTCGTGAAATCCTCAAGCAGGTGATGGATAGTGGGTGTTTTTGCAGGTTCCATTGCTGAACCGGCCCTCTTACCTACACGTTGGAGCGGAGGGAGTATATCAGCTGTGCTGCAACGCCCGTTCCTGCAACAGATTAGAGAATCGGGATTAGTCCATCAAAGTACATGCATACATCAGCATGAAAATGATAAAAAGAGCCAGTTTCAGGGATTTTTTTAAAAGTTAGTTCTCCATGATTGAACTCAATGCCGGGTGGTACCGCACCATTCCCCCAACGCCATCAAGTGCGCCGGGGACAAGGGACAGTGCCATGAGCGATTCATCCGGACACGGGAACTGCACGCTGATTCCCTGCTCCCGTGCAGACATGAACCCAAAAAGCGGGTAATAGTTGGGGTGGCCCACGACAATGCAGATACGGTTTCCAAGACGCCGGCATTCCCTGAGGCCTTCCTCGACAAGAGCCGAGCCGATGCCCTGTCCCTGATATTCCGGGTGGACAGACAGGAGGGCAAGTGCAAGGGCAGGAACATTGCCGTTTGTAGAATCGATCGTGACCGGCTGAAACAGGATATGACCGATGATCGTATCATTATGATCCGCAACAATTGAAAGGGCGGGATCAAAAGCATCGCTTTCCCTCAGGGTATCAATCAGCCGTGCTTCTTCATCCTCGCCAAACGCCTGGACATTCACCTCAAAAATATGGGGATGATCCACCGGGAGTTCGGAGCGGACAATATAGGAAGCCATCTTCTAGTATACGCAGGCAGAGTACAAAAAGGGGGGGTATGATCACGTTCCTTTAAAAAAGGGTTATTTCAGCGTATGAATTTTTATGATACCGGCACAGGACTTGCAGGTGTAGAACTCCTCTTTCCAGCAGTGTTCACACGCCCATCGCCCGCACAGGACACACTGGCGGAGCCCGGACTTTGGATACGGCGTACTGCAGAGATCGCACATATACTGCGCAAAGCTGTGCGAATCCTTGAGAGGCGGCTCTCCCTGTTGGTGAATCACCGGGATCTCTTTTTTTAATTCCTTAAAGAGTGCGGAGATGTCCTTATTTTTTGGCGTTTCCTTTTTGAGCCAGTTCCTTTTCAAGATTGTCAAGCCTGACCTCCAGTTTTCCCAGCGATTCCTGTATCCCGTCATGTGCGCTCTTTACGTCCACAAGCCGGGTTTCATCCTGTTCAAGTTCCTTGTAGCGTGGTTCCGTGAACGTCTCAAGTTTTGAACGGGTTACCAGCTGCCACTCATCAACGATGCTCTGGAACCGTCGGTCAAGATATTCATCCACCCGGCTTTCTACCGGGCTTGAAATCGAGATGTTTCCTTTTTGCCCGCTTATGAAATAGTAGATCAAAAAGAGCAGTGCACACAGGACGACGATGATGATAAAAACTTCCAGTCCATCCATATCAGATCCGCCCCTGTATCAGTTTTGCACGGTTCTCAAGTGTGGTGATTGTATCAGATGCGGTGCCTCCGACATTTTTTTGCTCGGCGATGTCATGTTCGATAGCATCAAGGCGATGAATGAAATTGGCGATGTCGCGTTGCCGTGAAAGATCCCACTCCTCGATAACGGCACTCATCCGCCGATCCACATAAGCGTCCAGGTACGATTGCAGGCCAGTCATCGCTTCTTCTCCAGTGTTGAAATGAGCGCATCAAGCTGGTCTACCCGTTTCTGGAGCACGATTGTGCCCGTGTAGAGCGTGTTAATCTCATTCGTGACTGCACGGAGACGTCCATCGAGGCGGGCAAGATCAGGTTCGGTCAGCAGTTCCCATTCCTCTATGATACCGGCTAAGTGTCGGTCGAAATAGGCATCAAGGGATTTATCAAATGTCGGGATCTTCTCTTTGAGTGCCCCGGTAAACGCGGAGAACTGCTCATAGAAATCCGTCTGTGGCGGGTTCTGGTGAACAACCGGATACATGGTAATCACTGCACCCGTTTCTCTTCATCCTGGATCTTATCGATGAGCGTATCCAGTTTCCTCGTTTTCACAAGATTTTCAAGCCGGGAAAGACGCGTGTCGATCAGTTTTTCCTTCGCTGAGATTGTCGTTGCAAGGGACAGGTTGTCATCTTCTACCTGACGGATCTCGGAGGTCTGCTCAGCAGAAAACCGGGTGAAGGGAAACGTCTTTGTCTCTGCATGCTGCTGGATGATACTGAGTTTATCCCGCTCGAGATCCAGCTCGGCTTTGCGGTTTGTCGTTTTCAGGATGCGCATCTCCCGGATCATGAGGAAAACAATAAACATTCCGACGATCACAAGAGCCGCAATGATCACGGTATCAGTGATGAGCGGTTGGACGGTCAGTTCCGTTGCCATAGTCCTACTCCCCTGCCCCATAGGGGCCTGTTCTTGGTGGTCTGCATCATTTCCTCTTTTAAAGCCATTCCTTTCCTTTCATGCGTTTCCGGATAGTTTCCGTGGTGTCCGTTGCGGCTTTTTCTATCGTACCGGAGATTTCATGGGTCTTTTTACTGACGGTCCCGGCAGTTTTTGCGGCACTATCCTTCACATTTCCCGCAGTTTTTTTGATTGTGTTGTCAAGCTTGCCCACCTGTTCAGACATCGTGGTTCTGGCACCAGCAACCGCCTTTTTTACTTTTTCCTGAACCGGTGGAGTCTTGCGGATAAGGACCTCATCGCCTTCCTTCATACCGAGAGATTTTAAGTCTTCTTCACTGGCCCGTATGTCCCCCTCACCAACCATGGAATCCGCAATAAGGGTCACGGTGACCATTTTTTGTGCGGGCTCGTTGATAAGATCTACCTGATCGCCTTCATTGGCATCAAGATCGGGAAGATGGTGTGCATTCACACGCACCCGTCCATGGCTCGGGAATGCACGTTTTTTTATGTGCAACCGGATCTCTTTCATAGTGGTAAAACCCTTTGAAAGGGTATAAATTTTGTTATTGTGAGGTCTAATTCCTTCGAAAATACAAAATTAAACGGGATTTTTGAGATTGCCGGTTCGTTTTTTTCTGCCTGCAGCCACGTATACAAAAATTCACCGCTTTAACACGGACAGATTTCTTAGCCAGAACCTGATGATCACATTTTACACCTATACACGGTGACCGCCGGTACAGCCTAATCAGGGAGGAACATACTTAAAAAAAGGGAGGGTTATGCCGTAACTACTGCAATTGCTTTTTTTGCCATAAACCCGGCGATGACAGCAGCAATTCCCATGAGGATCATAAACGCGCCGGCGATAAACGGGAGCAGTGCTGCGGCGATAAACGGGTACACCAGCAACAAGATACCAAAAACCAGGCTGAGTACCCCAAGCACCCCGTTGCCGGCATCTTTTGTTTTGAACGCATGGTACAGGTGGGAAACGCCGATAAAGCAGCCCCAGAACCCGATGAAAATAACAAAGAACGCGAGTAAAAAGAGCGTGCTGTACAGCGGGTAGAGCAGGATTACAACCCCTGCGAGAATATTGATGATCGCAAGAAACAGTTTCAGGCCCATATTGGACTTATCCACAAACAGGCTGCCAATGGAAAAAAGGCCTCCCACCAGCCAGAAAGCGCCAAGAAGCGTGATAAAGAGAATCGTAGTGATGCCCGGTGTCGTAAGAAACATAATCCCGATAATAACGGAAAGAATTCCCCAGAGAAGGATTACCCACCATGGCATGATACTCGAAAAACACATCATTTTTTCCGGATTGTCAACGGCGTCAGTCATTACTATCACCACGTGTTTATGAGTTTTTATGCATTTCGATTGTTTTTTTTTATTTTTATGGAACTTGCCGGATGAATGCTTCAAGCCCGGAGGAATTGTCAGGATGCTGCAGCAGAAAAATCCTGCACGATATCAAAAATACGGCTCTGGAGAAATCATCGTTTTTCATCAGAGGCACTCTTCGAAGTCTGCGGTATCTAACGTCCCTCCCCCTACCACATGGCACCCCAAAATTTTAATAGCCACTCAAAAAGTGAGTGAAAAACCACAAAAACAAGAGGGAGGGTGGAGGAGTCAAGGGGACACTCCCCTTGGGCTGCCTCCCCCTTTGGGGAGAGAGGGGGTAACCCTCATACCACATACATAAGAGATTCAGAAAACGTGGATAAGCACAGGTTTTCTACAGAGCCAAAAAAATAGAGTATTTTATAGGAATAACCAGAAACAGGAATGCTGGTCACGTACCAGAATCAGGAAACGAGAGCTCTTTTTCGGTATAATTTTCCGGGAGGTCCTTTAAGGGCAATTTCTGGATGTAATCATAGGAGCGGGAGATGATGCTAATCAGCTGATCTGCATCCGGATACCCTGCCACCCATCTCTCAATCTCAGAAACACTGGGAAATTCATCAGTATATTTGTAATACCCGGAGTGATCGTCCACATCAGCTGTTGAGTGATTACATTATTAAAATATTTTGAAAGGATATATTTTGGTTTCACCATGGAAACACGCAGGTGCAAAAAAACCGGGAAAATACCCGGATTAAAATACCCTCATCGCCCATCACGGCAAAAAAATTACCTGTGGGTGAAATACGCCCGGACACCGGTGGCATCCACGGCGTCAATTTTTGCAAAACTCACACGCTCAAACTGGATAACCTTACCCAGTTCTGACGGTACCCCGGGTTCGCACATTCCCCTGATGATGCCCTCCTGCGTGAGGATCGTACAGGGAATACATGACTGTGCCGGAAGCCACTGGATGATGTGAGCCTTTGCCGCCCGTGCATCAGCAAGCGCATCGCCGGCATAGGAAAATGCAGGGGTGTCATTATCCCACGCAATGCGGACATTGAAGAGATCCTTTAACCGGACCATCGTTACCTCAGGGCGGATATCTGCCTGTGGCAGCAACACGGAACCCTCAAACAAGAGGGTTCGGGAGCCGCGAGCTACATCGGATGGATGGAGCATCGCGTGGGCGGTATGGTGGGGAGCGCCTTCAATCGTTGCCGGTACCGGGTCCGGCACAAAGAAATACCGGTTTGCGAGCGGATCGACAATCTTCTTGTTCTCCGCATAGAGGTTGTCCCACGAGAACGAGATGTCAGTATCACCGATGCCGATTGCAAGCATTGCATTCTTCACCGCATCTGCGCTGATCCCCCGCCGGGCAAGTGCCCGGAGGGTGCCAAGCCGGATATCGTCCCAGCCGGTATAGGTGCCGTCATTGATCCCCAGTCGCATCTGCGAGGTGGACAGCACGACACCTTCAATCCCCATCCTGCCGTAATGCCGGTACACGGGAACCGTCCAGCCGAAATGGTCGTAGATATAGCGCTGCCGGCGGGTATTGGCAATATGGTCCTTACCCCGGATGACATGCGTAACGCCCAGCAGGTGGTCATCAGCCACAACCGAGAAATTCATGAGCGGGTAGACATGGGCATCCACTTTCGGGTGCTTTGGGGAGTCAAGGATACGGAATATCGGGAAATCCCGCATTGCGGGGTCAGGGTGCAGCAGGTCGCTTNNTTTTCACCCGCACCGATGCTTCGCCCTCGCAAAAACCATGGTCAAGCATCTTCTCCCACATTGCCAAGTTTGTTTCCACGGGCTGGTCCCGGCACGGGCAGGCGGTCTTTGCCTGTTTGAGCGCCTTGAAATGCTCGTTGTCGCAGGTGCAGACGTATGCCCCCCCGCATTCGATCAGCTGGCTGCAGAGGTCATAGTACAGGGACAAACGGTCACTCTGGGTAACCGTCTCGGTGATGCCAAGACCCATCCAGGCAATGTCCTCTTTGACCATCTCATATGCTTCAGGATCGACCCGTTTTGGATCGGTATCCTCGATGCGCAGGATATACCTGCCCCCGTACTGCCGGACATAGGCATCGTTGAGCGCTGCGGCACGGGCATGACCAATATGCAGCGGGCCCGACGGATTGGGCGCAAACCGCATAACAACGCCATGTTCTGCCTCTTCAAGATCCGGCAGGATCTTCTTGTGCTCGTGTTTCTCGAACAGCGCCGCGTACATCTCCGGGGCAAGATCCTGGAGTTTTGCCACCCGCTCATCTGCAGAGAGTGCAGCTACATCCGCGATTGCCTCTTTTGCACATGCCGCCACTTCCTTTGCCCGGGACCGCATCTCCGGGTGGGCACCCATCACCATCCCGATAACAGCGCCTGCCTGCGGAACACCGCCGTGCTTCACCGCGTTCTGGAGAGCACACAGGAAAAGAAGTGATTTCGGGTCTTCCCCCGCCATTTAGAAGCTCCGGGTGACAAAATATTCGCCAATATCCATGAGGAGCTGGCGTTCTTTTGAGGGGGGAAGAAGGGTAAGGAGCCGGTTGCTCTCGTGGACAAGCCCGTTTGCCACTGCCTTTACTTCATCGATGACGCCCGCATCGGTCAGCTCTTTTATCGCGGCATCGATGTCTGCTTCGGACAGGTCAGCCCGCTTATACTTCATGAGATCGAGGCCCCGTTCCTTTGCTTTTATCATGATGAGCGTCTGCTTGCCTTCCCGGAGATCGGAGCCGCGGTCCTTCCCGCTCTTTTCTGTGGGGGTGAGCAAATCGATAATATCATCCTGTATCTGGAATGCCATGCCGGTGTTTAACCCGAACTGGTACAGGGATTTTACCTGCCGTCCGTTGCCGCCGGCAAGAATGCCCCCGATACCCGCTGCTGCCGCGTAGAGAACACCGGTCTTTTTCCTGACCATCTCAAGGTATTCCCCTTCGGTCACATCAGACCGGCGCTCAAAGGACATGTCCTGGTGCTGACCTTCACAGATATCTGCGCAGGCACGGGCAAGCATGGATACTGCCCTGACTTTTGCATTATCCGAGGCTATTGAGATACAGATGAACTCAAATGCACGGGCATAGAGCACATCACCGGCAAGAATGCCGGTCGGCATGTCCCATTTGGTATGTACCGTCTGCACACCACGCCGCATCGAGTCGTCGTCCATGATATCATCATGGATGAGCGTGAACGTGTGGGTGAGTTCAAGCGCCAGTGCCGCAGGCAGAATCTCTGAAGAACTGCCGCGTTTCACCGCATCCGCTGCAAGCATGACCACGGCGGGACGGAGCCGTTTCCCGCCGGCATTCAGCAGGTGGGCAGACGCTTTGTTCAGTTCCCCGACTGAGTTTGTGAAATACCGGTTGATCAGGCTGTCAACCTGCAGTGCGACGGATTCCAGGTACGGTGAAAGTTCCGACATTCTTATCCCTCGTTTAATTCAGTTTTAACCGCTGCCCGTTTCGCATAATATGAACCGTGGAGTGCAGCGTATAGCCGAGATCCCCGGCAAATTCCGCGTACGCACCGGTCATCTTGATGTGCCCGTGGGCAGGGATGATATGCTGTGGCTGTAATAGGCTGATAAACTCGTAATGGTCTTCGCGGTATGCATGTCCGCTGACGTGGAGATCCTCAAACAGCCGGGCCCCGGCCATTTTGAGATGTGTTTCGATCATGTACCGCTGCCCGAAGTTCATCGGGTTGGGGATCACGTTTGCCGAGAAGAGCACCTTGTCACCTTTGGACAAAAGATACGGTGTGTCCCCGAGTGCAATCCGGGTGAGAATGGATCCCGGCTCGCCCTGGTGACCGGTGATGATCGGCACAAACTGCTCTTTCCCGGACTTCATCATCCGGCGCATCGTCCGGTCAACCGTCCGCCGGTTGCCAAACACGCTGGTATCCTGCGGGAACGAGACGAGCTTCATCTGCTCTGCAGTCACGGAATATTTTTCCATCGATCGGCCAAGGAGCACCGGTTTTCTCCCAATTTCGTGGGCGCATTCAGCGATCGTCTTGACACGGGCGATGTGCGACGAGAACGTGGAGACGATGATCGCACTCTTGTCATCCTCGTAACTCGTCATCGTGTCCCGCACCAGATCCCGGGCAATACGCTCGCTCGGGCACCTGCCGGGGCGATCAATATAGGTGCTCTCGACAATAAGGGCGAGTACGCCTTCCTTGCCGATCTGCCGGAACCGTGCGAAGTCCGGGGGCTCCCCGATGACCGGCGTCCGGTCAAACTTGAAGTCGCACGCGTAGACAATTGCGCCGTGGGGGGTGTGAAGGACCGGCGTGACCGTATCAATGATCGAGTGCTGGGTGCGGACAAATTCAAGGACAAGGGTTGGCGATATCGTGTACCGCTGCCCTGACTTGAGCGCAAAGAGCTTGTTGTTGACACCGAATTTCTGTTCGCCGGATATCTGCTGCCGGATCAGTTCTGTTGCATACGGGGTCGCGATGATTGGTGCGTTGTACCGGTGCGCCAGTTTCGGGATTGCCCCGATATGGTCAAGGTGCCCGTGTGAACAGACAATTGCTTTAACGGTCCCCTCGACCGAGTTCATCATAGTATCGTCAGGAATCGCCTTGATCTTGATCAGGTCAAGGGAGTGCATATTCTCAATCTCCGCGTCCTCGTGGATCATTATCTGATCCAGGCGGAGTCCCATGTCAAAGATGACAATCTCTTTTCCGCAGCGGACGGCGGTCATATTCCGCCCGACCTCGTCGTATCCGCCCACTGCAATAATTTCTATATCCATAATCTATTCTCCTGTTTGTTGTGTTATGCCGTATCCGGGTCCCGGGAAAAATCTCCCGTGTGCGGCTCGTTATCTCCGGATTCTCACCGGATGGTCCTTTTCAATCATCTGGCGTGTCCGTCCCATGATATACAGCCGTGCTTTTCGCAGGTCGGCAATTTTTGCAGATCCCGAAAGGAACATGGTTACGGTAAGTTCACGGTGGACTGCTTCAATCCAGCGCACCAGTGCTTCATCGCTGACAAGCGCCGGTTTTAAGAGCGGGAGCGCCATCCCGCAGAGATCTGCGCCAATCGCAATCCCTTTTGCAATATCCATGCCGCTGCGGACACCACCGGATGCGATCACCGGGCTGCCGGATGAAAGGACCTCAGCGAGGCTTACAACCGTGGGTATTCCCCATGCAGAAAAGTCTTCGCCAAGAGATTTTAATGATTTGTCCTTTGCATTCCTGCTTTCATCTGCCCGGACACTTTCTACCGCAGCCCATGAGGTTCCCCCCCAGCCTGCGACATCAATTGCCCGGACGCCCGCACCCCAGCACTGGCGTGCAGTCATCGCCGATATGCCACAACCGGTCTCTTTTACAATAACCGGCGTCTTAATCTCCGCACACAGTTCTTGGATCGCGGCAAGGCACCCGATTGCGTTATGATCACCTTCCGGCTGGATCGCTTCCTGCAGGAAATTGAGGTGGATGGCAATCGCATCCGCCTTGATCATCTCCACTGCCCGCTCTGCCCATTCAATCCCGTGATCGCGGAGCTGGACAGCGCCAAGATTTGCCACGAGAAACGCATGGGGTGCTTCATCCCGCACGACCGTAAATGTATCAGCAAGGTTCGGGTTTTCAAGCGCAGCCCGCTGGGAGCCTACGCCCATGCCAATACCAAAGCGTTCTGCAGCCCGGGCAAGGCGGACATTCACGTCCTTTGTCCCGGGATGACCGCCGGTCATCGCAGATATGAACAGGGGGGAAGAAAACGGGCGGTCTAAAAACCGGGTGGACAGGTCAATGGTTCCCATATCGCATTCCGGCAATGCATTATGGACAAACCTGATATCGCCAAACCCGGCGTCGCCCGACTCGACATCCTTTTCCGCGCAGATGCGCAGGTGGTCAAGCTTACGTGACGACGTGAACCGTTTTTGATCTGCCATACGTTTTACTCTCCCCTCACTTTTGTCCCGCCATGGTCGTTTCCGGCAAGGAAATCCCCGACCCGCGAGACATGAAATATGTCCGAACTGATCCCCGCATGTGCGAGTTCGAGCAGTTCATTGATTTTTCCTCTCATTCCACCGGTGACATCGGTATGCATCGAGTTGCCGATCCGGAGTGCGTGTGCTGTTTTGGGTGTAATCACCGGCACGACGCGTTCCTCATCCAGCACTCCCGGTACATCGGTGGCGAGCCCTACGCGGTTGAATGCTAATGCAACCGCAAGATAGCGCACGAGCTGATCGCCCGAGACAATACAGGCTCCTTGTGAGAGATCCATCACCACGTCGCCGTGGATCACCGGAACCATCCCTAAGCTGAGCATCGTTTCAAGGTGCCGCACCTCAAAGGATACAAGCCTGCCCGTATCCGCTACTGCAGTGTGGAGCGGGTGAATGCCCACTGCCTGCACACCCTGTTCCCGCAGCGCACAAACCACTTCTTCATTCAACCTGCTGACCGCACGGTGGGTGACATAAATTCCTTCAGTTTCCCCGGCAGCCGCACCCCGATCGAGATGGTACCGTTTTGCCTCGGGATGCCCGCACGAGCCTGCACCATGCACGATGAGAATATTCAAAGCAGATGCCGATCCGATCGCTTCTGCAACCCTGCTCAGTTCCCCACGGTTGATCGCACAGTCCGCACTCTTGTCCGTGATGACACTGCCACCCAGTTTCAGAAGAACGCGGTCAGACATTTTTCTCCTTTCTTGCACCCTCGGTATCGATGCTGGTGACAACTGCCCGTGCATCGCACCCCTCGATTGCGGTGGCGATCCGGAACTTGAGGGGTTTGGGGCAGAGGGCTATCATACAACCCCCGCCGCCGGCGCCGGTAATTTTTGCGCCAAACGCACCCGCGGATCTCGCGGCAAGCACCATTTTTGACAACTGCGGGTGGCCAACACTCAGCACTTCAAGAAGTGCATGGTTCATGTTCATGTACCGCCCGAGTTCTTTTGGGTTATCCAGGTGGTGGATAGCCGAGAGGCTTACCGCTTCAATCGCGTCCAGCACCGGGTTGACAATCGTCGGGTTCTTCTTTTTAAGATCGCTGACATGCTCCACCATCTTTGTAGTGCTGTGCGATACCAGCGAGTCCCCGATCACCAGCTGAATGTTCTGCGGGGGAAGCCGCCGCCGTTCGCCATTTGAGATAAAGACAATGCCCCCGTACGCGGAAACCGTTGTATCCGTCGGGCTCGCCCGCCCTTTCTGCACCGTCTTTTCAATCTCAAACGCCATATTGGCAATATCTTCCCGGGTCTTCTTTTTCCCGAACTCGTCATTGATAGCGCAGAGCGTCGCCACCGTCACAGCAGCAGATGACCCCAGCCCTGATGAACTGGGCAGCTGCGAGTTTATGTAGACACTCCCCAGAACACCCATTGCTTCAAAACATCCGTCAATGTATGGCGATTTTGCTCTCTGGGCACGTTTTGTCTGCCTTACAGTGACAAACACCCGGGGCTTGATTGCCATCGCAATCCCGGGCTTGCCGTACACCACTGCATGCTCGCCGAACAGGAACACCTTGCCCGGCGCACTCCACGTTGCCAACCTACATCACCGCAACAGCAGCGTACCCGACAACGCTGCTCCGGTCGCCCGTTGCATCGCCGCTGGTCGCATATCGGATCAGGTGTGCCGCGCTCGCACCGAGCTCTTTTGCGACTGTCACCATCACCGCAATCGGCCCATACCCGCATGCGGATACGCCCCGCCTCTCAATCCGCCGGTAAAACTCCTCAATATCAAGAGTTTCCAGCGCCTCGATCGCATAGATATCATCGGTTTTCGCTTTTTTCTCTGGTACATAGTGCGAGAAGTCACTTGAAGCAACAATCCGCACGTTCCGGTTTGTCTGTTTTACTGCATCAATGATCTTGCCGGCAATCTGCCAGACACCGGCAATATCCTGGGAACCCATCATGACTGGCGCAATCCGCGCCCGGGGGAACCGGTACTTGATAAACGGCACCTGCACTTCAAGGGAATGCTCGTCCTTCTGGGATAGTTCGTCGATTTCCATATCAAGGGCATTGACAAACTCTGCGTCAGTTTCAACGACACCCAGCGGGGTTTCCCAGGGTATCGCAGAGACACAGCTGATGTATCCCCGGTGTGATGGCCCGATAATGACAAAGGTGCCGGAAAAATCGGGTGCAATCGTGGAAAATGCCTGCGCTGCAACCTGCCCGGAGTAGATATACCCGGCATGGGGTGATACGATGCCCAGAGAATCCCCGCCGGTATGCGCCGCAGAGAAAAAGGTCTCCAGCAGCTGCTCGAGATGGGAGGGATCCCGCGGATAAAACATGCCCGCCACGGCGCATGAACGCATCTTCATCGGATCAACCCTCTGGTTGTTCTGTTATATCTAACGATCGGTAACCCTAAAAAAGGGATTGCCGATTTACATATCCGTTTCGAAATCTTCCTGAGTAAGGGCCGTCGTAATCCCACGCAGACGAAGCATTTCACGGGCGAGCAGGAAGTAAACCATCGAGAGCGCTTTGCGGCCTTTGTTGTTGGTCGGGATGACGAGATCAACAAACCGGGTCATGTTGTTGGTGTCGCAGAGTGCAACAACCGGTACACCGCACTGCACAGCCTCATTGATGACCTGTGCATCGCCGATCGGGTCAGTTACGACAACGACCTTGGGCTCGATATAGGCACTGAGCACGGGATTCGTCAGCAATCCCGGGATAAAGCGCCCGGTTGCAGACATCGCACCAATCGTGTCGGCAAACTTCTTTGCCGGGTACTGCCCGTACTGGCGGGAGGTGACAACGAGGATCTCCGGTGCCTCATACTGGTTTAAGAATTTCGCTACCGTCTTGATCCGGGCATCCGTCTCACGGATATCCAGAATATACAGTCCATCGCCGCGGA
>PNBP01000075.1 GCA_003136075.1 Methanoregula sp. | reverse complement strand
CGGAGAAGAGAAGCTGACGTATTCTTTCACGCACAACGGTGCAAAATTTATTGCCACTGACGATTATATCGCGCACAATGGTGAGAAGGAGACCGTGAACCAGAGCTGGGTCGACGGGCAGCTCACGCAGGATACCCGGCCGTTCATGTTCGTTCTCGGACATTCTCCTGCATATCTCGTGGACAACGATACAGAAGACATCCCCTACAGCCTCGCGACACGCCCCACAGAGCGTGACACGTTCTGGAACAGCATGGTAAACAACAACGTCTCTGCCTATTTTTGCGGTCATGCCCACCTGTATGTCAGGGCAGGGTCACAGGGCCTCACGCAAATTGTCAGCGGGAATGGCGGGGCACCCATGCAGGGTTTTGATCCTGCGTTTGTCAACCCGGCACTTACGCTCGATTACCCGCTCACGCCCATCTCCCAGAACGACCAGAAAGTCGGCTATCTTGTCATCACCGTTCATGAAGACAGCGGGACGTTCGATGGTGTCCAGAAAGTGTTCAATCCGGTGACCCGGTCATGGGAGACCGGGGATACCTTCACCCTCAAAGCCCGGTGACACAGCCGGTATCTTGACCGGGGAGCCCAGGGCCTGCGTGGCCAGGGATCCGGGCCGGGCTGATTGAAAAAGGGCGGGGCCGACTGATAAGAGGTAAGTTGCAGGGGAGCAGGTTACAATTTTTAACGGGAGAACACGCGAGTTTTTTTTTGGAATATCCGGAATTGAACCACATCGAATCCCGACGCAAAAAAAAAACAATAGTCCATCTGTGAGCCTTTTACGGTTGATCAAAAATAATCAGAGTATCTTCTTCCCCGCATCAGCGCCGGGCTTGACCTGGTAGACCTCGGTAATCTTCATGACTACCGCGGACTTTGGCGTCAGCGTGGGCTTGAGCTCTTTCATCCACGCCACGTCATCATCAAAGATTTTGCCATGGGTATGGATGGTCACGGTACCCTTAATCTGGAAGCCGCCTTTTTCTCCCCACCAGGATATGACAGCCTTCGGGTTCTCTTTCATGTTCCTGAGCGTTTTGTTGAAAAACTGGTCCGAAATGAGAAGCGTTTCGTCGTCCAGAATCTTGAATGCCCCAATCGGGACTGCGTTTGGCGTGCTGTCCTTTGATGATGTTGCCAGGAACACAATCCTTGTCCCGGTCAGCGAGTCCTTGATCTCACCTGTTAGTCTAACCATAATAGATCCTCATTCTCATTCGTACTTCAATAAAGGCTCGTATTGGTGTGCAGTATTTTTAAATTGTCTTAAAAGGGATCTGGGGTCACTAGTATCAGGGCGACTTTTTTCAAACGTGCAGCGGAATGTGCGAAGCGTTCTCCGGATTGCCCCGTATTTTCTTAGCAGGTGCTACCAGACCCATATTACCTGCCCGGATTGGTATGAAGGGTTTTAAAAATCCGACTCTGTAAAAATCATCGTTTTTCATCATAGGCGCTCTTTGAAGTCTGATGTATCTGGAATCCCTTCCCCCGCCATATGGAACCCTCAAATGCAATAGCCTCTCAAAGAGTTAGTGAAAAACCTCAAAAAAGCGAGAGGGATGTCGTGGGTGGGTCAAGGGGGCACTCCCCTTGGGCTGCTTCCCCCTTTGGGGGAGAGAGGGGGTCACCCTCATAATGTATATAAGAGATTCAGAAAACATGGTTGAGTACAGGTTTTCTACAGATTCGAAAATCCCGCTCTTATTTTTTCACAATGATCTGGTGTGCGGCCTTGTCGACTTTATAGGACTTCGGACGATCGAGCAAGTCGAGCGCATTGATCCTCATATCGATGAGTTCAGCGTAATTGAACGATTCGGATTTCTTCTCACCCTTCTCGTCCCAGAATACCACAATACCGTTCTCCATCTTCCTGCTGCTGACAATATCCTGCATAGTTTCTTATCAGGACTGTTGGAGGCAATGAATATTTCGGATAAAAAACCGGGGCCGGACATGGGAGCGTTCAAACGTAGCGTGGGAGAGGAGGGTGTAATTTACCCGGGTTATACTCTGTTAAAATTCAGACTCTGTTAAAACGGGTATAAACTGAATCGGATTCATACCGGAACTATGAAAATCGTTTTGTGGTGTTTCCCCGCCACTCAGGGAAATTCCCTCCCATATCTTCGATTACCATCCTCATGGTGTTGGGGGGAAAATTTCGATAAAATTGGGGGTCAAGGGGATGCACCCCAAAACGGGGCATCATGTGCGGCGGTTCGACCTCTTTGCCCCGCCGTGCCTAAAAAGAGGCCCTGAGGGGGGAAGCATCTTGAAACAAATGCTTAGTAACCTGTCGTACCCACATAAAATCGCAAAGAGCCACAATTATACACGAAAATTTTTTTCTTTTGATACTTTTTTCGCAGATCTGCGTTGGTTCACGTAATTTTGACCTGTGCCCGCTACCGGGAAAATCCCCACAATAAAGAGTTTCATTCCCTGTCGGCAAGAACCGCGATCCCCGGCAGTGTCTTTCCCGAGAGGAACTGGAGGGAGGCTCCCCCNNCGTCATTTTGCCGGCAAGCCCGAGCTGTGTTACCGCCTCTGCCGTAGACCCGCCCCCGATTACCGTTGTGGCATTAAGGCTGGCAAGGGTCGTGGCAATAGACGTTGTCCCGCTTGAAAACTGCGGGATCTCAAATACCCCCATCGGCCCGTTCCATACGACCGTCCGGCATTTCCTGAGCTCGCTCGCGAACGCCGAGATGGTCAGGGGCCCGATATCAGCGATACTGCAACCGGCGGGGATCTGATCTGATCTCACCACCCGGACAGGTTCACCGGCGTCCGGTTTTTCGGTAACTACCACGTCCTCCGGCAGCATGACCTTCACCCCACGAGTCTCCGCTTTCTGGATGATGATCCTGACCAGGTCAATTTTGTCGGGCTTGACCGGAGAGGTACCGACATTATCGCCCCTGTTCAATAAAAATGTGGCAGCCATTCCGCCCCCGATAAGGACAAGGTCCACCTTGGGGAGAATATTTTCCAGGATCCCGATCTTCTCCTTCACCTTAGCCCCGCCCATGATAGCAGCAAACGGCCGGGCGGGATTTTCAAGGAGACTGCTCAGCTGCCCGATCTCCTTTTCCATCAGGAGACCGGCAACGCAGGGGAGACAGGCTGCCACCCCGACAACCGATGCGTGTGCCCGGTGGCTCGCGCCAAAGGCATCATTGACCACGAGATTGGCGAGACTTGCGAGTCCCCGGGCAAACTCCGGATCATTCTCCTCTTCGCCCGGGTAAAACCTCAGGTTCTCCAGCAGGACAAGTTCCCCGTCCTGCATTTCGGACACGGCCCGCACAACCCCGGGCCCGATTGCCTCCCGCAGTGCTTCGACGGGTCTTTGCAGGAGCTTCGACAGGCGCCGGGCTACCGGTCCCAGTCGCAGGTGCTCGTCCACCCTGCCATGTGGTCTCCCGAGATGGGAGCAGAGGATGACCCGGGCATGGTGATCGATCAGGTAGGTGATCGTGGGAAGACAGGCCCGGATCCGGGTTTCGTCTTCTATTCTGCCGTCCGGGTCCATGGGTACATTGAAATCAGCTCTCATGAGCACCCGTTTCCCGCCAACATCAACATCCCTCACCGTCTTTTTCTGCATGATTTTCCTTCCTCCTGATACCTCTATACAGATGCGCCAGCTGGTATGTCATCGGTTGTCCAGTGATAATATATACCTCTCTCATGACGGTATCTTCTCCGGCGGGATCGTAAACCGGATTACCGGCTCCATCAAAGTTTGATCGGTCGTGAGGCCAGTCGGTTCAGGATGCCGATGGAAAAGGTGATGGNNGTTTACCCGGTCCTCCTACAGGTGTGGTGATGGGTGAACTGAGATTTTTAAAAAAGTTCCCCGTATCAGACCGTCAGGTCAGAATGAGGTATCCGGACATCCGGGACCGGATCATATAAAACCATAAATACGTCGCCGATATACTACTGCCCATGAGGGAGCAGAAAAACAGCGTGCGGCAGATCCTGCGCCAGAGGAAGGATGCGATGATACCGGAAGACCGGCTGAGTAAAAGCCACCGGATCTGCCGTCATCTCATGAAGCTTATCGCTGATGGCGAAACGGTCATGGTCTTTACGTCAAACTAAAAAGAGGTCAATACCAAGCCGCTGATCATGATGCTGTTCGAGCGGGGAAATCCGGTTGTTGTGCCGATTATTGTCAAAGAAGACATCAGCCTCAGGCTGTCCTATTTACGGGATTTCTCCGCACTTGTTCCCAGCACCTTTGGTGTTCCTGAACCCATCGGCAGCGAAATTTCGGCGCGTGCGGAGGATATTGACACGATCATCCTCCCGATGCTCGGGTTTGACCGGAACGGCGGAAGAATCGGGTACGGTGCCGGCTATTATGACCGGTTCCTGTCGCAAAACCGGAAACTGCACAAGATCGGGATCGCATTTGCCTGCCAGGAATTCGAGAACCTGCCCGTGGATGAAAACGATATCCGGATGGACTCTGTTATCACCGAGGACGGCATGGTGTATCCGCAGGGAGGGGTACGCGGTGGAGATCAACGGAACAAAAATACTTGACACGTTTGCCGAGGCATTCCCTATCTGGCTCTCAAGGGTCATCATCACGGCCGCAACCAAAGACTGGGCGTATAAGGCAGCGGTTGAAGCGACCGGTTTTGCTACCTCGAAAATCGGGTGCCCCTGCGAGGCCGGGATTGAACGATACCTTACTTCGGATGAGACCCCGGATGGCAGGGCCGGGATTGCGATCCTGATCTGTGCCGATAAGAAGAACATGCGATCCACTGTCGCCGCGAGGATTTCCCAGTGCATTCTCCCGACACCGACTGCATCTGCTTTTGACGGTTTTCCCGATGCCAGCTCCCGGTTCTATACCCGGATGCACTATTTCGGGGACCGGTATGAAAAGCGGTGCATGGTCGGCGGCCGGAGGTGCTGGAAGATCCCGGTGATGGAAGGCGAGTACGTGGGTGAGGAGCGTTTCGGGACTATAAAAGGGATCGCCGGCGGAAACTTTCTTGTGATGGGAAAAGACCGGCAGTCTGCCCTTGCCGGTGCCGAGGCGGCGATGGGAAAAATTACCGGGACCGCCGGGATCATCACCAGTTTTGCCGGTGGGATTGTCGGGAGCGGTTCCAAGGTCGGGTGCAAAAATTATCATTTCCCGATGCCGGCAAGCACCAGTCATCGCTGGT
>PNBP01000163.1 GCA_003136075.1 Methanoregula sp. | reverse complement strand
AAATGGCTCATCACGATCATGCTGTCGGCTGCGGCAATGTCACCGGCAATGGAAACCGTATCGAAATGTTTCTGCCCGATGGGCACCCGGGCAACATTTTTGCCGCACAGGCCATCCGCAATGATGATCGGTGCACCAACTACCGCATAATCAAACCCGTGAAGGATGGCGGTGGTGATATGATCGACGGCATTTGACCGGCTCCCCAGATAAAGCGTGTTGGAATCCGTCACAAACGGCAGTGCTCCGGCAGTTTTGATCTTTTCCACAATCTGGCGCACAAACACCGGGTTGATGTATGAATCATTCCCCAGTTCGCCAAAATGCAGTTTGACTGCCGTGCGGTCATGGGGTCGTATACAGGATCCAAAACCTGCTGCCTCAAAGAGCCGTTGCACCTTTGCAACGGTGCTCTCCTTGTCAGAACGGGCCCGCAGGCTTGCAAAATAGACGGGACTTTTCATTCCACCAGTTCTCCCCGGATGTTCTCAAGTATACCGGATTATCCTATGCTCCTATATATTCCCCACCGATCAAACGAGGTCGTTCAGGTTCCGGCGTTTATAAGTTGCTTTATTGGTCCGGACTGTCTCTTTAGCCCGCTCAAAGTACTGGCGGGAAAGTTCATCTTTGCCCAGTTCTTTTGCACAAATCCCAAGATTATTCCATGCACCGGCATCATTCGGGTTCTTTTCAAGAACCTTGTTATATGCGTCCATAGCTTTTGCCATAATCTTTGGATCTTGTCTAAGGATACCCATTTTTCGCAGCGTTTCGGCGCGGCTGTACATAATCTCTTCTTCGCCGGGAGAAAGTTGGAGGGCTTTTTCAATATCCCTGAGCGCCTCGTCATCTTTACCGATCTCACGATAACAGATGCCCCGGTCATGATAGGCAAAAACATACCCGGGATCGATCTCAAGCGCCCGGTTAAAAAAGGGTATCGCGTCTGTATACCGCCCTTCGCGGTAATAGAGCCGGAGCCCTTCGAGATACGGGGCTTTGGCTTTTCCAAGAAAACGATTAAACATGCCTCCCTGTGCAGCAGCACCTTCTTTTTTTGCCGGCACCGCAGGTTCCCGTGCATTTACCTCTGCCTGTTGTAAAAGTTCCTTGCCAAGGCTGTCGGTGATATCCCGGACAATGCTGACCGCACCGACAAATGAACCTTTACTGTCCGTGAGCGGTGTTGACTTCATCCACAGGATGCGATCATCTTCATCCTGGCCGCTAACTTTTATCCAGGCCGTGAGTATTTTTTCTGCTTTTTCAATGATGTGGTAATGGTGCTCTCCGATGGTCGTTTCATTTTCAAAGATCAGATCAATGAGCATCGGCACCCGGCGCACAAAAAAAGGAGCCGCATACTCATGGTCCTTCCTGCCGATCATATTGGTCGCTTCGACGCCGGAGAGTGCGACCATGCCCGCATTCCAGGCAATCACCCTGCCTTCACGGTCAATGACAAATGCAGGGTCGGGAAAAATATTGATGGTATCCGCAAGCAGTTTCTGTGCAGTGCCAAGCCCCTTGCCGACAATCTTTCCTTCCACCGCCTGCCGGATCATGTGAACCATATTCCTGAGCTGGGGGTGGATATCATCACCTTTTTTTAAGAAAAAATTCGCCCCGTTATTGAGCGCCTCAATTGCCGCATACTCCCTGCCCACGCCAGTAAAGATGATGACCGGCGTCGTATCGCCCTTCGAGCGGATGATCTTTAAAAATTCGATACCGTTGATGTCAGGCATATCATAATCAACGATAATCGCATCGAACGCGTGATCATTTAATGCCGTCAGGCCCTCTTTTGCCGATCGCAGCGTTTCTACTTTCATATCCCCGAATCGTTCGAGAAACGTCCGGGTGATATCAAGAATTTCCTGCTGGTCATCGAGAATCAGTACCGAAAGCATAAAAAGACACTTAACGGGATTATGACCGTAAAAGAGAAAAAGATTGCGTGTTTATTCCCGTTTTCCAAGCTCGTGATCAAGACAGAAGAGGTGCCCGGGCACATCTCCGACGATGTTGATCTGGGCGAGGATCGCACTTGCGTTCTCTTCTTCTTCCACCTGTTCTTTCACAAACCACTGGAGCATCTCAAACGAGGCGTGATCTTTTTCCTTTGCTGCCATCTCAACAAGGGCATTGATCATGCCGGTGACCTTCTGCTCGTGGGCATATACTTCCTCAAAGATTTTTCCTGTCGACGCCCACTTTGTTTTTGTGGCTTCGATAGCGCCAAGAGAGATCTTGCCGCCCCGGGCGATAATAAAGTCATAGAATTTGAGTGCATGATCCTGCTCTTCCTTTGCCTGGATCCGTAACCATTTTGCAAATCCTTTCAGGTTGGCCGATTCGCAGTATGCAGACATGCCAAGATACAGGTAAGCCGAGTAGAGTTCCCGGTTGATCTGCTTGTTGATCGCATCTTCCATGGTTTTTGATATCATCTCATTACCTCTGTTACGCCTTGATGTTGATTTGTTCTTTAATAAGGATTTCGTATCCGGCAAAACGACAGTGCTGATCCTGACTGCAACCGGGCGGTACACGAGGTCCTGCCCGGATCTGATCTGGCAGAGTAATGCTACAGGTATTAAACCGGAGATCAAAGATGTGAACTTTGACCGGAGTTTTAGAAAGAATACCGGCCTTTGAGGTGTTTTTAATGAAGGAGATCCTGTCCATCACGGTATCCCCTTACAGAATATCGAAACATTCAACAAAGATGCACACTTTGAGATTCATGTTCCAAGAAGTGCATTCAGGTCTGCCGGAAGTCTGGTGCAGTAACCTTATACCTGCAAAATACCATCACGTATGGATCATGGTAAGGGCTAAAAACCGTTTCCGGGAAAATAATTAATTCGCGGTTACAACATCGGATCAGGGTAACGAACCCCCACTCAAGACTTTTTTTAATATTATAAACCAGCATATTTATCTACTCGCTATAGTATCTATTGGACACGGACGTTAGTACAAAGTCATGGGCAAAAAATGATCTCGATTCTCTATGTAGACGATGAGTCGCTCCTTCTTGACACACTCAAACAATTTCTTGAAAAAGATCATGAGTTTGTCGTATCAACCGCACTATCAACACGCGAAGCGTTGGATATGCTCACGACAACCTGTTTTGACGCGATCATTTCAGACTATGAAATGCCTGAAATTGACGGCATCGCATTTTTGAAAATGATCCGGGAAAAATACCCCGATCTCCCCTTCCTCATATTCACGGGCAAAGGCCGGGAAGAGATCGTCATTGAATCGATTAACAATGGCGCAGATTTCTATGTCCGGAAAGGAGGCGATCTGAAATCCCAGTTCGCCGAGTTGTCTTCCCATGTAAAAAAAGCCGTTTTGCTCAGGGAAAACACGAAAAAGATTATTCGTCTCAACCGGATTTATCTCGTGCAAAATCGGGTAAATGAGGCCGTGCTGCATATCCATGACCCGCTTGAACTCATGAAGGAAGCCTGCACGATAGCCGTGCAGGAAGGAGAATTTTTACAGGCAAAGATCGTGGTGGGGGAAGACAAAAACTCCCGGTGGATCACGGTATCAGCAAAAAAAACAGAAGACGGATTTACTGATATTACCGTTGCAGAAGAAAACCCCTTTCCTGAAAACCGTCCGACCGGCATTGCCATCCGTCAGAACCACGCATATATCTGCAACAATGTATGTGCCGATCCCAACACTGAAACCTGGAGAGAAGAAGCCCGTGATCATCACTACCGCTCGCTTGCATCGTTTCCCTTTAGAACCGGGAAAACAACAAGGGGGGCAATCACCTTCTTTTCCGGTGACACAAACGTTTTTACCAGTGATGAGATCCAGCTCCTGACTGAACTTTCTGATGACCTGACCTTTGCGCTGGAAACAATCGCTCTTAAAGAGAACCAGGCACAGGTGCTCGAAGAACTGGAGCATACCAGTCAGCGGTTTATGGACATCATCAATTTCCTTCCCGTCCCAACTTTTGCCGTCAACAAGGCCGGCACCGTCATCATCTGGAACAAGGCAATGGAGAACCTGACCGGCTTTGGATCTTNNGGATCTGATGAGGCCATCGGCCGGGAAAATTCTGAATGCATAATGCGGTTCACCGGAAAGCGGGAGCCGGCACTGCTCGATCTGCTGTCAGCGACAGATAAAGAACTCGCATCCCATCACTACACACAGATTAACCGGACCAAAAAAACGATATCTGCCGAACTGGACATTTCCCGTGCACATGGACCCCCCCTCAGGATTTGGGCGATCGCATCCCCACTCTACGATAAAAAGCGGAAGGTAAACGGGGCAATAGAATCGATCCGTGATATCACGACCGAGCGCCGGACCATGGAGCAATACCGGCAGATTGTTGAAACCGCAAACGAAGGGATCGGGATCCTCGATAAAAACCGGATCATTACCTTTGCAAACACCCGTATGGAAAAGATGCTCGGTTATGCAATGGGAGAGTTAACCGGCAAATCGGTCGATGATGTCCTTTTCGAAGAAGACCATGGGGAGCACGACCGACACATGGAAGAGCACAGCAGAGGAAAACGAGGGACATATGAACAGAAGTTCAGGCATAAAAACCAGCGGGCAGTCTGGTGTTTTGTCTCGGCTACGCCGGTTATCGATGCCGACGGTTCATTTTCCGGTTCGTTTGTTATGGTTACCGATATCTCCAAACGCAAAAAAACCGAGGAGGCACTTCGGCAAAGTGAAGAAACCTACCGGACGGTTTTTGAAAATACCGGGACGGCGATGGTGCTGATTAATGAAGATACCACTATCAGTCTCGCAAACGGGGAGTTTGCCCAGTTGTCCGGGTACACACGGCAGGAGATCGAAGGAAAAAAGAAATGGACTGAGTTTGTCGACAGCGAGGATGTGGAATGGATGCTTGCCCAGCACCGCATGCGCAGGCAGAACAAGCAGGAAGCACTCCCAAAATACCTNNTTCCGGTTCCGGACAAAATCCGGGGAGATCCGGGATATCTACCTGGTCATCGACCTGATCCCCGGTACCACCATGAGCGCTGCCTCACTGCTGGATATCACGGAACACAAAAAAGCGGAGATGGCATTGCATCGTGCCGGAAAAAAACTCAACCTGCTTACCGGCATCACCCGTCACGATATTCTCAACCAGCTGACTGCACTTGAAGGGTTCCTTGAGCTGTCTGACAGGTTCCTGTGCGATCCGGAAAAACAAAAGCAGTATATCGAAAAAGAAAAAACTGCCGCAGCGGCGATCCGGAACCAGATTCTGTTTACGCGGGAGTACGAGGAACTGGGTGTAAAATCGCCGGTATGGAAGAACGTGAACCAGTGCCTTCAGGATTCTGTAGCGTTCCTGCCGATGAGAAACATCCGCGTGGTTCCTGACCGCACGGATCTTGAACTGTATGTTGATCCACTCTATTCCAAAGTCTGCTATAACCTGATCGAAAACTCCCTGAAATATGGCGGGGGAAAACTGACCCGTATCAAT
>PNBP01000132.1 GCA_003136075.1 Methanoregula sp. | reverse complement strand
ACAATCAAAGAAGTCCGGGATGCCGAAGGTAAATCTAGGGACGATATTGCGGTGCAGTGGGAAGTATATACGAGCATCGCTGCTGCTGCCGCCGGGGCGGAAATCATCTGTGTCCGTCACCCGCGATCCGTCGGGATGCTGAAACAGGCGTTTTGTGACCTGAAATCCCGCTCTCCTGCACCGGGGGTGTCGTGAGATGGCACTCAAAGCGCTCGATATCTATAAACTCCTGCCAAAAAAGAACTGCAAGGAATGCGGCGATCCGACGTGCCTGACCTTTGCGATGAAACTTGCCGGCGGAAAAGCCGATGTCGATCTTTGTCCCTATCTCGATGAGAACGCAAAGGCGGTACTTGGCGCGACTACCCGTCCCCCCATACGCCTGGTAAAAATCGGCGTTGGTGAACGTACCTTTGCCGTGGGGGAAGAGTTTGTCCTGTACCGGCACGAGAAGACATTCTATCACCCCCCGGGCATTATATTCAAGGTGAAGGACACCCAGTCTCCTGAAGAGATTGCGGCAGCCACTGTCCGCGTGCGGGATGAATTGTTCACCCGTGTCGGGACCGATCTCCGTTTCAATGGTATCGCGATCGAAAACACGAGCGGATCTGCCGATATATTTTCCCGCGCTGTTGCCGTTGTTGAAGACCACGCCGACCTTCCGCTGGTGCTGATGGCACAGACACCGGAAGCCTTTGCCACCGCGCTTGTACAGGTGGCAAGTTACCGGCCGCTGCTCTGTACAGCCACTCGTGAAAATTACCGGGAAATGTGTGCGCTCTCCAAAAAACATGGGTGCCCGATGGTTATCCGGGCAAACACGCTCGATGATCTTGCCGCACTTGCAAAAGACTGCGTCAATGAGGGTGCCCTGAAGCTCGTGATGGATCTTTCACCAACAACCCTCGAGGACTTTTTAGTGCGGTCGACTGCTGTCCGGCAGCTGGCCATCACCCGGAAAGTGCCGGAGCTTGGCTACCCGGTATTTTTCGATACGACAATAACGGGAATGCAGGACGCTGCAATCGCTCTCGGTATCGTTAAATATGCCTCCGTTATTATCACCACCCCACTCTCTGCGGAGTCATCAAAAGCCGCACTTACTCTCCGCCAGAATATTTACACGGACCCCCAGAAACCGATCCAGATGAACCCCGGGCTGTACCGGGTCGGGACACCGGGGAAGGATGCACCGGTCCTGATGACCGTGAATTTCTCGCTCACCTTCTTTACCCTGCAGGGCTATCTTGAATCCACCCGGGTACCCTGTTTCCTCCTGATAGTTGATACGGAAGGGTTGTCTGTCCTCACGGCAGTTGCTGCGGGAAAACTCAACGAGTTTCTGGTGCGGGATGCCCTGAAAAAATTCGGTGTTGAACTGGAAGTATCCCACAAAAAACTGATCATCCCCGGCTACGCGGCGCCGCTTTCGGGGAGGATCGAGGATGCAACCGGGTGGAAAGTGCTTGTCGGGCCACGGGATGCAGCTGAGATTGGTGAATACCTGAACGATGAATGGAAGAGTTAAATGCGCACGGTAACGTTCCTCCCCAGTTATCGCAAGATCGAAATAGCACGCGGCAGCACGATCATGGATGCCGCCCAGCGGGCCGGGATTAACATCAATGTTGTCTGCGGCGGGCAGGGCAAATGCGGGAAATGTATTGTCTATGTCCAGTCCGGAAAAACGGAATTTGACCGGCAGAAATATTTGCAGTTTTTCACCAGTGAAGAGCTGGCAAAAGGCGCCTGTCTTGCATGTGAGACTATTATCCAGGGAGACCTTTCGGTTTTTATTCCGGAGGGCACGCTCATCCAGGAGCAGAAGATCCTTGTGGAAGGCCGGGATTCGGAGATTGAATTCCGCCCGTCAGTTAAAAAATATTACGTCGAACTCCACCCGCCATCCCTGACCGATCCGTCACCGGATCTCAACCGCCTGCTCTGGGGCATCCAGAAATCCGGGGGCCCGGTGGTCGATAAGATATATGTCCCGCTTGAAGTGATGCGCGAGATCCCTGCCCTCCTGCGACATAGCGACTGGAAAGTCACCGGCACCATCGCGCTTGTTCCGGGCGGTTACCGCCTTATCGACCTGCAGGAGAACGATACCTCAAAGAGGATCTATGGTGCTGCCGTGGATCTCGGGTCTACGACCGTTGTCGTATATCTCTGGGATCTTGTCACCGGTAAAGTCGTGGCAGTTGCCTCAAACTACAACAAGCAGATCAGCTGCGGCGAGGACATTCTNNATTGACCGGGAGGATATCTACGAAGTGGTGGTTGCGGGAAATACGGTCATGACCCATATGCTGCTGGGGATCGATCCGGCGTATATCATCGCTGAGCCCTATGTCCCTGTCGTCCAGCGGGCGCTCTCGGTAGCCGCAGGAAGGATCGGCCTTGCCGGCAACCACAACTGCGGGCTCTTTGCGTTCCCGGCAGTCAGTGACTTTATCGGTGGCGACATTATTGCTGACATTCTTTCCTGTGGCATGGATGAACACGAAGAGATCTCCCTGATGATCGACATCGGCACAAACTTTGAAGTGGTGCTGGGGAACAACGAGTGGATGTTTTCGTGTGCGGGTGCTGCAGGGCCGGCGCTTGAAGGAGGCGAGGTGCTCTTTGGCATGCGGGCAAATCCCGGCGCGATAGAAAGAATAACGATTGACCCGTTCACCCTAGATCCGACATTTTCCACGATCAACAACATCAAACCAAAAGGCATTACCGGTTCAGGGCTTATCGATATCCTTGCCGAGCTCATATCCGCATGCGTGATTGACCGCACGGGCAGGATCAACACGAGCATCAAAAATCCCCGTATCCGCACCGGCTCGCATTTCCCGGAATTTGTGATTGCGTTTGCAGCGGAGACCGATATCGGCAAAGATATCGTAATTACGGAAAACGATATCAAGAATCTTATCATGAGCAAGGCGTCCATCCATGCTGCCTGCGTGACCCTGATGAAGGAAGCCGGCGTGAGCCGTCACGATATTACGACGATTTACTTTGCCGGGGCATTCGGGAACTATATCAACAAGAAAAATGCGACGATTATCGGTCTCATCCCCGAGATCGACCTTGACCGGATAAAAAATATCGGGAACGGTGCGGTGACTGGGGCAAACCTCGCGCTGATCAACCGCCGGGAACGAAAAACGCTCGATGCAATTGCCGGTAAGATTGCCTACATTGAACTCAATGCCGAACCGTCGTTCATGGATGATTACACGTCCAGCACGTTCCTCCCGCATACCGATCTCTCGCTGTTCCCCATGGTGCAGGCACTTCTTGAGTCCTGCCGGCTCAGAAAGGAGGGATAAGCGCCATGGCAAAAATGATCCCTCCACCGGAATCTTTAGGCACGGGCGTCGGTGCGCTGCCAAACACCGAT